>NZ_PDYP01000010.1:0-98176 GCF_002743115.1 Sporosarcina sp. P17b | reverse complement strand
AAATTCGATTAGCTCGAGTTTCATTTGCTGGCATCAATTAAGATACTCATTTTTGTTTATGTCACTGGCAAGCCAGGCACAAACTGTATTTCGTTAACGTTTTGCTGTTCAGTTTTCAAGGTTCGTGTTTGTTGCCTGTGTGAAAGCAACTTCTTTATATTACACTCAGCGTTTCTCGAAGTCAACAACTTTTTTAAAGAAGTTTTTTTCGTTGATTTCGTTTACGTCCGAAGCGACAAGAACTAATATACAATAGATCGTATAGAGAAATCAAGTGTTTTTCGTAAATAGTTTTTTCTTTATTGATTTCACATCGATAATAAACAGTAGAATCCCCGTCAGGACAACGATTGCGCCTATTAATTGAAGTGTAGTTATTTTTTCGTGTAACACGAAGTAAGCGGCGATTGAAGCAAGCACAGGTTCAAATAGAATGGCGATTGATACTACATTTGTGCTCACCCACTTAACTGCCCAGTTAAATAATGTGTGCCCCAGTAGATTTGGCAAGATTGCTAAAGCTAAGAACCAGCCCCAATCAGATGAGGGATATCCAAAGAACGGTTCTTGTATGACGAGTACATAGATAAATAATGCAACCGAACTCACGGAGTAAACAAGAAAGGTGTACGTCACGAGTGATATTCTTTTACGCACATTTTGACCAATTAATAAATAAGCTGTAACGAATGCACAAGCTAGCAACGCCAAGATATCTCCAAATAATGCGGCCCCACTTACTTGAAAGTCTCCCCAACTAATAATAAAACTTCCGGTTAATGCAACAAGAACAGCAGTGAGCATCTTCCCTGTAATGATCTCTTTAAAGAACAATGCTGTGCCAGCCAATGCAAATACCGGCTGCAGCGTAACTAGTACGGTAGAGCTGGCGACTGATGTGTAGTTCAGGGATTCAAACCACAATATAAAATGGATTGCTAAAAATATTCCTGAGCTCGCAGTAAACAACCATTCTCTTTTCGTTAATGTTGTTAGCTCGTTACGATACGAAATTAAGAATAACGGAAGCATAATGACTGCTGAAAAGAACATACGATAAAAGGCGATGACTCCTGCATCTGCAGTGGCCAACTTTACGAAGATTGCAGATAAGCCGACAGTAAGTACACCAATCGCTATCGGTATGTAAGGATGAATTGATGGTTTATTCAAAATATCACTTCTCTTTCTATCTCCCTTTCCATTACAATAGAAAGAGAGGCATGTACGAGTTGATTGCCGTATAAAAGAAAGTATATAGGTAATCTTCCTATTTTGTAAGTGAAGGAGGATAATTTATGTTTACATTACTTGCGGATTCATTTAATGGAGAAGCGCTAATCAAAATCAGTGTCGCCCTCGTACTTAGTATCATTATTGGCGTGGAGCGAGAAATCAAGAAGAAACCTATCGGACTGAAGACAAGCGCGGTCATCGCTACATTCAGTTGCCTATTGACAATCATTTCAATGGAAGCAGCCTATTTAGTACCGTCCCGCGATGATATTAATATTACAATGGATCCTTTACGACTATCTGCACAAATCGTCAGTGGTATCGGATTCCTTGGCGCCGGTGCGATATTGCGCAGGGATAACGATAATATAACAGGACTTACTACTGCTGCTATGATCTGGGGCGCCGCGGGAATTGGTATTGCAGTAGGGGCTGGTTTTTACTTCGAAGCATTCTTCACTGTAATCAGTGTAATGATCGTTATTGAGCTAATCGCGCCTATGCTAGGCAGATTCGGTCCGAAACGGTTACGTACAAAAGAAGCAAATTGCACGATTATCATTACGCAAAAGTCTAAGATTGATGATCTCATAAAATACTTACATGAAGAAAACATGGAAATTGACCATATGCGTATTAGACAATTCCAAACACCCGAACATCATTACCATCATGAATTGCAATTTAAACTTATGGCACATCCAAAAAAATCTACCTCTTCACTCTACATAGAACTAACTACACTTTCTTATGTAGAATCGGTAGAGCTCGTTATTTATCCATAAAAAAACGCCAAGCCGAAGTGACTTGACGTTGCAGACTGAAAACAACCCCGCTACAGGCAGTTGTTTTCAGTCTTTTTACATATTCAATAGAAACATAATATCAGGAATTATAAACTAGCTTTCAATAAAGTAAGAACTTCATCCTTAGAAAGCTTAGCAAATCCACCGACCGGACCATTTATAGCAGCTTTTTCAGCCATTAACTCTAATTTAGAGTCATCGATATCATAATCCGCTAGTGTGACAGGTGCGCCAATCTTCTTCCAATAGGCACTTAAGCGGTCGATTCCTTCCATTGCAACTTCTTCATCCGTTTTATCAGCTGGATCTACACCGAACACATTAACAGCTAGCTGTACAAAGCGCTTTGGGTTTTTGGGGAATGTTTGCTTCATCCAGTGCGGGAATAGAATCGCCAAACCGCCTGCGTGCGGAATATCGTAGACAGCAGATACGGCGTGTTCAATATTATGCGTACCCCAGTCCCCTCTTGTTCCCATCGATAAGAAACCGTTCAATCCCCAAACTCCTGCAAACATCATGGATTCACGAAGGTCTATATTTTCTGGATCTTTTACTAGTTGTTCGCCAGTCTTCATAACAGAGCGTAATGCCGCTTCGCAAATTTCATCTTGCAACAATGCGTTGTCTGCCGTGTGGAAGTATTGTTCGAAAATGTGGGACATCGTATCAACAATTCCATTGACTGTTTGATCAAGCGGCACTGACAATGTATATTTCGGATCTAATATAGAAAACTGTGGATAGCTTAATGGCCCACCCCAGCCGTATTTCTCTTGTGTCTCTTCATTAGTAATAACAGAACCCGCATTCATTTCTGAACTAGTTGCAGTTATCGTCAGCACCGTACCGAATGGAAGTGCTTCTTTAGGCGTTGCTTTACCTGTTACAAAGTCCCAAGGATCACCGTCATATTTCGCTGCGGAAGCAATTAACTTCGTACAGTCAATTACAGAACCGCCACCAGCTGCGAGAATCACATCGATATTATGTTCTTTACAAAGGTCTGCGCCTCTCTTAGCTGTCGACAAACGAGGATTGGGTTCAACACCTGGCATGTCCACTACTTCGAAATCATTGTCGTTTAACATCTTTGTAATTTCGTCATACAGGCCATTGCGCTTAATACTGCCGCCACCGTACACGAGTAACACCTTTTTACCGTATTGTTCAAGCTCTTTTGGCAATCGTTGTAGTTGATCTTTACCGAATATTAATTTAGTCGGATTGTTAAAAATAAAGTTATCCAAATCATACGCCTCCTCTTTCTTACTCTCTATTATGAAAAAGATGTATTTATGATGCAAGTATAGTGTTCTAAAAACAGGATATACTTTTTACAGGAGGAGATAAAATGGAAACACTGCAAAAAGTTACATTGGCCATCGCGCTGATCGGCGCATTAAACTGGGGAGTCGTTGGAATCTTTCGTTTTGACGTCATCGCACAACTTACTGAAGGTGCCTATCAGCCTCTAGCACGCTTCCTGTATATCATCATCGGATTGTCTGGTCTTATGGCGTTACAAGTCCTCTTTACGTATTGGCGAAGGGAAGACGGACATAAACCCGCTGAAGAAACTCATTCCACTTCATCCGTTGAACAAATTTAAAAGGCATCTCCTCTTATATGAGGAGATGCCTTTAGTTGTTATTATACCCAGCCACGGAAACGGCTTGCTTCCGCTGTTCTGCGTACACCAATCATATATGCCGCTAAACGCATATCAATATTACGTGTAGACGATATATTATAGACATTTTCAAATGCAGCAATCATTTTTTCTGTCAATTTTTCACGAACTTCTTCTTCAGACCAATAATAGCCCATATTGTTCTGAACCCATTCGAAATACGATACTGTTACGCCACCAGCACTAGCTAATACGTCTGGTACTAGTAGAATACCGCGATCTGTCAGGATTTTTGTAGCTTCCGCTGTAGTTGGACCATTCGCTGCTTCCACTACGATATCCGCTTTAATATTATGAGCATTTTCTTCTGTAATCTGGTTTTCAATAGCAGCTGGAACTAAGATATCACAATCCATTTCGAGTAATTCCGCATTGGTTAGCGTATTGTCGAATAATGTAGTAACTGTTCCGAAGCTGTCGCGACGATCTAATAGATAGTCGATATCTAAACCGTCCGGATCATGCAAAGCTCCATATGCATCAGATATTCCGATAACTTTCGCACCGGAGTCATGTAAAAACTTGGATAAGAAGCTACCTGCGTTACCAAACCCTTGAATGATAACACGTGCACCTTTCATATCGATGTTGCGACGTTTTGCCGCTTCATTGATAATGATCGTTACACCTTCAGCTGTTGCGCGCTCGCGGCCATGTGAACCACCGAGTACGACTGGCTTCCCTGTAATGAAACCAGGAGAGTTGAATTCATCAATTTTACTGTATTCATCCATCATCCATGCCATGATTTGTGAATTCGTAAAGACGTCCGGTGCAGGGATATCCTTTGCAGGTCCCATGATTTGACTAAGTGCACGCACATAGCCTCGGCTTAGTCTTTCTAGTTCACCCATCGACATTTCTCGCGGATCACAGATGATACCGCCTTTAGCTCCACCATATGGTAAATCCACAATTCCAGCTTTTAGCGTCATCCACATAGATAGCGCCTTCACTTCATCAGCACTAACGTTAGGATGGAATCGAATTCCACCTTTTGTAGGTCCGACTGCGTCATTGTGTTGTCCACGGTAACCGGTATATACTTTTACTTTTCCATCATCCATACGGACTGGAATGCGCACTTCCACCATACGAAGTGGTTCTTTCAATAGTTCATACATTCCTTCATCATAGCCTAGCTTTTCAAGTGCTTCTTTTATAACAACTTGTGTAGACGTAAATAGATTCAGGTTTTCTGTCATTGTATGGCTCGCCTCTTTGTTTGGTATTGTCTTTCACGGACACATTATAACACGGACGTGTTGAAACATCCACCCATCAATTCCAAACCTTCTTTGAATTTATTTTTATGCAGAAATCGGATGGGTGGGTGAACGTTACTTACTTGTTAAATACTGTGCGAATCTTCTCCAATGCCCAATCCAGCTCTTCTTGAGTAATAGTCAGTGGAGGAGCAAAACGAATGACGGTATCATGCGTTTCTTTACATAGTAAACCTAGTTCTTTGAGCTTTTCACAATACGGACGTGCCTCTTCTGTTAGTTCCATCCCAATGAATAATCCACGGCCACGTACTTCCTTAATTGCAGGATGAGAAATTTTCTTCAATTCATCCATGAAATAATTTCCTAATTCTTTAGATCGCTTCGCCAGCTCTTCTTCTTCCAACACTTCAAGTGCTGCTATGGATACTGCGCAAGCCATCGGATTCCCACCAAATGTAGAACCGTGAGAACCCGGATTGAATACCCCTAGGATGTCATCATTTGCAAGCACACAAGAGATCGGGAATACTCCGCCACCTAGTGCCTTACCAAGAATATACATATCTGGTGTAACATCATCATAGTTACAAGCAAACATTTCACCCGTACGGCATAGTCCTGCTTGAATTTCATCCGCAATTAGTAGAACGTTTTCTTCCTTACATAGTTTCGCAGCTTCCTTCATGAATCCTTCTGGAGGAATGATGATTCCAGCTTCGCCTTGGATCGGCTCGATTAGGAATGCCGCCGTGTTGGAAGTAATCGCAGCTTTTAATGCATCGATATCACCGTATTCTACCAACTTGATACCAGGTAGTAACGGACCGAATCCTTTTTTATATTCAGGATCAGACGACAGTGAAACTGCTCCAAGCGTGCGACCGTGGAAGTTCCCGACACATGCAATGATTTCTGCATGATTGCCAGCTACACCTTTTACGTCATACGCCCAGCGTCTAGCTGCTTTTAAAGCTGTTTCCACTGCTTCTGCACCTGTATTCATAGGCAATACCATATTTTTACCTGAAAGCTTTGCCATCTTTTCATACCACGGACCCAGTTGATCATTGTGGAATGCACGTGAAGTTAACGTTACACGGTCAGCTTGGTCTTTCAGCGCTTGAATAATTTTCGGGTGGCGATGTCCTTGATTGAGTGCGGAATATGCAGCTAACATATCCATATACTTATTGCCTTCAGGGTCTTTCACCCAGACACCTTCCGCCTCCGAAATTACGATAGGTAGCGGATTATAGTTATTCGCACCGTATTTTTGTGTTTTTTCAATAACAGTTGTTGTTTTCGTCATCTCTGTTCACTCCTCGAATTCTCTTAATCGATTTATAGCGTCTCTGAAGTAGTCTTCCCTTGCATATGCAACTGCAAGTAATCCGGTCCTCCAGCTTTCGAATCCGTACCCGACATATTAAATCCGCCAAACGGCTGATATCCTACGATAGCACCTGTACATCCTCTATTGAAATACAAGTTACCAACATGGAAATCTTCACGAGCCTGTTCAATGTGGTGACGGTTATTCGTAATGACAGCACCTGTCAAACCATAATCTGTATCGTTCGCAAACTCAATCGCTTCTGTAAAGGATGAAGCTTTAGAAAGCGCCACGACCGGTCCAAAAATTTCTTCTTGAGAAATACGCGCAGTCGGATCAACGTCTGCGAATACTGTCGGAGCTACAAAATAACCTTTGGAGTCATCGCCAGTTCCGCCTGCAATGAGACGTCCTTCTTTCTTACCGATTTCAATATAGTCCATAATTTTATCGTATGCAGCCTGGTCAATTACTGGACCTGCAGTATTCTTGCTATCTACCGGATCGCCCCAGTTATACGTTTTCGTAATTTCTTCTACGCGCTTCACTACTTCGTCGTAGACATCTTCATGAATGATCGCGCGAGAACATGCAGAACATTTCTGTCCACTGAATCCGAATGAAGATTTCACGATAGATTGTGCTGCTAATTCAAGGTCTGCTTCATTATCGACAACAATCGTATCTTTACCGCCCATTTCCGCAATTACGCGCTTCAACCAAATTTGGCCGTCATGTACTTTAGCCGCACGTTCGAAAATGCGTGTACCGACTTCGCGTGAACCCGTAAACGAAACGAAACGAGTATCTTTGTGATCGACTAGATAGTCGCCAATTTCTGCACCTGACCCTGGGATATAGTTGACAACGCCTGAAGGCATGCCGGCTTCTTCCAGTACTTCGATGAATTTATATGCAATTACTGTTGTAGTAGATGCAGGCTTCAACAATACTGTGTTCCCTGTCACTAATGCTCCTACTGTCGTACCTGCCATGATGGCAAATGCGAAGTTCCACGGTGAAATAACTACGCCTACACCAAGTGGTATATAATCGAATCGGTTAAATTCTCCTGGTCTGCTCTCTACGTGCATACCTTCTTTTAGTGTAAGCATTTGACGACCGTAGTATTCTAGGAAATCGATACCTTCTGCAACATCTGCGTCCGCTTCGTTCCAAGGCTTGCCCGCTTCTTTTGTAAGGAGTGCAGAAAACTCGAACTTACGACGTCTGACGATTGCCGCAGCTTTAAATAGTACATCAGCACGGAATTCAGGCTTCACTTTTCTCCACGTTTTAAATGTTTCTTTTGCCGTATTCATCGCTTGTTCTGCTAAATCGCGACTAGCTTGCGAGACATTCCCGATGATCTCATTTTTATCTGAAGGATTAGTAGACGCTAGCTTCTTATCTGTCATGATGCGCTCGCCACCGATAATTAACGGATAGTCTTGGCCAATATAACTTTCTACGGTTTTAAAACCTTCTTCGTATGCTTTGCGGTTTTCTTCTACTGTAAAATCTGTGAATGGTTCGTGTTTGTATGGAATCATTTAGGATCAAGTCCTCCTTTATATTTGAGAGTGCAAAATATATTTGCGTTTGTTAACGTTTACATTTATAATGATGCAAGAAAACGTTGCACTTTGCAAGTGTTTTGATACATTTATTTTTCTTTTTAGTATTTTACTAATAATATTCTGTTAAGTATTACGTTAGGAAGGTGTTTTTGATGAATAGTTATAAAGATGTATTAGATATATGCAATCAATTTGCAGTGGATCATGCAAATATCGGAATACATGCCGTAGACCATTCAGGACGCACACTTGTCTACAATCGTAAAATGAAGGAAATCGAAGGATTAAATCTCGAGGATATAAAAGACCATTCTATATTGGAGCTATTCAACTTCGACAAAAGTGAAAGTACCTTGATGAAAGTGTTGCAGAGTGGAGAACCACAATTGCGAGTGAAGCAGAGGTATTGGAATACGAACGAATTAGAAATCACAACGATGAATGACACTTATCCTATT
Organism: Sporosarcina sp. P17b; assembly: GCF_002743115.1. Classification (NCBI taxonomy): domain Bacteria; kingdom Bacillati; phylum Bacillota; class Bacilli; order Caryophanales; family Caryophanaceae; genus Sporosarcina; species Sporosarcina sp. P17b. The sequence continues at coordinate 89,841 of NZ_PDYP01000010.1, read as the reverse complement.
TACGAAGAACAGAAATTGATCGGCGCGATCGAATTTGCCCAAGATATTACTGCATTGGAGAAGTTCGTTCTGCAACCATTGCGTAAAAACCGTGGACCGATCACATTCAATCAAATCACAGCCCACTCTCTTGCGATGAAGTCGGTCATTTCGACTGCTGAAAAAGCGGCAGATGCAGGATTACCTGTATTATTAATTGGTGAGACTGGCGTTGGGAAAGATAATCTTGCTGAAGCTATTCACTACGGAACCTCGGAAAATCAAAGAGTATTTCACACATTCCATTGCCTACATGCTGATACAGATATCATTCGGCAACTTGACGAAACTTTACAACAGCAATTGACGATGACGTTATTTTGTGAGCGAATCGACTCCTTATCAATTTCATTGCAACAGTCATTACTTTTCGTTTTGCAAAAATCATCCACTCATCAGTTTATCGCGAGTATTGGAGATGACCCAGTTGAACTCATTGCATCCGGGACACTGTTAAAGGAGCTTTATTACTTTTTCGCGTCATTCGCTATCCGGATCCCTCCCCTACGTAAGCGACCTGAAGATATTATTCCATTTGCCGAATCCTATTTGAAGACGAGAATAGAATCGCTCGGAACGGGGTTAGCAAAAATCGATGAAAAAGTCAGCGAGTTACTATGTGCATATGAATGGCCAGGGAATTTGCGTGAGCTGGAGTTTTTGCTCGACGAGGTATCTTCCATGCGTACAAGTGAAGATACATTGACGTTTGATATGCTGCCATTGCAGTTTAAGTTAAAGGTGGAGTCCATTTCGGATGAATCTTCGCAGCCAAAAGACTTCATTGTACAAAGCGATTCAAAGTTAGTACCGCTTGATCAGTATTTACGAGAAGCGGAGAGGTATTATCTTCAGAAAGCGATGAAGCTGCACGATGACAATATTACGAAAACTGCCAACTCACTCGGTATGAGCAGACAGAATTTGCAATATCGATTGAAGAAGTTGAAGGAATAAAGATACTGATGTTGCAGAAATAACTTTAATGACGTTACTTACTAATTTAAAAACACAAAAAAGGACTGTTACAGGAAGTTATATTCACTCCCTGTGACAGTCCTTTTTTATTAACGTCCGGATTGTTCGATCCAGCCTTGTAGCTTATCTTTCAATGAATTAAAGCCATCCGCGTCTTGCTGATCTACACGTTCCTGCAATGATTGACGGGAACGTTGATTGTTCAAGTAAGAATTCGGTGGCTCTTGTAATGCACGGATAGACAAACTGATTTTACTCGCTTTTTCATCCACATCCAGTACTTTGACGTGAACTTCTTGCCCAACTTCCAAAAATTCATGAATGTCTTTAACGAACCCATACGTGATTTCAGAGATGTGCACTAACCCTTGCGTTGAAGCATCCAGCGCTACAAACGCACCGTACGGCTGTATTCCGGTAACTTTTCCGGACAGCTCATCTCCTACTGCAAATTTGTGAGACATGCAAAACAGCTCCCAATCTAAAGTAGTATCTAGTCTGCCTTTGCGGCCGTTTCATAGTATACCATATTTCAAAGTTTTGAACAAAAAAACGCCATCCAAAAGACGGCGTTAACTATTTAATATTGGACGATTGAGTTGGCTTTATATTTAATCGCAATTAATTTATAGGATATATCCATACACTTCTCTAAAGGTATCCACATATCATGTGTATGCTCATAGGCATCGCGAATACATTTAGCCAAGTCAGCTGGATGATCTACTTCATGAAGCTTCGTCACTACATCTGCAATCTCTGTATCATATGCGTGTTCTCCTTCTTGGAATGGATCCCACTGCTTAAGAAGTACAACCGCTTTTTTATTCATTTCGATGGTTTGCACGATTTGTCACCTGATTCGCATTTTTCTTTTAATGATAGCACAGTGTTGTGAAAGAAAAAAGAAAACAGTTGCAGAGAGATTGATAGCATCCGAGAAAACTCAAAAAAACATCCCGATCAATCGATGGGATGTTCTTGATTTTTAATTTGTTGTCGTTCTTTTAAAATACGATGTTCCAGCTCTTTCGTTTCTTCTTCCTGCCGTTTGGACTTCTTAAGAATCCAACGAAATACGAACAGCATTAGCGTCATGAAGATGACGAAAGAGATTGCTGCTGGAATGTATTCTGATTTATCTTCAGGAAAATAAAGAAACGGCATCAATAGAACGAAGTCCATGCTAGTTTCCCCCTATGAATTAAACCTTCTTATTTTTGAAGGATTTCGATTGATTCAATTTTAATTTCTTCTTTTGGCTTATTGTCGCGGTTAGCTTTTGCGTTTGCAATTTTATCGACTACGTCCATTCCTTCTAGTACCTGACCAAATACAGAGTGCTTCTGATCCAAGTGTGGTGTTCCACCGTTTGCTTCGTACGCATCCGCGATCTCTTCAGGCCAGCCACCTTTTTTCAATTGTGAAGCTGATGCGCCTGCAAGTGAAGATGCTTGGACGATGAAGAACTGGCTACCGTTTGTGTTCGGTCCAGCGTTCGCCATAGATAGTGCGCCACGTAAGTTGAATAGGTCCATAGTGAACTCATCTTGGAATGTGTTGCCATAGATGCTTTCTCCGCCCATACCTGTTCCAGTTGGGTCTCCACCTTGGATCATGAATTCAGGAATTACACGGTGGAAAATAATACCGTCGTAATAACCGTTTTCTGCGTGAGTCAAGAAGTTTTCAACAGTCTTTGGAACTTGCTCTTTAAAGAGCTTTATTTTGATAGGCCCCATTGTTGTGTTCATTGTAACGAGTGCTTCGTTTTCTGCTACTTCAGTCGATAATTGTGGATACATGATATTCCTCCTCTAATTTGCATACGTGTTCATTTTGATGCTGTTTTGTGTATGAAAACAGTTTATCATACATGACTAGAAAATTCGATAATTGTAACTGTGACAGTTAGTTGACAGAGTTTTTTTGTGGAGATAGAGCACACTATGTGAAGCGGGAAACGTTGATCTACTGTGTTTGTTCGCGTGAGAGATGCTCATAGTTCAAGCGTATTCGCTCTATTGTGCCCGTCAAGCGCTCTATCACGATCCATTTCCGCTCATACTTTTCTGTTGACCGCTCTATGACAGGCCGTGAACGATCATAGTCGTCTTGCAACCGCTCATAGCCCTCCCCCCCTTTCTACTGTAGCGTAATCTAAAAAGCCAATTTACCACTTTCACTCCAACTGTAGATGTAAGCACTATGTTTCCTTCGACTGCCGAATTGTTTTATACTATAAATCATCTAATAATCACAGGAGGAAGGCGTTACAATTTTGAGTCGACATAAGAAGAATTTCATCATCATCTGGGTCACGAACTTTCTTGTAGCAGGGACGATGACGATGATTATGCCGTTCCTGTCGTTATATATTGAAACGTTTGGAGATTACTCTGATGCATATGTCCAGAAGTGGGCAGGATTAATTTTTGGTGCTACATTTATTACCGCGCTCATTATGTCTCCTATTTGGGGACGATTTGCAGATCGTTTTGGCTTTAAGCCCATATTGCTAATTAATGGTTTCGGGATTACGATTTCGGTCTTTTTGATGGGCTTTGTGAATTCCGTAGAAACCTTTTTTGTCTTAAGACTTCTGATGGGTCTAGTTACAGGCTTTTTGCCGACGTCATTAGCTTTCATTTCATCTCAGACGCCACGTGAGGAAGCAGGTAAGATGCTCGGGACGTTGCAAATGGGCGGTGTCTCGGGAATGTTATTCGGTCCCGTTCTTGGCGGTATGATGGCGGATACGTTCGGTTTTGAGTATGCCTTCATCATCACGTCCGTTTCCGTACTGTTTGCCACAATGCTTGTGCTATTTGGAATTAAAGAAGAAGCGCGAGTGAAAGTGCGGAAAGTGGCGAAGTATTCGCGGAAAGTTATTTTGGGCGGATTATTCAAACACCGTCTGATGTTCAACGTCATGCTCGTTACGACGTTGATCCAAGTCGGGAATTTCAGCATTCAACCTTTGCTGTCACTCTACGTAGCGGATCTGACTCACGCTGCAACCAATGTTGCGTTCCTTGCTGGATTGACGTTCAGTGCTACAGGACTCGGTAATTTACTATTTGCCAGGTACTGGGGGAAGGTTGGCGACGATGTCGGGTATGAAAAAATTCTTGGATTACTGCTGATCATGTCGTTCGTCTTCATTATCCCGCAAGCGTTCGTTACGGAACTTTGGCAACTGGTCTTGTTGCGGTTCTTGTTTGGTATTTCGACAGGTGGTATGATTCCACTGACGACAGCACTTGTCCGCCGAGAAGCTCCACTGGAAGTTCAAGGCGAAGTAATGGGGTACAACACCAGTTTCCGCTTCCTTGGTAATATCATCGGGCCAATGTTCGGTGGGATTGTCAGTGGATATATCGGCATTCCGGCAGTATTCGTCGTGACAGGCGTATTGTTCATCGTTGGGTATCTGTTCTTATCCATGGCTGTACGACGACCTACACAGGATTTCGAACACTTCTTGGAAGACCGGCAAGTTGAAGCAGATGAACACATATAATCTTAGCCTCGCAAACCGTTAATCGGTTGCGGGGCTTTTATGTCCTATGATTCAGGCGGCACTTGTTCCAATATGTTATATTTTTCTATAGCTATGCGAAAGTACAGGGAGGCTAGTAAGTTGAAACAAACGATTGGACTAGTGATCACGCTTGCTTGCGTTCCACTATTATTATTTATACAAAACCAAATCCAGGCGGAGACGGTGCAGACTGAAACTTTGCACGCTTCTATTCGTGACGCAGTGCAATTAGAAGCACCCGCCATGGTCTCCCCTATTCAAATGAAAGACCGTAACGGCAAATTATTCGCGGAAGAATATACTGAATGGCGGCGACCGATCGCTTTAGGAGACATGACGTTTTTTACTCGTCAATTATTTTTAAAAAGTGAAGACCGAACATTTTATGAGCATCGTGGGTATGACATCGCGGCCATCATTCGGGCTTTTACGATCAATGCTGCAGCAGACGACAAACGGCAAGGCGCATCGACCATTACACAGCAAGTTGTGCGCATGCGTTATTTATCAACAGAGAAAACATACGAGAGAAAATTTAAAGAGTTATTCCTCGCTGCAGAGTTAGAAAAGCAATCGACAAAAGATGAAATTCTAGAAATGTATTTGAATGAAATGTATTTCGGCAATCAAGTGTACGGAATTGGTGGTGCGGCAAGCTATTACTTCAGCCGCCCTCTCGAAAAATTAAATGAAGCAGAAATTGCATTTTTAGCAGCTATTCCAAACAATCCTTCACTTTATAATCCCATCAAACATTTCGACAAAACAAAAGAACGTCAAATACGACTTCTTCGAGTAATGCTTGATCAGCAAGTGATTACACAAGAACAATTTGATGGATACAGTACATTGCCTATTAAATTACACGTGAAGAAAAAAGAACAGTTTCATCCTATGTACAGTTCTTATGTATTGGAAGAATTAAAAGACCTTATTGCGCAGACAGAAAGACTCGATGTGTCGAAGAACAAGGCCAAGACACCGGAAGAACGACAGCGTTGGCAAAATGAAATCAATCGCCGCACCCGTGATGTGATCAGTAAAGGCGTAACGATTGAAACGGCTCTTGATCAAAATAAGCAGCAACATGATGAAAATCGTTTGAATGCATTGATTGGAACGGGCGGGGTTCAAGCGGGCGCTGCAGTTATAGACAATGAAATGCGCGAAATTATTAGTCTGTATGCGGGTTCAGGATATAAAAAGACAGACTTCAACCGAGCTTATCAAGCAGTTCGACAACCTGGTTCAGCAATCAAGCCACTGCTCGTCTATGCACCGTTTTTCGAGAGCGGCCCGTATCATGCGGATACACCTGTCAACAGTAGTAATATTTGTATCAACGGGTATTGTCCGAAGAACTTTGGCCACTATCAGTTCGGCACAACTACTGTACGGGAAGCGTTCCGCAACAGCTATAACACGACGGCTGTGCGTTTGTTGCAACGTGTAGGGATAGATACAGCATTTTCTCATCTAGCTCCATTTCATTTCCAGCATGTAGTGGCAGCAGATCGTTCCTACCCTGCTGCACTCGGCGGATTTTCTCATGGCGTGACGCCACTCGAACTTGCCGGAGCGACTACGAGTTTTATTGACGGGATATATTTGACACCGCATGCTATTCGCGCGGTAAAGGACAGTCGAGGTGAAGTGCTATATAAGTGGAAGGATACGTCAAAAGCGGTTTGGTCTCCTTCGACAGTTCGCAGTATACGTTCCTTGATGAAAGAAGTAGTCGTCAACGGGACAGGCGAAGGGATTCCATATACAACTAGCTATACGGGAGCGAAGACGGGAACGACTGATTCGTTTAAAGACTTGTGGACGATCGGCATGAATGATCGTTATACGTCCGCTGTGTGGATCGGCTATGATAAACCGACGCCGATACCACGTCTACGTGATCAAAAAATCCATCTGCGCGCTTTTTCCTCTACGATGCGACCATAAAAGCCTTGCAGTTCCGTCACTTCGGAACTGCAAGGCTCTTTTTATTTCACCGGATTCGCTAACGGTATACTGGCCAACAAGCCGTTATACAGCCTGAAGATAATATAGACAAGTCCCGCCACCAATACACTCCAGATGATGATTTGAAAGAAGATCAAACCCACTGTATGCGTTAACGGCATAAATGGACTTAATTTGTAGATTACATAAATGAAATAGACAAAAGAAGTGATGAGAAAGATTAACACCAATGTCTTCCAGGATTGAATGCCAATTGCCGAAGCAAGCGCACCGATAAAGTAAATGACTGCGCCTGACTTCGAAGCACTATATGACGCATCCGCTTCTTCTTTCAAGAAAAATAATAAGGCCGTTTCATGAATAGTAACCGCAATCAATTTTAATGCAGCGAATAACATAAAGAATAATAGGGAATACATAGTCAACAAAAATATTCGCAACTGAAAGTCCGATAAAAACTCCCGCATACCTTGATAGAGACCGATTTCCTTAAAGAGGATCAATGTCTCCCCCACACTGTAGACACCGAACGTTAAACTGAATAACAGTACGGTGACAAAGGGCAAATAACCGAATAAATATGGATTTTTCATACTACACCTCAAAAATATTTTTTCACCCTCCTAATAATATAAGAAGGAAGTCGAATAAAGCAATAATTGGACAACTGTCGTCTATGCAATTTGAAATGTTTTACGCTATACTAACAAATACGCCCACGCATATCGCTATGGAAATTTGAATATGTGAAGAATATGGTTGGAAGGAGGATTCTCTTGGAATTCGTGTTATTGATTTTTTTACCTGTAATCTTCGCAATACTTGTTCCTTTTGCTTATAAGAAGATCAAAGGAATACATACGGGTTGGTTCGTCTTTCTCGTCCCGCTAGTATTGTTCGGCTATTACTTAAGTTTCTTGCCGTTAGTGATGGATGGTGGTCATGCTAGTTCTGAATTAAATTGGATTCCATCACTAGGTATTGCATTTACTTCGTACATAGATGGTCTAAGTTTATTATTTACGCTATTGATCACCGGTATCGGTTCGTTAGTTGTATTGTACTCTGTATTTTATATGGATAGAGAAAAAGAAGATCTAGGTAGTTTTTATGTCTACTTACTGATTTTTATGACCGCCATGCTTGGAGTCGTACAATCTGACAACACGATGACGCTCTATTTATTCTGGGAGTTAACATCGATTTCGTCCTTCTTATTGATTGGTTTCTGGTACACGAAGGATAAATCACGTTTTGGTGCATTGAAATCCATGATGATTACAGTGTTTGGTGGATTGATGATGCTCGGGGCATTCATTTTGCTCAGTATCATGGGAGAAACCTTCTCTGTTCGTGAATTGATTGCGCAAGCTCCTGAACTTGTAAGTCAACCATATTTCACACTAGCTTTAATCTTATTATTGCTTGGTGCCTTTACGAAATCGGCACAATTTCCATTCTATATCTGGTTACCGGATGCAATGGAAGCGCCAACACCAGTCAGTGCATACTTACACTCCGCCACGATGGTTAAGGCGGGTATTTATTTGGTTGCACGTTTTACGCCGATTTTCGGTACGTCGTCCACATGGATTTGGCTTGTTACTGGAATCGGATTGCTGACACTGTTCTGGGGTTCGTTCTTTGCAGTGAAGCAAACGGATTTGAAAGCGATTTTAGCATTTTCAACCGTCAGCCAGCTCGGATTAATTATGTCATTGCTCGGTGCAGGCGCCATCTCGTATCATGCGACGGCGGCCATGTTCGGCTTTGCGACGTATGCGGCGATTTTCCACTTGATTAACCACGCAGCATTCAAGGGCGGACTCTTCATGATTGCAGGCATTATCGATCATGAAACCGGCACCCGAGATATTCGTAAGCTCGGTGGATTAATGAGCGTGATGCCAATCAGCTTTACTGTTGCAGCTATCGGTTCATTATCCATGGCTGGACTGCCACCGTTTAGCGGATTCTTAAGTAAGGAAATGTTCCTTGAATCCATGGTAGCGCTTCGACACTTTGAATTATTCAACTTCGATACATGGGGCATTATGTTCCCGATCGTTGCTTGGATTGCCAGTGTCTTTACGTTTACGTACAGTTTGTATTTTGTGTTAAAAACATTTATGGGTCAGAAGAAATTCGACAAATTGCCGAAACAACCGCATGAAGCGCCGATTGGCATGCTGATTTCACCTATGATTTTGGCAACGATCGTCATTCTTGTGTTCTTCATTCCGAACGTAGTTGGTAAGTGGATTATTAAACCGGCTGTCATGGCCATTCAACCGACATTGTACGCAAACCCTTCCGCTATCGATATTCATGTCAAAGCTTGGCATGGTTTTGGAGCAGTTGGCCTATGGTTGACTATTGGCGTGATCGCATTCGGTACATTACTTTATCTGACCATTCCAAAATGGCAGCCACTCTATCGTATCCAGCCTGATAAGTTATCGTTGAATGAAGGCTATGATGCGTTGATGCGTGGAAGTGAAAAAGGATTGAATCGAGTTTCTCGTCTTTATATGACAGGTAAGATCCGGACATACTTATTGTATATGTTCGCATTCATGTCCGTTTCGATCATCGCGCTGTTGTTCATTAAGGATGCATTTGTTGTCGATATGAATAGTTTCTCAGCGATTACATTATATGGATCGTTAAATGCGATCGTGTTAATCTTGTCTGTCGGATTTGTTGTGTTTGCGAAGTCTCGCCTTGCTGCGATTATCGCGCTCGGCGGTGTCGGGTATTCCGTCGCATTATTCTTCGTCATCTTCAAAGCGCCTGACTTAGCATTGACGCAACTCGTAATCGAGACCGTATCCGTTGCGTTGTTCTTGCTGGCATTCAAGCATTTGCCGGCACTCAGTTCGCACGGTGAAACGAAACGCATTAAAGTAGTCAACTTGATTGTTTCATTGAGTGTAGGTGTGATGGTGACATTGGTCGCCCTATCCAGCCACTCACAAAAAATGATCCCTTCGATTTCTAAGTATTATAAAGATACGGTCGAGTCAGAAGCCGCTGGCGGAAATATCGTCAACGTCATTCTTGTAGATTACCGTGGATTTGATACATTATTTGAAATCGCAGTATTAGCTATTGCAGGGATTGCGGTACTTGGCATGATTCGCTTACGTGTATCGAGAAAGGAGCCGAACGATGAAAACAAATGATGTTATTTTACAAACTACAGCCAAAGTAGTGTTTTTCATCATCTTCCTGTTCTCCATCCACATCTTTTTCGCGGGTCACTATGCACCAGGTGGAGGATTCGTTGGTGGCTTGTTGACAACAGGGGCGATTGTGCTGTTGTTGTTGGCATTCGATTTACGGACGATTCAACAAATTTTACCGTTTAACTTTACGATTATGACTGCGATCGGACTATTGCTTGCATTAGGTACAGCGGCCGGCTCGATTTTCTTTAATGTGCCGTTCTTCACACATGCATTCAGTGATTTTGATTTACCACTATTCGGACATACGTCTCTTCACACAGCGATGTTATTTGATAGTGGAGTCTACTTAGTTGTCGTCGGTTCCGCCATCACGATTATTCAATCGATTGGAGGCGATGACTGATGGAGTTTATTCTTTCAATTCTCATCGGGATATTATTTACGGCAGCCGTCTATTTGATATTATCGAGAAGTTTACTGAAAGTGATTTTAGGTACTGGGTTGCTCAGTCATGGAGCTCACTTGCTCATCTTAACGATGGGTGGACTTGGAGGCTTAGCGCCACCTGTACTCATTGATGGTGTGACAGATTTTGCAGATCCCCTGCCTCAAGCATTGATTTTAACTGCAATCGTCATTAGCTTTGGTGTGACAGCAGTCATGCTCGTCATGGCGTATCGTATGTATGCTGTACATCAAACAGATAATATGAATGAATTGAGAGGGAATGATGAACATGATTAATCTTCTTTTATTTCCGATCATTATTCCTTTCTTTTTCGCGATGATTTTATTGTTTTTCAAAGAGCAAGTGATCGTCCAAAGAGTTTTGACACTGATCGGATTGGCTCTCAGTCTAGTTGCTTCTTTGTGGCTTATCGCGACAGTGAAGACAGAAGGAATCCAAACCGTGACGCTCGGAAGCTGGCCTGCACCATTTGGAATTACGATGGTGTCGGACATGTTCTCCGCCATGCTCGTCACGACGACAATTAGTATTACATTTTTTGTCGTCCTCTATAGCTTTTCGTCAATTGGTGTAGAAAGAGAAAGGTTTTTCTACTATCCTGCAATTCTTTTCATGATTACAGGAATCAACGGCGCCTTTACAACAGGTGATATTTTCAATATGTTCGTATTCTTCGAAGTGCTACTGATCGCATCGTATTTACTGATCGTGCTCGGCGGCGAGAAGAGACAGCTTCGCGAATCCATCAAATACATATTGATCAACGTTATTTCATCTGCGATTTTCGTTATTACGGTAGCGTATTTGTATTCCATTATCGGCACTTTGAATATGGCGGATATTTCGGTGAAGATTGCTGAAATTAATCAACCGGGAATCATCTCGGTCATTGCGATTTTATTCTTGATCGTCTTTGGCATTAAAGGGGCAATCTTCCCTCTATACTTCTGGCTGCCTAATTCGTATGCTGCGCCGCCAATTCCAGTGCTTGCATTGTTCGGTGCCTTGCTTACTAAAGTAGGTGTCTATGCGATTACGCGTACGTATACGTTGTTTTTCGTGCACGATATCGGGTTTACACATCAGTTTCTAATGATTTTGTCGTTACTGACAATCATTGCAGGCTGCATCGGTGCTCTCGCTTATTTCGATGTAAAGCAAATTATCATTTACAACATCATCATTGCAGTAGGTGTGATTTTATTCGGTGTTGCACAAATGAATACTGCTGGACTCGAAGGGGCAATATTTTATTTGATTCATGATATGTTGATCAAAGGTGCACTATTTGTCTTGATCGGCATCATCATTTATGTGACCGGGACTTCTAATTTGCGGGAGATGGGTGGTTTAATTAAGACCCATGCCACGCTCGGTTGGATGTACCTAATCGCTGCATTCGGTCTAGCAGGTATACCTCCATTAAGTGGATTCATCGGAAAAGTGCTCATCACAAAAGGCGCGTTCGAAGCGGATCACATAATTGGCAGCATCATCATTCTCGCATCGAGCTTAGTTGTGTTGTTGTCCGTTATACGGATTTTCATTTATGCTTTCTGGGGTCCTCAAAAGAACGAGTTACCTGCTCGAGACAAAGGCGTTTATCGTCAGATGATGGTTCCAGCTATCATGCTGGTTGTCGTTACGGTAGCGTACGGTGTTGGTGCAGAGTGGCTTATGCCATATATGACGGATGCAGCAGATGTACTAGCTGATCCATCCATCTATATAAATGCGGTGTTAAAGGAGTAGAGGTCAATGGCTTTTCAGATACTTTTAAATTTCTTCATTGCAGTCGTTTGGATGTTCATGTCAAGTTCATTGACACCTTCTACGTTCATCATTGGATATATCATCGGACTGTTGATGATCATTATGACTCGCCGCTATTTCAGAGGGCGCTTGTACATTTGGCGAATCTGGTCTGCAGTGAAACTTACAGCGATTTTCCTAAAAGAGCTTATCTTGTCGAATATTTCCGTGTTATTACTAGTCATAAAACCGGATCTTTCTACTATGCAACCTATGTTTTTTGCTTTACCGACTGAACTAGAGAAAGATTGGGAAATCACCCTATTATCCAGTTTGATTACATTGACACCCGGTACAGTCGTCGTGCATGTATCGGATGATCAGCGAACGTTATATATCCATGCGATCGACGTGGATGATGTGGATGAAGCAATCGACTCTATTAAGAACACATTCGAGAAAGCCATCATGGAGGTGAGCCGAGGATGAACCTATTTTACTCAGTCTGTCTCGTGCTGGTCATCTTGTCTATGCTCGGATTATTATATCGTGTATGGAAAGGCCCGTCTGTTCCGGATCGGCTAGTCGCGCTCGATGCGATTGGCGTCATGCTAATCTCGGCAATCGCGTTGCTATCCATCCTGTTTGATACACCTTTCTTCATCGATGCGATTCTATTGATTGCGATTATGTCGTTTATCGGTACGGTGTCCTTCTCTAAATTTATTGAGAGAGGAGAGATCATCGATAGTGGATCTGATCGCTGATATTATTATTGTGTTTCTTGTCACAGTGGGGATCATTTTTACGATCGTCACAGTCATCGGAATTTTGCGGTTGCCGGATGTCTACACTCGCGCACATGCCGCTTCAAAGAGTGCAACACTCGGAGTTATGAGTTTATTGCTTGGCGTTTTCCTCCACTTCTGGTGGAATGAAGGCCACTTCAGTGTCGCACTGTTGCTCGGTATCGTCTTCTTGTTCATCACTTCTCCCATTGGCGGTCATTTGATGACTCGTGCAGCTTATATGGCAGGAGTAGAACCTACCAAATTAACGGTTGGCGATGACCTGAAAGAAGCTGCAAAAAAGCACCGCAAAGAGTCAAATAAAAACACGCCGGATGACAAGTAGTCATCTCGGCGTGTTTTTTTAAAAGTATGGATAATAAGGGTAATACGGTTGTGGATAGTATGGATAGCTGTTGTAGTAAGGTGGATAATACCCCCCACCATAGCCACCGAAACCGTAACCTGGAGAAATAGCATTACCTAAAAACCCGCCAACTAAACCACCTAGGAATGGACCACCGAAACCACCAAATCCTCCGTAACCACCGCCATAATGACCGCGACCGCCACCATAGCCACCTCTGTAATTATTATGTCTTGTCATCCAAGTTCCCCCTTTCCCTCTATCCTATGACCAACTAGAAAGAAGGAATGGGTAAAGCGCCTAGAGTGAATTATTCTTGTGATTCTGTTTCAGCAGCTAAGCGCTCTACAAATGTCGCTAATGTACGGACCATAACGCCAGTCGCGCCTTTAGGGCCAAGCACATGTGGGCTTGCGGCGTCAGATGTGCCTGCGATATCTAAATGAATCCAAGGCGTATCCCCTACAAATTCTCCTACGAAGCCACCTCCGAATATCATATGGCCATCGCGTCCAGGTGAGTTGTTCAAATCAGCAACATCACTTTTACGAATTCGCTTGCGATCATTTTCAGTTAACGGCATTTGCCAAATAAATTCTCCTGTTTCATCCGCTGCTTCCTGGAACTGCTTATAGAATTCCTCGTTATTCGTCAGCGCACCCGTTTTATCGTTACCGAGCGCTACAATGACACCACCTGTTAACGTGGCTACATCTATCAGATACTCAGCTCCCGCTTGCTTCGCATACGTCACCGCGTCAGCCAGTACTAAACGACCTTCTGCATCTGTATTGAGCACTTCAATCGTCTTGCCGCTTAATGAAGTGATGACGTCGTCCGGTTTAAATGCTTCGCCGGAGATCATGTTGTCTGATGAAGCTATAACGGCAATTACGTTCTTTCTTGGCCATGACTCTCCTATGATGGCCATAGCGCCCAGAACAGCCGCTGCACCACCCATGTCACCTTTCATGCCTACCATGCCGTCTTTAGGCTTCAGCGAGTAGCCACCGGTGTCATACGTGATTCCTTTACCTACTAATCCAATTACATCTTCCCACTGTTCAGTCGCTTGGTACTTCAGCACAATTAGCTTCGGTTCTTCTACTGAACCTTGATTGACCGCAAGAATTGCACCCATACCAAGCTCTTCCATTTCCGCTTTACCAAGAATGTCGATTTCTAAGTCATAGCTTTCGGCTAATTCCCGTGCATACTCCGCCATCTTAGTCGCCGTCAATAGATTTGGTGGCACATTGACGAGAGTACGCGCCTCGTTCACTGCATGCGCAGAGATCATTCCTACTTCCCCTGCCGCTATGATGCTTTGTTCATCAGCATTCGTAATGAACGTTACTGTAGTAAGTGGTACATCTACTTCGTTAGAAGAGGTTTGGAATCCTTCATACGCATACGAGCCCATACCGATACCCTCAGAGGCTAGGAACGCTACATCCTCACAATGGATCTCTTCATTGCAGAAGGGCGCTGTCCAGACCCCTACGGTACGCACACGATCCTTATGTAGCTGTTTACCTACAGTAGCGAATAGTTCGCGTACTTTCTGTTCTGTCAGTTGTTTCTGATTGCCAACGCCTACAAAATATACACGGTCGTAAGTTTGCTTAGATAAGGCGGGCATTTTTGTGATAGTTTTAAATTTCTGTTGAATATCATGCGATTTAATCCAGTCTGTCAATGAAGGATGGAATGATTCGACGAACTGATCAAACCCTTCTACGTTCTCTGGATGGTCAGGTACTCCTACAACTAGCACCTCCACTTCCTTCTGATTCATTGCGGATGCTGTTTCTACGTTTATCATTTTTTATTCCTCCCCTTTTCTTTACGCTTACCCCATACTAGTATAGACTAGTCAGATTAGCACTTCCAACGACAAGGATTGTTGGGTTTTTACTACGATTCAATACAGATTATGATATACTGTTTGCAAAACTACTAACATAAAAGGAGTGGAATCTCTTGGCTATTTTTGAAAACATACCGCTCCTCGCAGCGCTATTCGCCATTTTATTTGCACAATTCGTAAAAATACCCATTCATTTTTTATTAACACGTAAACTCGATTTCGGACTTATGACTTCCACAGGTGGCATGCCAAGCTCCCACTCAGCCGCAGTCACCGCACTAACAACTGCCATCGCATTTGAAGCAGGATTAGACTCACCCTTATTCGCTGTATCTGCCATCTTCGCAGTCATCGTCATGTTTGACGCAACTGGCATTCGCTACCAAGCGGGACAACAAGCCGTTATCATTAACCAAATGCGTTCTGACTTCCAAATGTTCGTCGATGATCTAAAACACTGGCCTAAAAAAGACAACGACGCCAAAATCCAGGAACTCAAAACTCTACTAGGCCATAAACCAAACGAAGTATTCTTCGGAGCCCTAACCGGCATCCTCATCTCCATTCTTACGTATACGGTTATATTGTAAACTCTAAAAGAAGCACAAAAAAACGGAACTGTCACAAGCTGTCGTAAATCACGACTTCTTGTCCAGTTCCGTTTCTTTTCATCCACATAATTAAAGCATCAGAACATCTGATACCCCATCTTGCGTAAAACCTTCATCACAAATCCTGCGATAATCGCTCCGACCATACCACTCGCCAAAATCACGATATCTACCACATGAAGCGACATTAAATTCGCCCCTAGCTCACTAAACGCATAGCCTGGCTTCGTAAAGTACTCATACATCGCCACATCATCAATAATAAAAATCACGATAATCGGATAAATAATAGCCATCAGCCAAGTCATACGCAATAGCATGTTCAATAAAAAGCCGATACCGAAAAACATAACAATAAATATCAAGATCGATAGCATCACTTGAGCTATGGATATAGTTTGCATGCTTGCTAACCTCCAGTTCATCACCTCAACATTTTACAGGATGATGGGAAGTCTTTCAATAGAATGAGACAGTGTACACACAACGTTCTTCTAAGATGTCATGAATTCTTAAAATCTGACAGACGATTTCCCCTACTTCGACTGCTTTCATAGTTGACTTGTTGGCTATTTTGTTGCATACAAAAAGCACTCGCAAAAACGAGTGCTATTTTATAATCATTTCAGAACGTTAAATTTACCTTTTTTAATCGTGAGTCCAAGACCACCGATCATGAATAACGCACGGTTATCGATCATTTTCTTCATAAATGACGCTTTAGTACCTGTCACTTTTTTATCAAATACGACACCAATTGCATCAGAATCCCCTAATGAACAAACGCTACCTTTTAAATCAGGTACAAATTCTTTAGTTGGGTTTCCTTTCATCAACGCGATGATGTTGTTCGCAATCATATCACCTTGTTGCATAGCGATTTGTGCTGTTGGAGGGAATGGGCGATTGATCGCTTCGTTGATCATCAATGCACAGTCACCTACGACAAATACATCGTCGAATCCTGGCGCACGCATGTCTTTTTCAACTTTTACGCGAGCACGCATGTTTTCGATACCTGATTCTTCGATTAGACGGTTACCACGAACACCCGCAGCCCATACAACCGTTCCAGCTTTGATGAATTCAAATTCATCTTCGCCTTTTTTAATCTTCACGCCTTCAGGAGTTGCTTCTACAACCGGTGTTCCGATTGAGAATTCTACACCTTTCGCGCCTAATTGACGTACTGCATATTCTACAAGTTCCGGATCGAAACCAGGTAGTACCATTGGCGCCGCTTCTACACATAGAATGCGAACCTTTTTAGCTGGCACATCATATTCTTTACATAGTTCAGGTACACGGTTTCCTAGTTCCCCAAGGTACTCGATTCCTGTGAATCCTGCTCCACCTACGATAATAGTTAAACGGCTATCATCTTTTACTTCTTCAGTAGACCATGTAGCGAATTGATATTCCATGTGATCACGGATTTGACGTGCTGCATTCACATTTGCGATAGACAATGCGTACTTGTCCAAACCTGGAATACCGAAAGTTTCACCTTCGAAACCAAGTCCGATCACAAGGTAATCATATGTGTGTGATCCAAGATTTGTCTTTACACTTTTCGTAGTTACATCGATGCCAGTTACTTCAGCTTCGATGAATTTTACTTTATTGCTATTGATTACACTTGAGATATCGTAGCGAACTTGTTCTGGAGTTAATGTTCCAGCTGCCGCTTCATGCAACCATGTAGATTCATAGTGATAATCATTTTTGTTGATTAGAACGATGTCTGCCTCGTCTGCGCCTAATGACTTCTGTAAATTGACAACGGTCATCAAGCCACCGTAACCTGCACCCAATACTAAGATTGTTGGTCTTTTCACGTAAATCGAACCACCTTTTAGTTTATTAAACGCCGAGTACGTGTAAAATCAATCTAACTTGGTTTTGCAGTGCCGGCATTTAGTTTGATATTAATTTAATCTTACTTTCATTACTTATAGTAGACCTTTTGAGCGAGTATTTCAACACAATTGATATTATGCAAATAATCAAATTTAATTAGTAGAATTCTCCATGGATAATTCTACCGGATTTCTCTCGATTTGTCTGGCTTATTTCACTTGCAACCGCTAAATCGCAGGCTTTCTTAGGTCTGGATAAATGAAGTACCGCAACTATAATCTGTAATTATATGAAGTTAATAATCGTAAAAACGTTATCCAAAATATTACTTTTCTTTTTGATTTTGCTTTTTCTCCAAATAATCCAAACGTATTTTTTCAAGTTGTTGTTTTTTATCAAATTGGGCTGGTTTATTTTTTTCATGATACTTCGCTACTGCCATCTTACCTTTGGAATCCAAATGATATTTCCCCATCGTATTCACCTACTTTTATATTATTTAAAGAGAATGTATTCAATACTTTTATATTAAAACTTTTACTACTCTACACTTGTACTATATTAGTGTATCGCTTTATTCGACATATAGCAGTAAAAACTTAATGAGTTCATGGATGAATGTATGCAAGAAATGATTTTCTATAATGCAGGCGACTTATTAAGCCGAGCCTTTATATTATTTTGATACGGTAGTCATTTAACTGCGGGACAACTTTGTCAGTTTCTAACTATATAAAAAAGCCTCTTTGACTTGTTCTGTTGTAGCAACAGACAAATCAAAGAGGTTTACTTTCTCACTTTTTTAGGATGATGCGAGTATTGCATTCCAACTGTTAATCGCATTCTGCAGGTGCGCCAGCTTTTTTAGCTGTTCTGAATGAAGTACCGCAACCACAGTTCGCAATCGCGTTTGGATTGTCGATCGTGAAACCGCCACCCATTAAAGATTCCTTATAATCCACTTTCGTACCTACGAGAATAGCTGCATCCTCTTCTTTCACCACTACAGGAATTCCGTGTGCTGTATAAGAAATATCATCTGCTTCTTTTTCTTGTGCAAAGCCTAGACCATATGTTAACCCGCTGCAACCTCCGCCATTAACGGAAACGCGCAAGAAAGAACCTTCTTCTTCATTGTGTTCCATCATCTTTTTCACGTGAAATGCTGCTGCTTCTGTAATTTCTACTGTATTTGTCATATCTACCACTCACTTTCCACGTTTTCTTTTTATCATATCAATCTTTTTCATCACAATGCAAACAAATAGTCCCCCTACTAGGTCTATTTTAATGTATAATAAGACTCAGGACAGAAAGGAATGATATTAGTGGAAATCAGCCCATTTTACGAGAAGAAAATGCATTGTTTACTTTGTAAAGAGCATTTTCCTACTACTAAAATCCGTTCACGCCAAGTAAGAGTAATCGACCACGATAGCGATTTTAGACCTATTTACATAGATAAGGAAATTAACCCTATTTTTTATAACGTTGCCGTTTGCCCACATTGCGGTTTTGCCTTCACTGATGATTTCGCTCCGTATTTTGCACCTGGCACAAAAGAAATGATCGCTGAAAATATAACAGCTAAATGGCATAGCCGGTCATTTGGAGGCGAACGTACAAAAAAGCAAGCAGTGGAAGCCTATAAATTAGCCTACCTAAGTGCCAACTTCAAAAAGGAAAAGCATTTAACTATGGCAGGCATGATGTTACGTATAGCTTGGATCTATCGGGAAGATGAAAATCTCCCTAAAGAAATGCGGTACCTAAAGATTTCCCGTGACCTATATATACAGGCATTCTCTGAAGGTGATTATATAGGAACACAAATGTCTGAGACCCGCGTACAATATCTAATTGCCGAACTATCTTGGCGTATCCATGATCGTGCAGAAGCCATTCGAAACTTTTCTCGTGTCATCGAAACACAAAAAAGATCGACTGAACCTAAGATAATCCAAATGGCCAAAGATCGTTGGCAAGAAATTCGGGATGAAGAAGCCGTTCCTAAAACAAGTTGAATAATGAAAGCCGTGCAAAGAAGATAAAACTTCATTTACACGGCTTTTCTCTTGGTGAAATTAAAAGACCTGTTCTACTTCTACTACACCTGGTACTTCTTCAAGTAATGCGCGCTCAATACCAGCTTTTAATGTAATTGTTGAACTCGGGCATGTTCCGCAAGCTCCTAAAAGGCGCAGCTTCACAATTCCTTCGTCAATATCCACTAATTCGCAGTCCCCACCGTCTCGCAAAAGGAATGGACGTAATTTATTTAGCACTTCTGTTACGGGCTCATATAATTTAGTATCTGTTGTCATTGTAATCACACTCTCCTTTCCTTATACTTATTATAAACTGCCAAGCAGAAAAAATCCAATAATGAATCGGAGGATTGACTAATATGTCACAATCACCTGCAACAATTGAAGTTTATGGAGCAGAAATCATCTGCGCAAGTTGTGTAAATGCACCTTCTTCTAAAGATACGTATGAATGGCTTGAGGCGGCAATTTCAAGAAAGTACCCTGACCAGCCTTTTACTATTACGTATATCGATATTGATCAAGAATTAGCAGAATCTCGCCAGCAAGAAATTGCAGAAAAAATCCGGGATGATGAGTACTTTTATCCACTTGTACTGATTAATGACGAAATGATTGGCGAAGGTCATATCCAGCTGAAGCCTGTTTTTAATGCATTGGAATCACATGGTTACCACGCAGGATAAATTGATAATTTGCTTGATTAATTGAGAACACGAAATCTATATATTTGAAGAAGCGACACGTTCTTGGTGAACATGTCGCTTCTTTTGTATGTACTTACTAGCTCCGGAAAATAATGCATAAGAAGAAGCCACCTCTTTTGAAGTGACTTTTACATACCCCATATTAGCCATTATGCCATTTGTACATCCATAGCAAACCAGATTTCATTAGACGTGCGATTCTGCCGGTAACAGTACGATCTGCCAAGTATGCAAATCCTTGTTTCTTTCCTAATGAACCCATGAAGCCTTTTAGTTTTAATTCAGGCATTTCAAGCATCAGTGGTTCACCCTTCCAAGTAGAGCGTAGTACTTGAACAATTTGCTCTCCTTGTACTTCAGCCAACTGAGCGCTTGGTGCGTGTGGAAGCGCAGCAATATCCCCTACAACGTAAATATTAGGATAGCTCGGAATTTGGTGATATTGATTGAGTACAATTCGGCCTGAACGGTCTTTTTGAACGATTAAATCATCCACAACTTTACCTGGTTTAATACCAGCCGTCCAAACGACTGCGTCTACATCAATCGTATCTTCATGGTTATATAGGACATGTTCGCCCACTTTCGTGATGTTTGAATTCGCAACGACTTCTACTTCGTTCTGATCAAACCATCCTTTGACGAAGTTACTCAATCGCTCAGGGAAGTCTCGTAAAATACGTGGGCTACGGTCGAATAATTTAATATTCAAGTCAGGACGACTCTCACGCAATTCACTAGCTAACTCGATCCCACTTAGTCCAGCGCCTACAATTCCTACCGTTGCACCACCGCCTAAACCTAGCAATGTCTGATACGTCTTACGTGATTTACCGATTGTTTGGATACTCAGTGTGTGTTCAGCAGCACCAGGCACGTTGTGATAATTGTCTTCGCTACCTAGTCCTATAACCAATTCATCGTAAGGTAGTGCTCGTCCATCTGCTAATAATACTTCTTGTTCTTCGGGCTTGATCTCTTGAATTTCGCCTTCTACCACTTTCAATTGTTCATGAACTGGAATCGCTACGCGAACATCCGAGTCAGGAACCGTTCCTGCTGCCAGTGCATAAAATTCAGTTTTCAAACTATGAAACAGGGTTCTATCGACAAGTGTAATTTCGATATCAGTTGATAATTCTTTATTTAGCAAACGCAATAAAATTCTCATATTACCATAGCCGGCACCTAGTAAAAGTAATTTTCTCATTATGTTCTCCTTCTATGTCTATTTTTCTCGTGCATCTCATTTGCTATTATAGCAGTTTGTGATGACTTTCACAATATGCCAAGTTCATTGACGCATTTGCAAAAAAAGAGTACCATTTCTAGTAGGCGAGGTGAGAAAGATGAATCCCATCGTGGAGTTTTGTATCAGTAATTTGGCCAATGGTTCCTACCCTGTATTTGAGGCGTTGGAGCGTGATCCGAACGTTGACGTGTTGGAATATGGTTGTTTGAGCTATTGTACGAAGTGTAGTGATACGTTGTATGCGCTAGTTAATGGTGAACTTGTCGAAGCGGATACTGCGGATGAATTGACGAAGCGTATTTATCAGTTCATTGAGGAGAATCCACTTTTTTAATACAAATAGAATGCTTGAGACGTTTGGGAAGTGTAGTGCTTCTTGGACGTCTTTTTTCAATCCCTGATAGATGATGGAATTAAGGAGTAAATTGGTGAGTACGATAAGGTCAAAAGCAAGAGCTTAGGAATAGTGAGTGAGTTTGAGAGTGGTTCGGGATGGAAGCTCCAGCGTCCAGCTTTCGCTCATAGAATCCGTTTGAGCGCTCATAGAACTCATTTTGCGCTCTATTACACGCACAATCCGCTCTATCAGACGCCACGAGTGCTCATAGATTCATCTAAGTGATCATAGAACCTGGATAACCGCTCATAGCCTCGAAAGCTCAACATTATTTACAATCCTAAGTTTAATGCACAAAAAAAGTATCACCCACTCGCATTGCAAGGGATTGAAGCTCCAGCGTCCAGCTTTCGCTCATAGAATCCGTTTGAGCGCTCATAGAACACTTTTTGTGCTCTATAGCACACACTATCCGCTCTATCAGACGCCACGAGTGCTCATAGATTCATCTAAGTGATCATAGAACCTGGATAACCGCTCATAGCCTCGCAAGCTCAACATTAATCACAACCATAACTTCAATGCACAACAAAAAGTATCAACCACTCGCATTGCAAGGGATTGGAGCGAAAGCCGTAGCGAAGGACGGCTTTTTCGAGTAAAAGCGAAGCGTTAGGAGCACATGTTGGCACTAAATCCCCACGCCAACACTCTGTCAGCTACTCATTTGCGCATTAAAAAAGTTACCCAGGGAGTCTATGTACTAAGACTCCCGGATAACTTTTTAGTTAATTGGCCAATCTGCAAGTGAGTTCAGTAGATACGTGGGTTGCTGTGCTTTTTCTAGCACTTCTTCCATTGGTGTGACCCCTGTCGCAACGTACGCCGTGTCGATACCGTAGCGGATGCCCGCCATGATGTCTGTATCGTAGTTGTCGCCGATGAGGATCATATCTTCTTTCTTGTACATCCCCTGCTGCTGGATGAACTCCAGCATATGCGGCTCGGGCTTTCCTACGATGAGTGGCTTTGTTTCAGTTGCTGCTTCCATCATTTTTAAGAACGAACCGTTACCTGGTACGAGTCCCTTTTCGGTCGGGAATTTGACGTCTTGATTGGTGCCTAAGAAATGTGCACCGCTACGTATCGCCAGACAGGCATCCGCGAGTTTGCCGTATGTAATCTGGCGGTCAAGTCCCATTAAGACGACATCGGGATTCGTCGTGGTAATGTTGATGTGCTCGATTTCTAGCGCTTCTCGCAATCCTGCTTCACCAATCATCATCACGTTAGCGCCTGCGTAATGTAGGGCACAGTAACGCGCCAGTGCAGTCGCTGAATTCATGATGTAATCGACTTCTGTCTGTACCCCAAAACTCGCTAGTTTCTCCTGTTGAGCAGTGCGTGTAAGAGCCGCGTTGTTCGTAATAAAGTATGTGTCCTTGCCTTGCGCTTGGCACGTTGCAACGAAATCTACAGCTTCCTGTATCGGTTCAGTCCCTCTATACATCGTGCCATCCAAATCGAAGCAATAGGCTTTATATTGTTTCATCATTCAGTTGGTAGAAACGCCGAGACTGGGCCTAATTCATTCGTTAAGTAGTCACGGACTTGTCCTGGGAATTGTTTTAGTTCTTTGGATGTATCGCGAATCGATGTCTCTACTTTACTTGAGTCGACCTCTACGAATTGACGCACAATCATTGGACGTAAAGAGATGAAAGCTTTCAGAGGCACAGCTTGCTCAGATTGAATGACTTTTTCATCTTCAAGAATATCAATGATATCGTCGTAACTACCTGGATCACGCATGATGAATCCGTCGATCATAGAATTACCTACATCAATAATTCCTTCAATTAAGCCATGTGCAATCCGCTCTAAAGCTAGTTTATTTACTTCGCTTTGCTGCCAGTCCGTTTCCTTTTCAAACGTATTGATCAACTGCTCCATATACACTAATGTTTTATTGATTTCATTTTGATCTACAAAATACATACTGTTCTTCCTCCTCGTATACTTCATGTTCCTATCTTACCATATTTTCAGCCAGACGAATAAAAGCTCCGAGCAAATTTGCTCGAAGCCTTCATTTTTATTGTTGTTCTTTAGGAGCAGATTCGGCTTCAGGTTTTACTTCTTCCACTACTTCTGCTTCTATCGGTTCAGGCTTTACTTTTCCAATCTTCTTCAAGATGAAATAAGCGCAGCCAAAGTTGCAGTATTCATAGATATAATCTTGGACAGTACTAATTTTTGTTTCGTAAGTGGATTTGGAATTACGATCTTCAAAAAAGCCTTTTAATCGTAATTGTCCATATCCCCAGTCGCCCAAAATAAAGTCATACTTTAACAGTACTTCGCTAAAACGTTCATTCAAGGCCTCTTCATCGAAACCTTCGCGAAACTCTTCTACGATTTCATACTGCATGTTCTCTAAAATAACCATACTCTGCTTCACTTCCATTTAACTGCTCGCTTGTCCTTCAAGTTTCAGCAGCTCGTCACCTTGGCGCTGTTTCTCTTTAGCCGAAGCATTTACTTGCTCGTCTGCGTGGTAGCTTGAGCGTACAAGCGGCCCCGCCTCACAATGAGAGAATCCTTTAGTCATTGCGATTTTACGCAATTCACCAAACTCATCAGGCGAATAATACTTTACCACTTTTGCGTGTTTTTTTGTTGGTTGTAAGTACTGACCAATTGTCATGATATCTACGTCATGCGCACGAAGATCATCCATTGTCTCAATGATCTCTTCCACAGTCTCTCCAAGTCCGACCATCAATGAAGACTTCGTCGGAATCTCAGGATACATTTCTTTCGCACGTTGAAGTAGTTCAAGTGAACGATCATACGTTGCACGCGCGCGAATTCTTGGAGTCAAGCGACGCACAGTTTCAATATTATGGTTTAATATATCTGGTTTTGCATCCATCAAACGTTGCAAGTTTTCTTTATCTCCACCCATATCTGAAGGCAATACTTCAATAGATGTAAATGGATTTTTTCTACGAATTGCACGGATCGTTTCCGCAAAAATAGCAGAGCCGCCATCTTTGAGATCATCACGCGCAACAGCCGTGACTACAGCGTGTTTCAAGTTCATCAATTCAACTGATTCCGCTACACGTTCTGGTTCAGCAGTGTCCAGTTCATTTGGTAGACCTGTTTTAACTGCACAAAAACGGCATGCGCGTGTACATACAGCACCGAGGATCATGAAAGTAGCTGTACGTCGCTCTCCCCAGCACTCGTGAATGTTTGGACAACGTGCTTCTTCACACACAGTATTCAAGTTTTTCTCGCGCATTAACTTCTTTAAACCTGTATAGTTCTCATTGGTGTTTAGCTTAATCTTCAGCCAATCCGGCTTTCTAACATGCTCAGATTTTCTTCCTGTCTCAGGTTTGCATGACAACGCTACCGACTCCATTCTGTTGATAGATTCTACTCATGTCAATGTAACATAAATTCAGATAAGCTTCAATTATATATGACACAGATTATACATGACAATAAAAGTGAAATTAGTGACGCTTCACTATTAAAAAAACACCTGCAACCAACTAGCTGGCTGCAGGTGTAGATCGTTTACTGTTCAACTTTGAACTTCTTTTTGAACTTGCTGAGGATTGTAGCATAAAAGATGCTAATAAATAGACCGCCCCAGATGATCGTCACTCCGACTAGCATCATAAGGATTGCAGAACCGCTCATTCCTGTATCCATTTATAGCCCCCCTTTGTCTTCATCGTAATCTGATGTAATTCTTGTGTTGTTTCTCCATTTTAATGATGTGAATACAATCGACATCACAAATGCGCCTATCGCTACTGGCCATCCGATCGTCCATAAGAACGACGTTGGATACCCTTCATAGTTTTCAGCAATATTGTCTTTGATTAGGAAGAATAACATAGTACCTAATACGATAGGAGTGATGAATGAAAGTGAAACCTTCCACCACCATCCAAGTCGAATATCTGATACTGCATTGGCATGTTGTTCGAACACTCCGAGTTTGCGGAATACCCAAGCTAGTAAGAAAACTTCAACTAAACCGATGACTGCAATACCGAATTGGTTAATGAAGTAATCTGCTACATCTAGGAAGTACAAACCGCCATTTGTAGCGTATAGCAAAGAAATCACTGCTGAGAGACCGACACCAATAGTTACTGAACGACGTCTTGAAATATTGAATTTATCTGACATACCCGCGATATATGTTTCAGTAATGGAGATTAGTGAAGTAATACCCGCAAGTGTCAATGACAGGAAGAAGAATGCGCCGAACAGGCCATTTAATCCTGGCATTTGATTGATAATTTCAGGGAACACGACAAAGGCTAAACCTACACCCGCTGTCGCAACGTCTGCTACATCTACCCCTTGATTCGTTGCCATGAATCCTAGTACTGCGAATACCCCGATACCTGCTAATAACTCAACAGAAGAGTTCGCAAAACCTGTGATGAATGCGTTATTCGTAATATCCGATTTCTTCGGCAAATAACTAGAATACGTAATCATGATCGCAAAGGCAATCGATAAACTGAAGAAGATATGTCCATATGCGGCAACCCATACACGCGGATTCAATAATTTTTCGACATCCGGTTTAAAGAATGCATCAAGTCCTACCATAGCTCCGTCAAGTGTGATGGCACGGATGACGACGAATAAGAATAGAAGGAATAGAACAGGAATAAATATTCGGTTCGCCAACTCGATCCCTTTCTTGACTCCACCGATCAAGATGATGTAACAAATAATCCAAACGAATAGTAGTGGCAATGCTACGCCTCCTACAATCCCTCCGACATCTCCTGGGTTATCCGCTAATTTCAGAACATCACCGAAGAAGAATGCTTCGGGTTCTTTTCCCCAAGATAAGTTAAATGAATAGATCGTGTATTTCATTGCCCATGCAATGATCACAGCATAGTAAGTGGAGATGACGAACGATACGAAAATCCCCCACCATCCTAGAAACTCTGCCTTCTTACCATTTAAACGGAAGAATGAAAGAGGTGCGGATCCACGATATTTATGACCAATTGTAAATTCCATGATCAGAATCGGGATACCCGCTGTTAAAAGTGCAAATAAGTACGGGATAAAGAATGCGCCACCGCCATTTTCATAGGCGACATAAGGAAAGCGCCAGATATTTCCGAGTCCGACAGCAGACCCGATTGCAGCCAATATAAAACCGGCCCTTGTTCCCCATTGTGAGCGTGTTTCCATTAAACACTCTCCTCTCTTTTTGTTATTTCACAAAACTTGTTACCATTCGATATATTCTGAAAACTCCAGTTCCGTATATTTAGTATAAACAGCAGAATAGTAGATGTCAAAACAAATTTGGACTAAGAATGAAGTATTCTTCACCCTTAGTCCAAACCGTAAAATTATGCTATTCGCGCAGCGCGTTGTTTTCCTTTTGCGTTCCAGTATGTGAATAAAACTATCAAGATAATAATAACTGCTACGAGTCCAATCCAAACTGAACCAGTAATTCCTAGAACAATATAACCAATCGCTGAAACACTCGCAGCAACGAGTGCGTAAGGCAATTGTGTAGAGACGTGATCCATGTGATTACACCCTGCACCAGTGGAAGATAAGATGGTTGTATCGGAAATCGGTGAACAATGATCTCCGAATACCGCACCAGCAAGAACTGCTGCTAATGCTGGTAATAATAGTTCAGGTGCTGCATTGACCATGATCGTCCCTGCGATCGGCATCAAGATACCAAACGACCCCCATGACGTACCTGTTGAAAATGCCATTAATCCCGCTAATACGAAAATCAGTACTGGAAGGAATGCGACCGGAATATTCAATTGCTCTACCATTGCAGAAAGGAATAGTCCTGTATCAAGCGATGCAATAAGTTCCGTCAATCCCCAAGCAAAGATTAAGATTAAAATCGCAGGCATCATCGCTTTTACGCCACTTACAAATGCGCGTCCCATCCATGAAACGCTTGCTGTTTCGTTCTCTTTCATTTGTAGTGTATATAACAACATAGCTAGTAATGTAGCTGTAGTACCACCAATTACCAAGGAGAACGGTACATCCGTGTTTTCGAAGATAGCCCAAATATCAAAGATACCTGCTTCTTTATAACCCGTATAAATCATCATGCCAAGCGTTACCACAATCAATGTCACGATTGGCGCAACTAAATCACGTACTTTACCGTGTGTATGCTCTGGAAATTCTTCCTTTAGCTGACCAGGTATTTCTTTATTTTGGTCAAACAGTTCGCCTTCATTCATGGCACGATCTTCATGCTTCTTCATTTCAAAGAAGTCATTATTCGTCCAAGCGAAGAAGAAGACCATGGACAATGTCGCGATGACATAAAAATTCATCGGCGCCATCATGACGAATGCAGTCAACGGTGAATAGCTGACCGCTGCTGTCGTACCTAAAATAAGTGCTAGTTGTCCAATCAAAAACGCGCCCCAACTGGATATAGGTGACACGACACAGATAGGTGCTGACGTAGAATCAATGAAATATGCTAGTTTTGCACGAGAGATCTTATGCTGATCCGTAATAGGTCTTGCAATCTGGCCAACTGCCAATGCATTGAAGTAATCGTCTACAAATATGGCAATACCGAGCGCCATTGTCAGTAGCTTTGCGCCACGTTTTGTACGAATACGCGTGACAGCCCAGCGCGCAAATGCTGCACTTCCTCCGGATAGACTAACAAATGCCGTAATGACACCTAGTAATAATAGAAATAACATAATAAAT
Source organism: Sporosarcina sp. P17b (assembly GCF_002743115.1). Classification (NCBI taxonomy): domain Bacteria; kingdom Bacillati; phylum Bacillota; class Bacilli; order Caryophanales; family Caryophanaceae; genus Sporosarcina; species Sporosarcina sp. P17b. The sequence goes on along the minus strand of NZ_PDYP01000010.1, from coordinate 61,277 downwards.
ATATTATACGTATTGAGTCCGCCATCCCAAAATGAAACTGTCATGGCTCTCCATACACCTTTTAGTGTCTCGAACGGAGCAAAGTTCGCTAAAAGTAAAGCTGCTGTAACAATTCCCGCTCCTAATGATAATAATACTCTCCTCGTCGCTAACACCATCACGATGGCGATAATAGGAGGCAAAATAGAGACCCACGTTCCGATCATTGTAATTCCTCCTCTTTCAAGTTGCTAGATAATATCGAAATGCAGAAGATCTTTCGAAGAGTGGAATGCTGACAATATTTTGTATTTCTGAATTTTCTCCACAAAAATAGCCCACTCCACAAGTACTAACGCACGTGTAGGAGTCGGCTGACCAGTTGAACAAGCAATATGTTAATAAATCATAGTTCAATTGGCTATTGTAGCTCTCCATACATTTGTCGCTGTATGACAGTGTCATTCCTCTTTGAAATGACCCCAACTTGAGAAGCAGACTCTTCTCAAACTTCGGCATTGCTTCCTTTCACTCGCGGTCATAGACGTCACTCTCTCGCTAGGTACTTATAAACAATGCAGCCTCTACGTAAGTCTCGATATTCTTCTGTACTTAGTGTAGCAATAATCGACATCGTTCACAACACCCTTTTACTCGGTCTTCTCAAGGGGAACCTCGATTTGTGCTGGCATTTGCTCTCCTTTCGAATAAATTTGCGGTACCTTCCCTCTAATCAAGCCAATAGCGATAGGGATTTTCTGCTCTACGACACTCTTGCTTGTCGCTAATGGAACGATGATCTGTACATTCACTTTCAACAACAAATTTACTTCTACATAGGCATTGTTAATACCGAATTCTCGTATATCAGTTTCAACATTTGCATGTACATCCCCTACAACATGGAAACGGATAGGAATTTTTGGACCCAAGTTACCAATTAAGGGAATATTGGTTGCTTGCCCAAGTGGAACAAAAAACACGATGCCCTGTTCCTTTTGCATACGATCGGGATTGTATTCAAGATCGCCAAGTGGCGGTAGCATATCCAGATCTCCGCCCTCTGCTCGCTCTAGATGATCTTCTACGAGCTGATGTATTTCGGACATAACTTGGCTAATGATTTCTGCATTGAACTTCGTCGTCACCGTGTCGGTTGTATCGTCGGGGACGTTTTCAATAATTTCATTGACATCATAGACACTGGTAGATCGATTATTGATTGCCTGGCTGATGACGTGACTGGCTATTTTCTGGGTTTGCACTTCGGCGTACTGTGTATAGATCGGCGTTAGTTGTTTGTTGACGGTATAGAAAAATATCGCCACCCCTACTAAAACGGTTGGGATGACAAATCGTAGTATGGTTTTGCCATAATTGTGTCTCTTTGGCCGTTTTTGATTCGTATAAAACCGCATAAAAACGCCTCCTACATCACATTATGCGAAGTAGGAGGCATACATAACTAGCGTTCATTGAAATATTTTCTGCCGTACCAACCGAGTACATCACGAAGCATTTCCGGCATGACATATTCTTTCTTTGCTTCTTTTAATAAAGGATAGAAAAAGCCGAACGTGAACATATCAAGCGTCGCCAGTGTGTAGTTTTCCCCAGGCTTCACTAATCGATTTCCGGCGAATAATTGCCCTTCATGATTGACATATAAATGCTCATGAATCATGCTGCCCATTAATGTACCACGGAAACCAAGCCCCTTGATTGGAAGCTCTGTCCACTTTGGATCAAGCGATTGCTCGTAGATTGTCAGCAGTTCTGCCCCATCTAAATGAACAAGACATGGATTGATGGGATGCGGTAATAAGGAATGTAAGTCACCTTTTGTAATCCATCCTTCCTCTAGACTACCAAGGAAAATCCCTGCATTAAATAATGCACAGTCAGCATCCAAATAGTCGAGTAACGCCCGACCAAACAGTGAAGATAATGGACTATCTCCTGTTAAACGCTGTGATAACGGTGAAGGATTATAAAATACCGGGACTTGTAAAGTTTCTTCCCCTTCAGCAAATAAATCATTCACCTGTTTTATGTCTTCTTCGGACATTTCCATCATTTGCGTTGGGAACACTTCTGCTTTCATATGAATCACTTGATTCGTCATGCGGTCCACATCTACTTGCACATGTCCGACATAATGACCGAACTTTTCAGCAGCCGCGATCAATGTGTCATCAAACCATTCACCGTTTTGCAATAAATGATGTGTATGGCCGCCCAAAATAACATCAATTTCTGGGCATTGTTCAGCTAGCAGACGATCTTCATGAATACCTAAATGGGAGAGGCAAACAATCACATCACATTGAGGGCGCAAGTTACGCGCTACTTCTTGTAATGCTATATGCGGTTCAGTAACACTCCAGCCTAGTTGTTCATAAAACGCGTAATACGGAGCTGTAGCCCCTATAACACCGACACGCACGCCTTCTGCAGTCTCAAACACTTTAGACGTTTTTGCCCAGTGAGGCAGCTCTCCATCTTGATATTTTAAGTTGCAGAGCACTACATCGAAATTCGCATCTTCATATAATGTATTCAACGCTTCCTTGGACATGGTGATTCCTTCATTGTTGCCGATCGTTACAGCGTGGTATCCTGATTTATTTAATAATTCCACATTTCCTTTACCTTCTGTTCCTTCTGTGAATGGGTGAGATCTGTCAATATGGTCTCCGATATCAAATAAAAAACATGCTTCGCCATTGTCTGCCGCTTGCTGCTTACGCTGCGAGAGGAAATGGCGAATTTGCGGCCAGTTTTCAAAATGACTATGTACATCATTCGTATGATAAATGTGAATTGTCGCTACGGTTTCCTTCATAAGTGTCAACCCCAAATCCCTTCATAAATGGAACGCAGTCCAAAGATGAGTAAAATGATGCGTATGACTAAAACCAAAGTTTCTGATTTCATTCTGCTATTTAAGTACGCTCCGAGCATCCCGCCAAAATAAGCTCCTGGCACAACAGGAATCGTATAGAGCCATGGTACGTGACCTAGTGAAATATGTGAAATCGAGTTGACGATGGCTGATAAAAATACCATGAGCATCGATGTCGCGACAGCCACGTGTGGTGGGAACAAGAATAGTAAAATCATGGCTGGCACTATCATCGTACCTCCACCAATTCCGAATAATCCCGAAGTAAATCCAATGAATAATGCTAGTAGAATCGCAAACCATATTGGATAGCCATAGATATGTGTTTTGCCCTGCGGATCAGTAAACTTCATTTTCTTGCCATTGTCAACAAACCATCGAATCGGTTTTAAATATTTTCTTGTTAATAACAGTGTAGATAAAACAATGAGCAATATACCAAAATATAAATTAAATGATTGCAAACTCAAGTTTTTATTAATCAACGCACCGATTATGATGCCCGGAATACTCGCTACAAAAAATAGAAATGCGCTTTTATAATCAATAGTTTTGACTTTCATATATGAAACTGTCGAACCAAGTCCGTTCGCGATCATCATAATGACCGACAAACCGACTACACTCTGCGGCGTAATATCGGGAATCATGCCGAGGTTCAGACCGACAAACAATGTCACTGGAACTAAAATGGTTCCGCCTCCAAGGCCTGCGATGGAACCAATTACACCCGATGCCAATCCAATTAAAGCGAGTACTACAAATTCCATTACTGATCCTCCTCAAACAAATCCATTTGCTTCGTAAGCGGCTGACCATATTCTATGTTGACTAAACTTGCAAACTGTTTAGCGTTCTTGGCTGCATGCTGACCAGAGTTATTATTAAAAATGACAAAAACTTCTTCTGCTTGCTTCTCGAGATGTTTGACGATTTCACTCATACTCTCTAATTCTTTATTGTTATAATCATAAAGATAGCGCACTTTACGCCATGCTTTACTATCCCCCATCGTATTGACCCAACCTTTATCATTCCGTCCGTGGAGACGTAACAGCACTTTTTTATCCGTCGCAATCGGTACAAGTGGCACACTTCCATCTCCCACTTGCGGCTCATCGCAGACGACATGAATGACGTTTAGACCGTTCAAGAAATCCAGTGTCTTCTCTCGATATGCAGGTGAGTACCAAGTTTGATTGCGAAATTCGACGGCAATGGGCAACGGTTGTAATTGTTCGTGAACATAACGAATGCGTTCGACGTTTTCCTTCTTGCAATCGAACCAAGGTGGAAACTGTACAAGCACCATCGCAAGCTTACCCGCTTCGACAAATGACGTCATCGACAATTTAAATTGTGTGAACATCTCTTCTTCAGAATCATACGGTAGTTTTCCACGCTGATGACCTGTGATGCCTTGATACGCTTTCACAACAAATTGGAAATTAGCAGGCGTTTCCTCATTCCACTTATCCATTACTTTCTTTGATTGTATCGCATAAAACGTCGAATCTAGCTCAACAATCGGAAAATGTTTACTATAATCTACAAGTTTTTTATTCGCAACTGTATTTTCATTATATAGGCTTGGATGGTCTCCCCATCCAGTCAGGCCAACATGTATCATGGAAAGTCCCCCTCCTTTTACCTTTAACTTAGTGTATCATATCTTATGTATTTTCGGAAAAATCGTACGTGCAGACTAGGCTTTACTCTATTGTATTTCACTTGATGTAATTGGTTTCATTTCCAATTAAAAAAGCGTCTCGAGATAAGATTCTCGAAACGCTTCTTCTATCATTAGCCTTGCCACGCGCTCATTCCACCACGTACATTCGTTACATTCACGAACCCTGCTTTTTTCAGCTGTGTTGCCGCATTTGAACTGCGCATGCCGCTTTGACAGATGACTATGACTTCTTGATCTTTCTTCAATGTCCCCATTTTATTCGAAAGTAGATTCAATGGGATATTCTTAAATTCCTTTATATGACGTCCTGTATATTCTGCCGGTGAACGTACATCGATTAACTGGACGTTCCGCTCATTCAGTCTATCTTTTAATTGTTCAGTCGAAATTGTTTGCACACCTTTTGCAGGTTTCATTCGCCAAACTACTAAGCCGACGATGAGTGCTATAATAATCCATCCCATACTTGGCGCCTCCTATTAGTGAGTCCATTCTATGATGACGAGGATCACACCCATCACCGCAAATGCTATGTTGCCAATACAAAAGCGTGGAAATAACTTCTTTTCCATCTCTTCAGCCGTTTGAATTGTGCAGCCTCGGTTAAATACAATCTGTTTGAATTTATTCATGCGTCGAGTGCAGCTTGAATACTTGCTGGATCAAAGCCAATTATCCATTTACCATTCAGCTGTGTTTGTGGAACGCCCATCTGACCCGTTATTTCCATTAGACGCTCACCTTCTTCAGGATTTGTAGAGACATTGATCGTCTCGTAAGGTACATGGATTTCATCTAGATAATTCGTCATCATCGTACAATAAGGGCAAGTAGATGACACATATACAGTTGCTTTTTCAGACATGTAAAAAACTCCTCTCCATTTGTTTATATATGTATTATATACCCCGTAAGGTATATAATCAATGAATTGATTTAGCAATAGGATGGTGTTTGTCTTTCATATAATACATGCTATTATATAGAGAGGATCAATTACATACGAAAGGATGGAGGAAAATGAGTGACGTTCTATTGCACCAAATTTTGAGCGAAATGAAAAGCATTAAAACTGACGTCTCTGAGATTAAGTTAGATGTTAGTGCACTCAAGTCAGATGTTAGTACGCTTAAGTCAGACGTTAGTACGCTCAAGTCAGATGTTAGTACACTCAAATCAGACGTTAGTACGCTTAAGTCAGATGTTAGTACACTCAAATCAGACGTTAGTACGCTTAAGTCGGATGTTAGTACACTCAAGTCGGATGTTAGTACGCTTAAGTCAGATGTTGGCACACTCACGTCGGACGTTGAAATACTCAAGACTAATGTCGATGTCCTTAATACAGAAATGGTAGAAGTGAAAAAGGAACAGCAACTGACAAATAAACGGTTATCTTCTATGGAAAGTAAACAGGATATTATCTACCAGCAAACTGGATCCTTAATGGAAACACAAACCAAAACCCTCTCTTTACTCGAACAACTCCAATCAGATGTTGAATTCACCTATCAAAAAACCGCGATGAATGATTTAAAAATCAACCGTATTGAAACACATTCCATTCACAAACACTAAGTAGACAAATAAAAAACAAGCGTGTCTGGATGGACATACTTGTTTTTTATCGTAAATCGATTTATTTTTCCCTCTGTATTACCTGCTCGCTGTGTTCACTCGATCTCCTACCAACCGATCCTTTGCCTCATTGTATTGCTGAGCCAATTGCGCGACGTAATCTTTTGTAGGTTGTACTTTATCGATGATACCAATTCCTTGTCCACAACCCCAAATATCTTTCCAAGCTTTTTGACCCGCATCCCCACCGAAGTTCATTTTACTCGGATCACTTTCTGGCAAGTTTTCAGGGTCTAAGCCCGATGCACGAATAGATGTAGCTAAATAATTCCCGTGGATACCTGTGAAGTAATTGCTATACACGATATCATCCGAAGTTGCGTCTACAATTGCTTGTTTATATTCGTCAACTGCTCTTGCTTCTTCAGTGGCGATGAATGGCGATCCGATGTATGCAAAGTCTGCACCCATTGCTTCAGCAGCTAATACGCTTCCGCCAGTTGCGATGGAACCCCCTAGCACTAGTGGTCCATCAAACCATTCACGGATTTCTTGAATGAGTGCGAACGGGCTTTTCGGACCAGCATGACCACCCGCTCCTGCCGCTACCGCAATTAAACCATCTGCCCCTTTTTCAATAGCTTTTTTCGCGAACATATTATTGATGACATCATGCAAAACGATACCACCGTAACTATGCGCTGCCTCATAGACATCTTCCCTCGCACCAAGAGATGTAATAATGATCGGAACTTTATACTTTACACACAGCTCCATATCTTCTTGCAATCTTTCGTTGGATCGGTGAACGATTTGGTTGATCGCAAATGGTGCGGCTGGTTTAGTAGGGTTTTTGGCATTATAGTCCGCTAATTCTTCTGTAATCTCAATCAACCACTCTTCAAATTGTGCAACTGGTCTTGCGTTTAGAGATGGCATAGAACCAATTATTCCTGCTTTACATTGCTCAATCACAGTCTTAGGATTACTAATAATAAACATCGGGGAAGCAATCACCGGAAGACTCATACTGTTTTTCAATTCTACTAAATTCATCATAAACACCCTCCTTTTATCGTAAGCGCTTTCAAAATGTGTTCTGTGTATATCTGTTACTAACGTAAAAACCGTACTCTTCAAAACTCCTACATCGTCAATACATGTATATACATGTATTTTACTTGATTTTTTTGAGTTGTCAATCAATTTATGAATGAAGATTCATTTTCATGTCGATAAACTTTTGATCTCTTCTATTACTTTCTGTAATGAAGCCAACTTCTCCAGCAAATCCATATACTCTGTTTTGCCAATAGAGCCTTCAATTTGTTCCTGTACTTGCATCCAAATAGGTGTAGCGTTATTTAATTTCTCATACCCTACATCTGTTAACGTAACGACTTTTATTCGCGAATCCTGTTTCGCTCTCTTGATCTGTACATATCCTGAATCGTTTAAAATATTTAAGTTACGCGTGACGGTCGTTTGATCCAACAACATAATCTCGCCTAATTTACTAATGGATATGTCTGGCGTTGCATAAATATTGCCTAGCATATAATATTGGGTGATTTTTAATCCAGTAGGTTTTAACAGTTGGTTGTACAGTTGTGTAAGTGAACCGGATACCGTACGGAGATTAGCACTGGCGCATACATCAATAATATATTTTGCTTGTTCTTGATCCAAATCCTTTTTCACGACACTCACCCCTTCTTTCAAATGTAGATAGCTAACTTTCTAATGAGCCTTGACAATTTATCCAACACTATATTAGGGTACATGTACGCATATTCTTTTTACAGTTGGGTTCATAGCAGTATGCGTTACACATATATGTATATACATGTAATAGAAGTATATCATGGAAATGGAGGGTAAGAAGAGGATGAAAGAACTTAATTTATTGGACGGTTTGGACTTAGAAGATACGCTGATTGGTGCATTGGGAATTACCTTTAAAGAACTAGATCCAGACAAAGTCGTCTGTGAAATGCCGGTTGGACCGAAAACCGTTCAACCGATGGGATTACTGCATGGAGGCGCGTCCGTGGCGCTCGCTGAGACAGCTGCTAGCATTGCCGCCGCTTTAAACTTGAATCCAGAGACACATTATCCAGTTGGGCTAGAAATCAATGCGAATCATATACGGGGTAAAAAAGATGGCATAGTTACTGCTACCGCCACCCCTTTCCATAGGGGCCGCACCTCAATGGTTTGGGACATCCAAATTACAGATGAAGCAGGTAAATTAATCAGTGTGTCCAGATGCACAATTGCCGTTGTTGAGAAAAAATAGGTCAAGCTACTATCTTCACATAAAAAAACCCTGTTCGCACCAGTAGATGCGAACAGGGTTTAATTGTATTATCCGATTGAACCTTCCATCTCGAACTTGATCAGACGGTTCATCTCTACCGCATATTCCATCGGTAGTTCTTTTGTAAATGGCTCGATGAAGCCCATTACGATCATTTCTGTTGCTTCCAATTCAGGAATACCACGGCTCATCAAATAGAAGAGCTGCTCCTCGGAAACTTTTGATACTTTTGCTTCGTGTTCCAATGAAATATTGTTATTCAAGATTTCATTGTATGGAATTGTATCTGAAGTAGATAGTTTATCCATGATCAACGTATCACACTCAATGTTGGCACGTGCTCCGTCCGCATTACGTCCGAAGTGGACAACTCCGCGATACGTTACTTTTCCGCCGTGTTGAGAGATAGATTTTGAAACAATAGTAGAAGACGTATTAGGTGCCAAGTGCATCATTTTCGCGCCGGCATCCTGGTGCTGTCCTTTACCTGCTAATGCGATGGATAAAGTCAAACCACGTGAGCCTTCACCTTTTAGGATGACTGCTGGGTACTTCATCGTCAATTTAGAACCAATGTTGCCATCGATCCATTCCATTGTCGCATTTTGCTCACATACCGCACGCTTCGTTACCAAGTTGTAGACGTTGTTCGCCCAGTTTTGGATTGTCGTGTAACGGCAATATGCATCTTTTTTGATGATGATTTCAACAACCGCACTGTGTAGAGAGTTTGTTGTGTAAACAGGTGCTGTACAACCTTCTACGTAGTGAACGCTTGCGCCTTCGTCTACGATGATCATTGTACGCTCGAACTGTCCCATGTTTTCCGAGTTAATACGGAAATACGCTTGTAGCGGTGTTTCTACTTTTACGCCAGGCGGTACATAGATAAATGATCCACCAGACCATACAGCAGAGTTCAACGCTGAGAATTTATTATCCGAGTTTGGAATAACTGTACCCCAATACTGCTTGAATAACTCTTCGTTTTCACGAAGTGCAGAATCCGTGTCTTTAAAGACAATTCCAAGATCTGTTAGTTCTTCTTTCATATTGTGATAAACTACCTCAGATTCATACTGTGCAGATACACCTGCCAAGTATTTTTGTTCTGCTTCAGGAATACCTAGTTTATCAAACGTACGCTTGATTTCTTCAGGTACTTCATCCCAAGAAGTTTCTGCACCTTCAGATGGTTTTACGTAGTACGTGATTTCATCAAATTTCAATGAATTCAAGTCTCCGCCCCATTGTGGCATTGGCTTACTGTAGAAGATCTCAAGAGACTTCAGACGGTAATCCAACATCCATTGTGGTTCACTTTTCATTCCAGAAATTTCTTCTACGATTTCGCGTGTCAGTCCACGTTCTGAACGGAACACCGAAACGTCCTTATCACTGAAACCATATTTGTAATCGCCGATTTCCGGCATCTGTTTTGCCATTACTATTCCTCCGTCCCATAATTGCTCGTACTATGGCCAAGGTCACTGCGACTCGCCAGAGACTCCCTTTTCCATCGCCTTCCAGCTCAATGTTGCACATTTTATGCGGGCAGGGAATTGCGCGACACCCGATAGTGCTTCTAAGTCGTCAAGATCAATCGACTCATCAATATCTTTGCCTAGCATCATATTTGAAAAAGTATGAGCTAATTGCAATGCGCGCTCTGTTGTTTCACCTTTAATCATCTGTGTCATCATGGAAGCAGATGCCATTGAAATGGAACATCCTTCGCCTTCAAACTTAACATCCTTGACGATGTCGTCTTCTACGTTCATTGTTAAACGGATGACGTCACCACAAGTTGGATTGTTCATGTCGATTGTAACATTACCATTCTCCAAGACGCCTTTGTTTTTCGGGTGTTTATAGTGCTCCATAATTACAGAACGATAAAGTTGATCTAATTTATTAGTAGACATCGTTAAAATACTCCTTTGTTGTGCGAAGTCCTTCCACGAGGCGATCTACGTCATCAGTGGTGTTGTAAAGATAGAAGCTAGCACGTGCTGTCGAAGAAACTTGTAACCATTTCATCAACGGTTGTGCACAATGGTGACCTGCACGAACAGCTATACCATTCATATCGAGTACAGTAGCAACATCGTGAGGATGGACGTCATCCAAATTGAATGTGACCAATCCTGCGCGCTTTTCTGGATCTCTTGGACCGTAAATGGTCAAACCGTCGATTTCAGACATTTTATCCATAGCATAACCAGCTAGTTCGTGTTCATGCTTTTCGATAGCATCCAAACCGATTTCTTCCAGGAAGTCGATGGCTGCACCGAGTCCGATAGCTCCTGCAATAATAGGTGTGCCACCTTCAAATTTCCAAGGCAACTCTTTCCATGTGGATTCGTATAATCCGACAAAATCAATCATTTCGCCGCCGAATTCGATAGGTTCCATATTATTGAGCAAATCCTTCTTACCGTAGAGGACACCGATACCGGTAGGTCCACACATTTTGTGTCCGGAAAATGCAAGGAAGTCGCAATCTAGATTCTGTACATCTATTTTTAAATGTGGAGCTGCTTGTGCAGCATCCACACACATCACTGCGCCATGTTGATGGGCAATTTTTGTGATTTCTTCAATCGGATTCATCGTACCGAGGACGTTGGAAACATACATGATCGAAACAATTTTCGTTTTGTCTGTAATGGTTTCCCGTACTTTATCAAGTGATAATGTACCGTCTTCTTCTAAGTCAATATATTTTAACACGGCGCCAGTTTCTTTTGCGAGCTGTTGCCACGGAATAATATTGGAATGGTGCTCCATATGTGTAATGACGATCTCGTCACCTTCCGAGACATTGGCACGGCCATAACTTTGCGCAACAGTGTTGATAGCTGTTGTTGTACCGCGCATGAAGATCACTTCTTGCGTAGATTTGGCATTAATGAATTTTCGGACTTTCTCGCGAGCACCTTCATAGCCGTCTGTCGCGCGATTCCCAAGTGTATGCACCCCACGGTGAACATTCGAGTTATCAAAGCGATAGTAGCGATCCAGTGCCTCAATTACTTGAACAGGCTTTTGTGATGTAGCCGCACTATCCAAGTAGACAAGAGGATGTCCATTGACTTCTTGGTCTAATATAGGGAAATGATTGCGGATGTCTTTGCTGAGCATTAGCGCACTTTCCTTTCAATAACCTCCGTCAATTGTTTTCTAACTCCTGCGATTGGCAATTTGCTAACGACTGGAGCTAAGAAACCATGAATGATGAGGCGTTCTGCTTCTTCTTGTGTAATACCGCGGCTCATTAGATAGAACATTTGTAGAGGATCTACACGTCCTACTGAAGCTGCGTGACCTGCTGTTACATCGTCTTCATCGATGAGTAAAATCGGGTTTGCGTCTCCGCGCCCTCTTTCACCCAACATCAGAATACGTGACTCTTGCACTGCGTTAGAACGAGTAGCGCCTTTTGCGATACGACCGATTCCATTAAAGATGGCAGTAGAGTTTTCTTTCATTACACCGTGCTTCAAAATGAAAGCGTCTGTATCAAGTCCCCAGTGTACGATTTCAGATGTGAAGTTTTGTTTCTGGTTACCGCGTCCGACGACTACGGATTTCATATCACTAGATGAACCGTCACCTACTAAATGCGTGATGTTTTCAGAAATCGTATTGCTGTCGTTCATCAGTCCAAGCGCCCACTCAATGCGTGCGTGAGGTCCAGTAACACCGCGACGGTTGACATAAGTTGTCATACCTTCTGCTAATACGTCGACTGCACCGTAGACAATTTTCGCATTCGCCATAGCAAATACTTCAGATACAATGTTCGCTTGAGTTGCCGCATGCTCGATAGTAGAAAGATAGCTTTCTACATATGTTACTTGGCTGTTTTCCTCTGCGACAATTACTACGTGGTTAAATAATGAAGCTTCTTCATTATCGTGAATGAAGAGTACTTGCAGTGGATCTTCGATAACTACGTTTTTAGGTACGTAGACAAATACTCCACCGTTGATCAATGCTGCGTGAAGAGCTGTTAATTTATGCTCATCCACTTTCACACCATTAGTCATCAAGTGTTTCTGCAACAACTCACTGTGTTCGCGTGATGCCGTGAAGATATCCGTCATAATAACGCCTTGTGACTTCAGATCTTCTGACAATGAAAGGTATGCAGGTGTGTTATTGTGCTGCACGTAAATGTTTTGTTGTTGTTCGTCATCAATCAATGCTTTCGCTTCTGTTGGCATTTCTTCCAAGCCCGCGAAGATTGAGCTTTCAACTGTATGTGAAGGGAATTCCGTGAAATTCCACTTTGTAATCTTAGTTTTATCTGGTCTTGGCATTTCGAGTACTTCAGCTTTAGCTAGAGCATTCGAACGAAAATCTGCCATCCAAGCAGCTTCCTCCACTTTTGCGGAATAAGAGCGGACGTCTTGTTCGGTCAATGCCAATGTTGTTTCAACCGTCATTTTGAGTCGTCCCCTTTCTTATGCTTCTTGTCCAACAGTTTCGTCTTCGATACCTAGCTCTTCTTTGATCCAGTCATATCCTTCAACTTCAAGTTTCTTGGCCAATTCAGAACCACCAGTTTTAACGATTTTACCTTGCATGATGATATGCACTTTGTCCGGCGTGATGTAGTCTAACAAACGCTGGTAGTGAGTGATGATCAAGCAACCAAAACCTTCACCGCGCATTTGGTTGATTCCGTTAGAAACAATTTTCAATGCGTCGATATCTAGACCTGAGTCAATTTCGTCAAGTACTGCAAACTTTGGTTTCAACATCATTAGCTGGAGAATTTCATTACGCTTTTTCTCTCCACCAGAGAAACCTTCGTTTAAATAACGAGTTGCCATATCTTCTTCCATTTCAAGAACTTCCATCTTGCTATCCATTTCACGAATAAATTTCATCAATGAAATTTCATCGCCTTCTTCACGACGTGCGTTCACTCCAGAACGGAGGAAGTCTGCGTTCGTTACGCCAGTGATTTCACTTGGATATTGCATTGCTAGGAATAGACCTGCTCTTGCGCGCTCATCTACTTCCATTGCTAATACGTCTTCTCCATCAATTGTAATTGATCCAGAAGTGACTTCATATTTCGGGTGACCCATGATTGCTGATGCAAGCGTAGATTTCCCCGTACCATTGGGACCCATGATTGCATGGATCTCATTTGTATTTATTGTTAAGGTAACACCCTTTAAGATTTCTTTGTCCTCAATTTGGACATGAAGATCTTTAATTTCCAAAATTGCCATTCCAATACCTCCAGTATGATCACGTTGAATGGTTTATCCATTCTCTATTTAGTATCATTCTAATCTTAACTCATATTCGAGTTGGTTGCAAATCTTTAAGAATCATTACAAATATTGAATAATATCATTGGCAGCTTGTGGCTGGCTGCGTTTTTCTTGTTATTTATTTTTCAATTGACTACTAGTGAATGAGAATCAACTGTAGATTGGTACATAAGAATTAGATGAGAAAATAAAGTTGATTGAAAAATGATGAAGTTAGAACTTTTTATGCAGGTTGAGTTTAAAAGCGATTGCTTGGGCATAGTTAGTTACTTAGTAAATGGTTCGGGATGGAAGCTCCAGTTGGGGGACGCTTTCCCATGGGCCCGCGGTGAGCCAACCAGTTCGCTGCGCTCTCTTTGGTTGTCTCACCTGATCGGGCTGATCCTGCGGGAAGAGCCGTAACGAAGAACGGCTTTTGCGAGTAAAAGCGAAGCGTTAGGAGCACATCTTTGCACTTCGCCCCCAACTTCCGCTTCCATCCTACTTTGATAGTACAGGTACTTAGATTATTCATTGAACTAAGTATTTGAATAATTGTTATGTTTAAAATTAGTTCAAGTACAAGTTCAAGTTCAAGTTCAAGTTCAAAGTAGAGTACAATTCTAGCTTTAATGCACTATGAATAAGTTTTACCTACTTACATTGTGAAGATAAGCGTAGCATTGGAATAGATTTTTGCACTCGAAATCCCTACTTCAACACTATGCCACCTTTCCCCTATTTCCTATACTTTTGCAAGTCAAAAAGGAGCTGTCACTCTTCGTCATTTGAAATAATGGCGAAGGGGCAGCTCCTTTATATCTCTATACTTTTTTAGTGAAGCGGTCGACGATCATTGCAAGTGCGCCGTCGCCTGTTACGTTTGTTGCTGTTCCGAAGCTATCTTGTGCTAGGTATAATGCGATCATTAATGCTACCATGCCGTCGGTGAATCCAAGCATAGTCGTCAGAAGTCCAGTTGCGGCAACGACTGCACCACCCGGTACTCCCGGAGCTGCGATCATTGTAACACCTAGCATAAAGATGAATTGCAAGTACGCACCAAAGCTAACGTCGAACCCGTTCATCAGCATAACCCCGATTGAACAAGAGACGATGGTAATTGTACTACCTGACAGGTGAATCGTTGCGAATAACGGAACCGCGAAGTTCGTTACGCGTTCTGAAGCACCTGTCTTTTTCGCCTGGCGTAGCGTAACCGGAATCGTTGCAGCAGAAGACTGAGTTCCGATGGCTGTTAAATACGCAGGTAGCATCGTTTTCATTAACATAAACGGATTACGTTTGTTCAATGTTCCCGCCACTGTGTATTGGAAAGTCAGCATGATCAAATGAAGTGCAATAATCATAATGAAAACGAATACGAAGACAGAAAGCACGTTTGCTACTTCCCCTGTATACGTCATATTCAGGAAAATCCCGAAAATATGGAATGGTAGTAATGGTATGATTACAACGGAAATAACCTTATCAATAATCAAATTAAACTCATCAAAAAATGATAACATCGTCTTTCCTTTGATTGCTGCCATGCCAATTCCAAGTAAAAATGCTAGCAATAGTGCTGTCATGATCCCCATCATTGGATCCATTTCCATTTCAAAGAATGCGACTCCAGCTTCACGTGCGCCCTCTGCAATGTCCGTATTAGTCGTTGGTTGAATAAAGTTCGGTAATATATTTGTTGCTGCAAAATACGCAAGCAATCCAGCGATAATTGTAGAGCCATAAGCAAACGCAGCAGACATGCCTAGTAGTTTGCCTGAACCTGCCCCGAGCTTTGCAATACTTGGTGCGATAAACGCGATGATGATCAGTGGAACTACAAAGTTCAAGAATCCACCGAATAACATATTAAATGTGGCTGCTAAACGAACGAACCAATGCGCAAATCCTTCATGGATCGTCGGCAATAACAAGCCTAGTCCAATTGCCAGGGCAATGGCAATCAAAATTCGCCAAATAAGCCCTAATTTAAACTTCACAATACGTCCTCCTCAAATACACATATGTATTACTCAAACAAAATTAACTTTACCACATGTCGAAAGAATAAAGAAGATTTTGTTTGGGGTTAATGTAAATTTATTTAGAGGTCGTGGGTTGTCTATGAGCGGTTATGGGAGGTCTATGAGCGAATACGGATGCGAATAGAGCGAATAACATGCCCTATAGAGCATTCAAACGCTTGAATAGAGCGCTTAGCGGGCGTAATAGAGCGCTCACGCAAATGATTGAGCTTAACTAGCCTAATAAAAAACCGGTAGCTGCAATAGCTACCGGCATTTCTTTGTTTATTGTACTGGAACGACTGATCCAGACCATTCGTCTAAAATGAAGTTTTGGATTTGTTCTGAAGTCAATACTTCGACCAAAGCTTTGATTGCATCACTGTCTTCGTCACCGCTATTTACAGCAATTACGTTAACATAAGGAGACTCTTTATCTTCTAGCGCAATAGAATCTTCCATTGGATTTAAACCAGCGTCGATTGCAAAGTTCGAGTTGATCAACAATGCATCGCCTTCATCATTCGCATATAACTGAGGCATTAATGCCGCTTCGTAGTTCGCATCAAACTTTAGATCTTTCGGATTTTCTACGATATCTCCTACTTCTGCTTTCACTTTTTCTATGTCGTCAGCCAACTTAATCAAGCCTTTTTCCTCAAGCATAGCCAGTACACGTCCGTGATCTGCAACCGAGTTACTGATCAAGATTGTAGCACCTTCAGGAAGTTCTTCAAGTGAATCATATTTCTTAGAGTACACACCGATTGGCTCGATGTGGATTGCACCAGCATTGACGAAATCATAACCGAAATCAGCAATCTGACTTTCTAAGTATGGAATGTGTTGGAAGTAGTTCGCATCCAATTCACCTTCATCCAAATCTTTATTGGGAAGTACATAATCTGTGTAACTTTCAATTACTAAATCATAGCCCTTTTCAGCTAGTAATGGCTTTGCTTCTTCCAAAATGACTGCGTGTGGCGTGTTAGACGCCCCTACTGTCAATGTTGTTTTCTCGCCTTTTTCAGCCTCGTCCACATCTGGTGCTGCCCCGTCCTTGCTATCGTCTTTCGTTCCGCATGCTGCCAGTGCAAGCACTAATACTGCTGCGAATAAACCGAATAAAAATTTCTTCATC
The DNA here is from genome assembly GCF_002743115.1 of Sporosarcina sp. P17b. NCBI lineage: Bacteria > Bacillati > Bacillota > Bacilli > Caryophanales > Caryophanaceae > Sporosarcina > Sporosarcina sp. P17b. Next base: position 44,358 of record NZ_PDYP01000010.1, on the reverse strand, counting down.
TCCACATTTCTCCCTCTCCATTAATGGAATGTTTTATGGTCAACAGGTTACCCTGAAAATCCTATTACCGTTTGTCCAAACGTTTTACAATGAGATCACCAATAATTTGGATGATGAATACGACAACCAATACTAAAATCGTTGCCATGATCGTAACGTCTTCCCTGCTACGCTGGAACCCCTCTAAATACGCAAGTGTACCGAGCCCTCCAGCACCAATGACCCCTGCCATCGCCGTATAGCCGACAAGTGCAATAGATGTCACCGTAATTCCAGAAACCAATGCTGGCATCGATTCAGGCAACAAGACCTTGAAAATAATAGTGGATGTTTTGGCACCCATTGAGCGAGCTGCTTCGATAACCCCTTTATCGATTTCCTGCAACGCGATCAATACCATGCGTCCGTAAAATGGAGCCGCCCCGATGATTAACGCAGGCAATGCCGCATTCGGTCCACGCATGCTGTCAAACAATAACTTTGTAAATGGGATAAGTAAAATAATTAAAATGATGAATGGAATTGATCGGAATATATTCACGAACGCGCCAGTAATAACGTTAATCATTTTATTAGCCCATAATTGTCCTGGGCTAGTCAAAAACAATATAAGTCCAAGTGCGATACCAAAAACGAACGTAAAGAATGTCGAGTATGCGGACATATAGAGCGTCTCGCCTGTCGCAAGCCACATTTTGTCCCAGTCAACATTCGGGAACCATTGCTCAATCATGTAGCAGCACCTCCGTCTTTACTTCATTGGCATCTAAGAAGACGATTGCTTCATCAATGATCGCTGTATCGCCTACCAATTGAAGTACTAATGTGCCATATGCGCCGTCACGCGTAGTCGAAATATTCCCTTGTACGATGTTGACGTCAATTGGAAATTTACGGATTAACTCAGCAAGCACTGGCTGTTCCGTACGCTCTCCAATGAAGGCTAACTTCACTAGCTTCCCTTGAGGTACTTCTTCTTGTAAATGAGCCATCGCTGCATCCGTATCACCAGTATCTGTCACTTGTGAAATGAAACGCTTCGTAATATCAGCCTGTGGAGATTGGAAAACGTCCAACACGTTACCGATTTCCATCACTTTTCCGGCTTCCATGACCGCCACCCGATTACAGATCTTACGAATGACATGCATTTCATGCGTAATCAAAACAATTGTCAGTCCAAGACGTTCATTAATATCCGTTAATAAATCCAGAATAGCATTCGTTGTTTCTGGATCGAGTGCGGATGTCGCTTCATCACAAAGCAATACTTCCGGATCATTTGCAAGGGCACGTGCAATACCGACACGTTGCTTCTGACCGCCTGAAAGTTGTGATGGATACGCCTTTTCGCGTCCTGTCAATCCAACTAAATCAATTAGTTCTTTGACTTTTTGCTTGCGTGCCGATTTCTTCACGCCAGCGATTTCAAGAGGAAACATGATATTCTCTTCTACCGTTCTCGACCACAACAAATTAAAGTGTTGAAAGATCATGCTGATTTTCTGTCGCGCATTGCGCAAGCCTGCACCTTTTAACGTCGTCATTTCCTGTTCATTAATCTTAATACTACCGGACGTCGGAGTTTCAAGACCATTCAGTAGTCTGATCAATGTACTTTTACCTGCTCCGCTGTATCCGATGACGCCGAAAATTTCTCCTTCTTCGATGTCAAATGTCACATCATCTACTGCGACAATTTCTGAACGGTTCAATTGGAACCTTTTATGAACGTTTGCTAGTTGAATCATTTTCCGCACCACCTTTAATTTAAAAAGACCTTCCTGCAGTTGAGCAGAAAGGTCCAACGTATATACATATGTACGTTAACATTTCTCTCATCTATCAAAGCATTACACTTTGAGTGAATTGGCACCATTTCACATATGTGACGGTTGCCGGGCTTCATAGGGCACTTCCCTCCACCGCTCTTTATAAGAGTTACGTATTCAATTGATTATCTACTTATACCATACTTCGAATTCTATTGTCAACTGAGCTTCTCCAGTAGATAAGGTACAGATTGAAAAGCGTAAATTTTTTCTATCGGCTCGCCTTTTCGTTGAATGAGCAAACAAGGAACGCTCTCTACTTCATATTCGATTGCAATATCCTGGACGTAATTCAAATCCGCTTTTCCAATGGGCAATTCCGGTCGCATCGCTTCTATTACCGTTAACATTTTCGAAGCGACTGCACAGGTACCACACATAGGTGTAAATAAATAAAAAGCGGCTATTTGCTCCGCCGCCTTTGCATGTTTCCAGTCTTCGATTGACCAATTATTCATGTGTTCCACCTGCCAAAAATTTAGGATGTACTTTAAAATTGGCGGCAGCTAAAATGCTGGCCAATAGCTTGATAGGCGTCGTCTCCACTTCACGATAGAGACGATCCGTGTATAGGTGTCTAGCTTCCGGATACAGTTGTTTGAACAGCTTTCGAATGGATTCACCTGACGCGTCCGCATCCAAAAATATGAAGATTTCATGTTGCTCGTACGGCTCAAGCAGTTCTTCGATGTGGTACGCACTGATGGTACCATTCGTACAAAGAATCTCTACAGGCTCTGCAAGGATCGGCACTAACCGCTTACGATCCGAACCGCCTTCTACAATGAGAACTTTCAGGTCCATGCGCTTCCTCCTAGAGTGTAAAAAAAACGCTGAGACGTTCCAGCGCTTTCCTTTGTGATGATTATTCAGCTGTCATTTCTTCGTATTGTTCAGCTGTCATTAACGCATCCAATTCAGCTTTGTCATCGATTTCAACTACAACCATCCATGCACCTTCGTATGGAGATTCGTTAACCAATTCAGGGCTGTCTTCAAGGTTTTCGTTCACTTCTACAACTTTACCAGTTAGTGGAGCATACAATTCAGAAACAGTTTTCACTGATTCAACGCTTCCGAAAGGCTCGTCAGATTTCAATTGATCGCCAACTTGTGGGAGTTCAACGAATACGATATCCCCTAGTTCAGACTGTGCAAAATGTGTGATTCCGATACGGTATTTACCGTCTTCTTCTTTTACCCATTCGTGCTCTTCTGAATAACGTAAATCTTTTGGTGTGCTCATGTCGTTACCTCCAAAAATATAATAGTTTATCTATCTTTAGTTTGCCATAGTTCCCGCGTAAAGACAAGATTCTAGATCATTTCTTCCATGTTTCTGCGAATGTTGTTTCATTGAAACCAACGGTCACTTTTTGGTTGTCCGACACGAGTGGACGTTTGATGAGCATTCCGTCTGAAGCGAGGAGTGCGATCTTTTCGTCGTCTGTCATGGTAGGTAGTTTGTCTTTCAAATTGAGCTCGCGATATTTCATGCCGCTTGTGTTGAAGAACTTCTTCATTTCGAGCCCGGAGTTTGCGATCATGCTACGAAGGTCGTCTTCGCTCGGTGGTTGTTCGGCGATGTTGTGTTCTTCGAATGAAATCCCCTCGTTCTCGAGCCATTTCTTCGCTTTGCGGCATGTGGTACATTTCGGATAGCCGTAGTATGTGATAGTCATAGTCGTAATCCTCCTTTTTTTCAGTATAGCAAATAAAGGCGTGTGGATACTAGTTTGGCGTGATAACAATGAGAAGCTGGCAGAGTGCTGGGGTGGGGATTTGCGCTTCGGAGGGGACGCGTTCTGGAGGGCGGGCGGTGAACCACACCCCTTCGCTTCGCTCGCAGGGTGTTTCACCTGTCCCGCTGATCCTCCCAGAGTCGCCCCTCCTACACTCCAATCCCTTGCAATGTAAGGAGGAGACACTTTTTTATAGTGCATTGAAATACGTTTTGTAATGGATTTTTGAACTTCAGTACTTGAATCTAAATAAGTAAAGACAAAACAATAATTCAAATACTACCTTCAATGAGTGATCTGAGTAACCGTACTATCAACGTAGGATGGAAGCGGAAGTTGGGGGCGACTCCCGATGGATCAGCGAAAGCCTTGAGACCCTGGACGGAGCGAAGCGTAGGAAGCGGCTCAAGCCGAGCCCATGGGAAAGCGTCCCCCAACTGGAGCTTCCATCCCCTCCCCTACACAAATTCACTCACTACTCCCAAGCACTTGCTTTGGAACTTGAACTTAAACAATTCCAGAAACAACAAAAAACGCCCCACGTAGGAGGCGTTTTGTCTAAGCTATAATTATACGATATACTTCTCTGCTTCGATCAGCTTCTCAGCCGCTTCACGCTTCTTCGCAATCAAGTTATACGGATTGTTACGAGTCAACTTACGCAACGCCGAAATCATCATGCGCTGGTTGTCGCCGTCTACTGCTGCAAGCAATGTCTCTTTTGCTGCCGCTTCGATGCGTCCGAACGCTTCTTGACAGAAGATCTGTGTATAAAGAAGCTTCTGGTTCTCTTTCTTTTCGCCGTTCTTGTTGATCGCCTTCTCCGTACGAAGCAATGCAGACTCCATACCGAATAGATCATTCGCAATATCTGCGATGTTCACAAGAATCTCTTGCTCTTGATCCAACTTCGTGCCATAACGCTGTGCTGCAAGTCCTGCAACCAAGATGCCGATTTTCTTCGCGTTCTTCACAAGCGCCTTCTCTTGAGCCAATGCTTCGTCGCCCACTTCTTCCGGCATAAGCATTAACAACTCTTCTTGCAATGCTTGTGCTTGTTGAAGCAATGGCAATTCGCCTTTCATTGCTTTCTTCAAGAATGTGCCTGGAACGATCATTCGGTTGATTTCATTCGTTCCTTCGAAAATACGGTTAATACGTGAGTCGCGGTAGATACGCTCTACTTCGTACTCAGCCATGAAGCCGTAACCGCCGTGGATTTGAACTGCTTCATCCGAAATGTAATCCAACACTTCTGAACCTACTACTTTATTGATAGAACATTCAATTGCGTATTCAGCAATGGAAGCCGCTACTTTCGCGCCGTCTTTTTGCTCTTCAGGGCTCATCGCCGCGTTACGCTCTTCGAAGTATCCAACTGTACGATAGATCAAGCTTTCTGTTGCGTACAACATAGAAGCCATCGTACCGAATTTTTCTTTCGTTAAGTTGAATGAAGAAATCGGTGTGTCGAACTGCTTACGCTGATTCGCATATTTGATAGCCAATTCAAGTGCACGCTTCGATCCGCCGATTGTACCTACTCCAAGCTTGTACCGACCGATGTTTAGAATGTTAAACGCGATCACGTGTCCGCGACCAATTTCACCTAATAAGTTTTCAACAGGTACTTCTGCGTCTTCTAGAATCAACGTACGTGTAGAAGATGATTTGATACCCATTTTCTTCTCTTCGGGTCCTACTGAAACGCCTGGATATTCTTTTTCTACGATAAACGCTGTGAACTTGTCGCCATCTACTTTTGCGTAGACTACGAATACATCAGCAAATGCAGAGTTTGTGATCCACTGTTTTTCACCGTTCAGTACATAGTGTGTACCTGCAGCGTTTAATTTAGCAGTGGTCTTCGCGCCTAATGCGTCTGATCCTGAGCTTGGCTCTGTCAATGCATAAGCGGAAATTTTCGCTCCACTTGCGGAGTTTGGCAAGTACTTCATTTTTTGTTCATGGTTACCGAATAGAACGATCGGTAATGTACCGATCCCTACGTGCGCTCCGTGAGTGATTGAGAAGCCGCCTGCCACTGATAATTTCTCCGCAATCAATGCAGATGAAATCTTATCTAGTGCAAGTCCCTCATACTCTTCTGGAATATCTGCTGCTAGAAGACCTAGATCTCCAGCTTTCTTCAGCAATGTTACAGAGTTTTCAAATTCATGGTTCTCTAGCTTTTCAATTAACGGTGTTACGTCGTTTTTTACGTACTCTTCCGTTGTTTTGGCAATCATCTTTTGCTCATCTGTGAAGTCCTCTGGTGTAAATACGCGACTTGCGTCCATATCCTCAGTTAAAAATGCGCCACCTTTTACGAATTCAGTCATAATAGTTCCCTCCATAGCTTTAGTCATATAATTTCCCCCTATTGTTTGTCTGTATTATTTTTATAGAACTTCGAACACTCCAGCTGCTCCCATTCCGCCACCGATACACATCGTGACGACACCGTACTTTTTGCCTTGGCGTTTCAATTCATTAATTAATTTCAACGTCAAAATAGTTCCTGTTGCGCCTAGTGGATGACCTGATGAAATCGCGCCACCATTGACGTTCACTTTATCTGTATCAAGTCCTAGTTCGCGAATAACTGCGAGCGACTGAGAGGCAAATGCTTCATTGAGCTCAAAAAGATCGATATCTTCAATAGATAAACCTGCAAGCTTCAATGCTTTAGGCACAGCTACAATCGGTCCGATCCCCATCACTTCTGGTGGAACGCCGCCTACTGCGAATGAAAGGAATTTTGCCATCGGCTTCAAGCCGCGCTGTTCAGCAACTTCTCGATCCATTAATAAGACCATTCCTGCACCGTCAGATGTTTGTGACGCGTTACCAGCTGTTACGGAACCTTTCGCTGCGAATGCCGGACGTAATTTCCCCAGTACTTCCGTCGTCGTGCCAGGACGCACGCCTTCATCCATTTCGAATAAAACCGTCTTTTCCTGATACTTGCCGTCTGCATCGACAAAACGCTTCGTTACTTCAACAGGTACAATCTCATCAACAAATTTATTTTCTTTGATTGCCGCTTCCGTACGTTTATGTGATTCGACTGCGAACGCGTCCTGATCTTCACGTGAGATACCATACTTTTGCGCCACTTGCTCGGCTGTATGTCCCATTCCCATATAATATTCAGGCGCTTCTTCTGCTAATTTAAAGTTTGGACGAATCGTGTTTCCCATCATCGGAACCATACTCATCGATTCAACGCCACCTGCTAAGACAGCTTCTGAGTGACCGAGCATGATTCGCTCTGCTGCATAGGCGATCGACTGTAAGCCAGATGAACAAAAGCGGTTGACCGTTACGGCTGGTGTCGTATCCGGTAACCCTGCCAATGCGCCAATATTACGCGCTACGTTCATTCCTTGTTCCGCTTCAGGCATGGCACAACCGATGATTAAATCATCGATCGGTCCATCATAATTCCCTGCACGTTTCAATGTTTCCTTTATAGTCAACGCCCCAAGATCATCCGGACGGACAGTTGCCAAAGAACCTCTTCCTGCTTTTCCAATCGGTGTTCGAGCACCGGCTACAATTACTGCTTCGCGCATTCTGTTTCCTCCTTTAACTATCTCTCATCAGTTACGTAACGGCTTACCCTTGACCAGCATATGCTGCATACGCTGCTGTGATTTCGGTTCTGCTACTAAACTTAAAAATGCTTCGCGTTCTAAATCAAGTAAGTACTGCTCATCCACACGTGTACCGTACGGAATTTTTCCGCCTGCTAGCACGTACGCGAGTTTCTTCGCAATTTTCAAATCATGTTCGCTAATGAATCCAGAACCGTACATGCCTTCAGCTGCTAACAATAATGTCGCATAGCCCGAATCGCCTGTTACGGGAACTTTCGCTCGCTTTGGTGCAACGTAGCCCGCTTCAAATAAAGCCAGTGCCGCTTGCTTCGCATCATAAATCTGATGATCTGGATTGACACTTATGCCGTCTGCAAAGTCGAGGAAGTTATTCTCTCTTGCTTCGTCAGCCGATGTTGAAACTTTCGCCATCGCGATCGATTCGAATACTTTATTCGCAATATGTTGATAATCAGTAGGTACACCGTTCGGTAAACCTTTCAGATGCTTCTGATACAAGTTGACGTTTCCGCCACCTCCAGGAATCAAGCCTACCCCTACTTCAACAAGTCCCATATACGTTTCCATAGATGCCTGAATATGTGCAGCTGGAAGACAAACTTCCGCCCCGCCACCTAGCGTCATCTGGAATGGTGCCACAACAACCGGCTTGCCACTATATTTAATCTTCAACATCGCATTCTGGAATGAACGGATGACAAAGTCGAGTTCAAAGATATTATCATCTTGCGCTTCCATTAAAATCATGCCTAGGTTTGCGCCGACACAGAAGTTTTTCCCCTGATTCCCGATCACAAGCCCTTTGAAGTTCTTCTCCACTTCATCTACCGCGAAGTTGATCATCTGAATGATGTCTAGACCAATAGCATTTGATTGTGAATGGAATTCTAGTAGAGCTACGCCATCGCCAAGATCGATCAAGCTTGCGCCAGAATTTTTCTTGATCACGCCGTGCTTTTTCTTATACTGCTTCAAGTTGATAGCTTTCTCATTTACTTGCACAACCTGATAGTCCGAGCCGTCGAAGTAGTACGTGTCGCCATCCTCTTCTTTATAGAAAGTTTCATAGCCTTTATCGAGCAATGACTGAACGAATTCAGGAATTTCCTTACCTTCTTCTTTTAGCATGTCAACAGACTTCTTCACGCCGATTGCGTCCCAAATTTCAAACGGTCCTTGCGTCCAGCCGAAGCCCCATTTCATTGCGTTGTCGATCGAAACGATATCGTCTGCAATTTCTCCATGAAGTTGGGCAGCATATAGCATTGTCGGTGTTAATGTATTCCATAAAATCTCGCCTGCACGATCTTTTGCATACAGCAATGTTTTCACTTTGTTAGCTAGTCCTTTTTGCTGTTTTGCCATTTCGATTGAAGGCGCTTTCATTTTCTGTGTAGGAATATATTCTAATGTCTTCATATCGAGTTCAAGAATATCTCGGCCTTCTTTAACGTAGAAGCCTTGTTTCGCCTTCGCACCGATCCAGCCATTATCAATCATTTTCGTAACGACGTCTGGCAGTTCGAAGATTTTTTGCTCTTCACCTGTCGTTTGATCGTAGACGTTTTTCGCAACGTGCATATACGTGTCTAGTCCCACTACATCCAATGTACGGAATGTTGCGGATTTCGGACGGCCGATCAATGTACCTGTAATTGAATCGATTTCTCCGATTGTATAACCGCGTTCTAGCATTTCATGCAATGTCACTTGTAAACCATACGTACCGATTCGGTTGCCGATAAAGTTTGGTGTATCTTTCGCAATAACGACTCCCTTACCTAAACGATCCTCACCGAACACTGTCATGAACTCGACAACTTCAGGTGATGTAGTTTTTGTAGGAATAATCTCAAGCAATTTCAAGTATCTTGGAGGATTGAAGAAGTGTGTGCCAAGGAAGTGTTTCTGGAAATCTTCCGAACGTCCTTCTGTCATCGCTTCAATACTAATACCCGATGTATTGGATGAAATGATGGTGCCTGGCTTTCGCACATTTTCAATCTTTTCATATAAACTCTTTTTAATATCAAGGTTTTCTACGACGACTTCAATGATCCAATCTACGTCTTTCAATTGATCCAAATGGTCCTCGAAATTTCCTGGTGTAAGTAATGCTAAGCTTTTCTTCGTTGTCAGAGGTGCCGGCTTTTGTTTTTGTAATTTCTCCAATGCTGTAGCCGCAAACTTATTACGGAACTTTGGATCGTCATACGTTAATCCTTTGGCCTCGTCGTCTGCACCTAATTTCGGTGGTACGATATCCAATAAAAGTACGGGAATGCCAATATTCGCTAAGTGTGCTGCAATACCAGAACCCATAACTCCAGATCCTAAAACTGCCGCTTTTCTAATTTGATAAGTCACGTGCAATCCTCCCCTTATGTTCTTTGAATGAACACTCATTCATTTATAGCGTAAAAAAAATACGCATTGCCTATAATTGCTAGTATAAATCATTTGAAACTATTTCGCAATATTTATTTCATATTTAATCTGACTTTTTAAAATAAGCACTTTAATTCCCAATGCTTTAGAATCATTGTACACTATTCATTGAATGGAGGCGATAGAAATGAAAGAAATTAAAACAGCAAGTGAGTTTGAAGAAATCATTGCGAGCGACAAACCAGTGCTTGTGAAGTTTGAAGCTGGCTGGTGCCCTGACTGTAAGCGTATGGACATGTTCATCGATCCAATCGTTGAAAAATACGATACATACACATGGTATGATGCGGATCGCGACGTTATTCCTGAAATCGCTGAGAAGTATGAAGTCATGGGTATTCCAAGCTTGTTAGTCTTCAAAAATGGTGAAAAGCATGCACACTTGCATAGTGCGTTTGCGAAGTCACCTGAACAAGTTATGGCGTTCTTAGATGAAGTAAAGATCTAAAGATGGTAATAAAAATGCTGAGAGCCTCTAGGTTCTCAGCATTTGTTTTATAGTTTAGTTTGAAGGTCTAAGAGCGGTTGCGTGGCGGCTATGAGTGGTTAACACGGCTGATAGAGCGCTCAACGGCCTGGATAGGGCGGTCGCGCGGTTGGCTAGAGCAGTCTAACCGGTTACATAGAGCGGTCACGCGGATTCATTGAGCATTTCAGCATTCCCAGCCCCATAACATACCCACTAAAAGGAGGCATTCAGCATGTCCAAATACATAGAAGTGAAAGGCAAATCACAATATGATCACGACATTGAACCACGTTATCGTCCATCGGCTTGCGGGCCTGTTACAGCGTATGTATTGTTGCGCCATTTCTTTCCCACCGAACAAACTCCTTCTATTAATGAGCTGTATCGAACATTAGGTAGTACGAAGATTGGTTTGCCTACTTGGCGGTTTGTTCGTAGGCTGAACCAAATGCTCGGCTCGCAATGGAATGTGAAAGTTTGTACTGTACAGCAGGCAATTGAACAGATCGATGAAGACCGTCCTGTTGCGTTGAAATTTGATAAATGGTTCAAATTCAAATGGCGTAGTCGTTTTTCATTCAATTACCACTGGGTCGTAATGGTTGGCTATGAATATGTAGACAATCAACTGCTTGTACTCGTTCATGATCACGGTGGCAGAAATAGCGCGAGCCGTGTACGCTCTATCCCTTATGAGCCGAATAAAAAGATTTTGACGTTTGTTACGATCGAACCGTTAAAACGGTGAAACCGGTAGGCCTTGTTTTGCAATCATGGAGTAGCCCTGTTCTTCCATTACTTTGGCGGTTTCTACCGTGAACTCGGGAATGATCAATTCTTCTAGCGGATCATCCAGCTTGATTTCACAATGAATCGTTGCGAGATCTCTTGATATCATCAACATCTCTTCTTCTGCGTTTAGCTTCTTTTGCAAACCTGCCGTTAAGTTTTCTTTCGCTGCAAGCACGCCATCGACCGAACCATACTCCTGTATGAGCTTCAATGCCGTCTTCGGTCCAATCCCCTTCACACCAGGATATCCGTCGCTCGAATCTCCAGTAAATGCTTTCATATCAATAAATTGCTTCGGCGTAATTCCATACCCTTCTATAAAACGAGCTTCCGTGTATTCATCATACTGCGTGAATCCTTTTTTCGTTAGCGCAATCGACACATCCGGTTTCAACAACTGGAGTAAATCTTTATCCCCCGATACTACGGTCAATTTGGCTTCGTCTTTCCACGTTTCAACTAGCGAACCAATCAGATCATCCGCTTCCATGTTCTTAATTCCATAACTCTTCCATCCTAGCGTTTCCGATACTTCGCGTGCCATATCGAACTGTGGAATTAATTCTGGTGCAGGTGCTGGGCGATGCGCTTTATAGTCTGCGAATAATTCATTACGAAATGTTTTCGATCCCATATCCCAGCACACCGCCAAATGTGTCGGTTGGAAAATCGAGATGGCACTCATCGTGTGACGTGCAAACCCTTGTACCCCGTTCGTCGGTACATCCATTGCATTGCGGAAAAACTGACCACTATGTGCCGTCGCAAAAAACGAACGGAACAAGAGCGCCATTCCGTCTACTACTAAAATATGCGGTTTATTTTCATTCATTATAGTCCACTTCCTTCACCTATAGTTTAGCACAGCTGTCGAACGAAGAGAGAATAAGGTCAAATGACTATCAGGCTGCATATGATAAAACGAATAGAAAAAGGAGGCGTAATGAGTTGAATCCACAAGACGAATTTATGTGGTATCCACAATACACAGATCAAAATTGGCAAGGTGCTGATCCACAAGGCTTCTCTACAGCGCAATCGTTTTCACCTTGGCAACCTTGGTTTTCAGGATCACAAGGTTTTCCAGGTATGCAGTGGTTCCCAGGTATGCCAGGATTCCCGGGGTCATCTGGTTTTCCACAGCAACCTAATTTCCCTGGACAGCAACCCGGTAGACCAGGAGGCAATCAAGGGTCACCCAATCAAGGTGGGCAGGCGGCCGCCCCTACTACTCCGCCACCGAATCAAGTTCCAAGTTACCCGGAATTCCAGACGTTCGCGGTAGATCCCGGCGCCATTGCGGGTTGCTTGTATCGCTTTACGTATGTATGGACATCTCGACGCAATGGATTCTGGTTCTACCCGACATTCGTCGGTAGACAATCCGTAGCAGGTTTTCAATGGAACGCGCGAAGATTCCGCTGGGAGTATATCGGTATTGACTTACAACGTATCGATCAGTTTCGTTGTGTTTGAAACAAGTAGAAAAGAAGGAGTGATAGTTTGAGTCAGCAGAATGAAGGTATGTGGTATCCGCAGTTGCCTGATGGTTATCCAGGGCGACAGCAAGAGACGTATCAACAGCATCAACCGCAACATGGTCAATATCCACAACATGGGTGGCAAGGTGGAAATACCCCTGGTTATCCGCCACCCAATCAACAGAATCCTCAATGGCCACCTGGTTATCCAGGACAGCAGCCAGGATATCCTGGGCAACAGCACGGGCATACACCACAACCAGGATATCCCGGGTACCCTCAACAACCTTCATATCCAGGGTATCCTAGTCAACCAGGACATCATCAACAGCATTATCCAGGACAGCAGCCAGGTCATCAACACGGACACCAAGGTGGTCAACCACAACAAAGTGCGCCGACTTTTGCTCCACCAAGCCAAACGCCGAGTTATCCCGATGCCCATTTACGTGCAGTCGACCCAGGCGGAATAGCGGGATGTCTGTACCGTTACACGTATGTATGGACTTCGCGGAATAATGGATTCTGGTACTATCCAACATTCGTTGGCAGAACTTCGATTGCCGGCTACCGATGGGATCCACGCCATTACCGATGGGAGTATTATGGATTAGACTTAAAAAAGATTGATTCATTCAGATGTATGTAAAGAGCATTTTATACAATTGATATATCGAAAAAAACCTGACTATTTGTCAGGTTTTTCTTATTTACGACATATCTTTACAATGGACTCGTTTTACTCTAACATTTAAATAATGATATTTTTAAAATCATCCATATAAAGGAGTTGAAAATCATATGAAAACCCGCATTCAACAATTAATTGAAAGCAAGAGAAATTTACATATTCTTTACTCCTACAAAGATCTAGATCACCATATCCAATTGGTTGCGGCGTATATTGAGGAAGGTGTTCGCGCGGGCGAATATACCATTCTAATAGACAATGAACGTATACATCTTTTGATAAAAAATGAGTTACAGAATAGGTTAAACGAAGAGGAAATGAAATACCTTCATTTCATCAATAATTTCCACTTCTATTATTCTACTGGTAGCTATCATCCCGCTACGATTGAACAGTATTTAACAGAAACTGTCACGCCTTATGTAGAAAATCAATTACTATTCCGTTCATGGGCACATGTAGAATGGGCGACGATGGACGGTCCTTGGCATATTATAGAGGACTTGGAGAGGTTCGTAGACCACGCCGTGAACGAATTATCATTTCCGCTGATCTGTGCTTACAAAGAGGAAAGCATGCCCGAGCATTTGCAAGAATTACTATTTAAAACGCACCCGCTCATTATAGTAAATGATGAGCTCGTACAATCAGAGGTATACGAAAGAGAATGTAAGTAAAGTTCCTAGCGCCATTTACATAACTAAAAACCTAGTCAATTAACTAGGTTTTTGTCATTTCCTTTTCATACCACGAATGATCTCCTTCACGTCTGCCCCTACCCGTGTCGATTCCGTGATTTTCTGCAAAGCTTTATTATACGTAAACAAATCCAATGAGTGATCCCCTGTTAAATACTTCATCGTCTGATCGGGCAACTTCACAAAACAAATAGATAGCGCCCATCCAACTGCCATTTTTGCATAATATCCTTCATGTTGTACATCATCTAATAAATCAAGAACTCTGTCGATATAGTCAGGTTCAATATAATAATCAAGCAACATGACTATACCGAAGCGAAGTTCATACTCCTTGTCGGAAATCATATACGGTTGAAGGAATGACCATACACGTTCTTTATTTTGCTTGGTGAATTTTAACCCTGTACAAAAACTGTCGCAAACAGACCAGTTATCTATTTTGGGTACAAATGTCTCTACATACGTCAAAAGTTCCTCTACATCCGCTTTTGCATATCCAATGACTAAACCTTGTAACATCACTTCTTCAAAGTACTCGTCATTCGCAGTTTGCAAATATGTCCGCCAGTCACCTTTTGCAATCTCCTTTGCGAGTTTGCGGAGTTCCGGCATGCGCACTCCGAGTACATTATCGATATTCGGTATGAGCGCGGATATAAACTTCTGATAGCTAGCCTCTTGTAGTTCAAAAATTTGTTTTCTGATCGTGTCTTGCATAAAGTATCACCTTTTACGTTTTATTTTTTCGGTTCAATAATAGGTAGTGGTCTATTGACTAGTTTAGGTGGTAGGGGTGTGATAGTGCAAAAGCAATTGATATTGACTATAATACAGCTTTTTGTCTTCTTGAGGGAGTAAAGTTCTTCGCAGTCTTCCACTGGATTCCCTTCCATATCGACTGGCTCGAGTAAGGTCAGAGTCGCGCAGCATGTATCTATATCGATTTTTTCCAATCTGAAATATGGAGTCTTTATACATTGATAGTGAGCACTGAACGGCTTTTGTAATGCACAGTCATGCAGTGTAAAGGGGATTGTATCGTAGACAGGTAGTGAACAGACAAATTGTAATCCATGGCCGAATTTCTTCATCATCTCTTGTTCTTCCAGTAATTTTTTCATTGCTAGACAAATCACACTAGGTTCATTCATCATTTTCCTTCCCTTCATATATACGTATCTCTTATATATATGCCAAAGTAGAATGACAGGTTAGGTTTGGGCAAGCATGAATAGATAATTATTTGAAACCTTATTAAGTTGATTCATTTTTCTTGGCGACATACATGGCATAAGGAATATGGTTCTTTGCTATAGCGAGTATGAAATCTACGCATCCCGGTCTCCAATTCACTTCGAAGATCCATAGCTTATTATTTTCATCGATACCTATATCAATACCCAGCTCATCGAATTCCACGTCATAAGTACTTTCGAATTCAATCGTGAAGTGCTCAGCAAATTCCTCTAAAGTTTTTTTCATATTCATCCACTCATCATCAAATTCTCTTTGTAAAAATGTTTTTAACTCTCCCTTACTACCGCCGCGTGAGATGTTGCTAGTCACTCGATCCGTCGTACCTATCCGAGGGAAAATGATGGGAATTATCCATTTCCCCTCTCTGTCCTTTTGAACATGCAGTCTTAAATCATACGGATTCCCATCTTTTGTTCGGCATAAAATATATGGTTGAACCAAATAGTCTTCCTCACTGATTAAGTCTTGAAGTTCGGAAATAAGTTGTTTTCGATTCGTAGTTGTCTTTTCTGTATCGACTACTTTCTGAAACAGCTCTCCATCTTGCTCTATAAACCAAACCCCCTTCCCTTGACTGCCGGATACTGGTTTGATAATCACTTTTTTATATTTTGTCAAAGCCTCCAATACATCTTTCGGTTGATCCACCCGTATAGAAGGGATCAAATACTTTTCAAATCCTGACATTTTACTAATTCTCTTATAGACACTCATTTTATTGCCAACCGGTTGTGAAGTGAAAGGAATCATTTCACTTAATTTATCGTAGACGGCAGTATCTTCATCGGTTTTCATCCAGTATGAATTGAAAATGACATCCGGGAACAACAATTCTTTTTGAATCCATTCGCCCTGTTCATAAACATAGCCTGAAATTACGTTTGTCGTGAAATTAACATCGCGTGGTGAAAAGTAGTAAAAATTTATTCCTTCCATTTTAGCAACAGCTGCCCAGGCGAAAGCTCTATCTACTTTGCTTGGGTGTTTATTTGAATGCAACATTCCTACTGTAATCATCTGCGCTCACTCCTCATTCGTTTCTATATAGAACTTGATATTCTTCGCTGCATGCAAGGCATTTTGTTTCGCTTTTGATGCTGAATCGCCCGAAGCTATGACGTAACCATATCGATTTCCCATCGAAGTGGGTGGAGTCATGAACGTGCCTTTACGTGGCTTCACGTAGACTTCACGCACACCTTCATATATCATGGCATTGCTTTTTCCTGTCACTTTCAGTAATGTACCGTAAGCATTCACGGTAATATAATGCGTATAAATATAATTTTCGTGCCTTCTCTTCAAATTCATTTCTTCTCCAATAAAAAGCTTCAATGTCTCTTCCATTAAATTAATTCCATACGCCTCTTCTATCATGCGATTCATAGCACCACCCGAAATTCTTGGGTTTAATTCAATCAACTTCCAGGTATCCCTGACATATCGTAGTTCAAGGTGACAGGCTACATTTTTTGCACCTAAATCCTCACAAATAGATTCTATTGTCTTGAAAAGCTTATCGTATAAACTTTTCTCCAGTGATAATTGAAAATCATAACCGGTAATGATGAACTTCAAGTCTTTTTGAATGTCCTGTTTAATCACTGCAACTAGGTGGTGCTCCCCGTCAACCACTACAAGTTCAACTAAATATTGAGGTCCATCCAAGTATTCTTCAACGACAATTTGCTGGCCAGGGTGGACTTTCAACATGCCCTTCATGACACGCATCATTTCTTTTCGATCTTCAACGAGATATACGTCTCTTGATGCCTTTGAAAGTGGCGACTTGATGATGAGGGGAAATACTTCCTGTTCGATGATAAATTGCTTCAAATTTGCCGATGTTTCATAAATCATAAACTTAGGTGTCGCTTCGTTCTTAGCTAATGCTGTTCTAGTTAATACTTTGTCCTCCATTTTCAGATAGGCATCAGCGGAAATTTTCGAATCGCAAAATTCATTCGCAAGATGGGCAGTCATCGAAACAAATGGATCTACGAAACTGAAAATCCCTTTCAACTTCATTCCCGACTTCTGTAGTGAATGAATCTGATGACGAATCACCACTTCCGTTAGGCTGTCAACATGAATCATATGTGTAACTTCGGGGAACTCTTCCCTTTGCTCGAGATACTTCATATTCTCGGTTAGCAAGACCGTTACATAGCCTATCCTTTCTGCAGCCTTTATGGCTTCTCTGCTCGAACCACTCTTCGTGGTTTCCACAAACAAAATAGTATCCATTTCACACTCTCCTTCGTCAAAGCCTGTTATTCATTTGCATATGTTAATGAAAATACAAACAAAACAGTCACTTATTTTGGCGTTCTTTTAATCATATGAAAGAGTATAGCTAGTCGGATAGGCCTTCGAACATGCGTACATATAGTTTTTTGCATCAGTGAAGTATTGAATGAAAAAAGAATAATATGAAAACTATTATTGAATTGTTCAAATTAGCAAGTATAATAGTATAATGTCCGCTAGAATAGTTATAAAATTCTAATCAATGGAACTACTTTCAATAAAATGAATTCAACATACAAGGAGAGAACAACTATGACAGCAACTACTGAGAAAATTGTCCAAGCCCTGAAAAAGGTATTAACCGATGAACAAGTAACGATCAATGAAACCGTGCGCGAACTTCATGGTAAAGATGAGTCTTACCATACGATGAAACTTCCGGATATTGTGGCGTTCCCTTCGTGTACGGAAGACGTCAGCAACATCATGCGCATCTCAAAAGAACTGCACGTTGCGGTCATTCCATTCGGACTTGGCTCAAGTCTAGAAGGCAGTGTCATCCCTGATAACGGTGGGATCACAATCGACTTTTCAAACATGAACGCGATTCTAGATGTGCGCGCAGAAGATTTCCTCGTTACTGTACAACCGGGCGTTACGCGTACTCAATTAAATAAGGAACTGAAGAAACATGGGTTATTCTTCTCTGTCGATCCAGGAGCAGACGCGACACTTGGAGGCATGGCAGCAACGAATGCTAGCGGTACGACTTCCGTCAAATACGGCGTCATGCGTGATCAAGTACGTGATCTGGAAGTTGTTACGGCTGACGGAACTGTTATACATACTGGTAATAAAGCAGCTAAATCTGCGTCGGGTCTCCATTTGAACGGATTATTCGTCGGCTCTGAAGGAACTCTTGGTTGCTTCACTGAGCTGACATTGCGCGTCTATGGTATTCCTGAATTCACAACGGCAGCTCGCGCATCCTTTCCTTCTGTAAAAGATGCGGTAGAAGCCGTAGTTTCTATTCTGCAAGCTGGTATTCCGATCGCGCGCGTGGAATTGGTCGACGAACCATCGATGCGTCAAGTAAATATATTCAGTGAAACGGAGTATAAAGAACAGCCTACACTATTCCTAGAATTCCACGGCAATGAAGCGGGACTTCAACAAGACGTCGAATTCACGAAAGAAATTGTGGCGGATCATCACTGTGAAAACATTGAGTTTGAAACGGACAATGCCGAACGCAATCGATTATGGGAAGCTCGACACAACTTGGCTTATGCTTTCATTCACGGCAACCCAGGTAAGAAGCTAATGGTGACGGATGTGTGCTTGCCTATTTCGGAACTAGCCGATGCAGTCAATCATGCGCGTGAAGTCGTTGAATCATTGAATATGCCAGCCGGTATTGTTGGCCATGTTGGTGACGGTAACTTCCACGTACTATTGATGATGGACGTCAACGATCCAGCTGAAATCGCCAAAGCGGATGAGTTGAATGAAAAAATTGTTCTGTATGCACTCGAGCGTGGCGGTACATGTACTGGAGAGCATGGCGTAGGAATCGGCAAACAGAAATACCAGCAACAAGAACATGGCCCTGCCCTTCTAGTCATGCAAAAAATCAAACAAGCTCTCGATCCGGATCATTTACTCAATCCAAATAAAATCTTCCACCTTGATTTAGAGGTGACAAAGCCATGAAAGCACTCGAAGCTATTAGTTCTATAGCAGGAAAGTTTTTTGCATTTTGGGTCATCATTGTTGCGATTATTGCATTCATGTTCCCGAGTCCTTTTCTTGGATTAGGTGCCTATATTACGATTTTATTAGGCGTCGTCATGTTTGGAATGGGACTGACATTACGCGCTGTGGACTTCAAAATCATTTTGACTAATCCGCTACCCGTGATCATCGGGGTTGCCGCACAATTTATTGTTATGCCATTGGTTGCTTTCGGTTTAGCCTATTTATTGAAGCTACCACCTGAACTAGCAGCTGGCCTTGTATTACTTGGATCTGTTCCAGGCGGTACCGCTTCAAACGTTATGGTCTATCTGGCAAAAGGGAATCTTGCATTATCTGTCGCTATGACATCCCTTTCCACATTATTGGCACCACTCGTCACACCGTTATTGTTATTATTGTTAGCAGGTCAATGGCTTCCGGTAGATGCGTTGTCGATGTTTAAGTCAATCGTACAAGTGATTATCATTCCAATCGTTCTTGGGCTACTCATTCAACGGTTCTTCCCTGGAGCGGTTGCAAAAAGTGTATCCGTCGTACCGATTATTTCAGTCGTTGCTATTCTCATCATTGTCGCTGCGGTTACTTCCGCGAATGCAGGCAATGTAGCGAGTTCAGGTTTCATCGTGTTTATCGCGGTATTCTTGCATAACGGTATCGGATTACTACTCGGCTATCTAATTGCGCTTGGACTCGGATTAAATGAAAACGACAGACGCGCCATCTCACTTGAAGTCGGCATGCAAAACTCAGGTCTTGGTGTAGCACTCGCTACCGCTCACTTCGGGCCACTCGCAGCCCTCCCCAGTGTCTGGGGTGCCATCTGGCATAATATCTCTGGCCCGATTCTAGCAACCATTTGGTCAAAAAAGCCGACTGGCGATACCCAAGAGGATCATGTGATCAACCAAGTGAAAGTACATTCATAAAAAAAAGAAACCGCCAGACCTCGATCTTTTTGTCGAAGTCTAGCGGTTTTTATACATAATGGTAAAATATATAAGTTTTTTATTACAATTCCAATTTTTGATTGTTTACCAATCTACTAATGTGCTATCGTTAACTTTGGAAACCTACATAGGAATAGCATTTATAGATTTGGAGAGATTAACTTGATGAGGAAATGGCTTGTGGCTTCATTGGTCTTTGTCTGGACCGTTGGCGGCATAATTTTATGGAATGATTGGAATACTAGAGAGTATGGACTAACTTCAGAAAAGAAAAGTACGGTGACTAACTCTGTAGCAAAGGACACGACTGAAAAAGTAACAGAAGTGAAAGCAGAACAAAAGGTGGAAGAAACGATTAGTACTACAGCAACGATTGGAATGATCGGAGATGTGCTTTTACATAATCCCATCTACACGTATCCGAACTTTGATTTTGCATTTGAAGAAATAAAAGATAAAACGGCAAGTATTGATTTTCTATTAGCGAACCAAGAATCTATGCCAGCTGGTGTCGAACTTGGATTGTCTACGTATCCAAAATTCAACAGTCCAAAACACATACTCCCGGCTTTGCAAAACATTGGTGTCGATATGGTTACCTTCGCGAACAACCATACATTCGATAAAGGAGAAGCCAGTGTACGAAAGTCAATTGAGCATGCAAATGAATATGGGCTTGAGTATGTCGGCGCCTATGAATCATTTAAAGATCGCAAGACGCAACGGATTGTCGAAGTCAACGGCATCAAAATTGGAGTACTTGCCTATACGTATGGCACAAATGTGGAGCTAGACTTGCATGACAAAGAGTACTTGGTCAACTACATCGACCGTGAACGGATGGAAAATGAAATTAAAGAAATGAAACCGATGGTAGACGTTACAATCGTATCATTGCATTGGGGGCCTGAATATCATCTCGAAACGTCTGAAGATCAAGCAGAACTTGCGCAATTCGTTTCAGATGCGGGTGCAGATGTACTATTTGGACATCATCCACACGTCTTACAACGCTATGGTGAAGTAGGAAACACGAAAGTTTTCTTCTCACTTGGCAACTTCTATTCCGCTCAACCATTTGACTATACGAACTTTGGCGGAATCGCTAAGCTATCGGTGACAAAAGAACAAACAGGCGATCAAAAAACGGTAACTATCGAAGATCCACGATTTTTCCCAACTGGCGTCATTCGAGATCAAGATAGGCGTTTCAAAGTCGTTCCGCTTAGTAAAGCTAACCCAACGATTAAATACAATGATGAATGGGTTGAAAACCATGTAGGCGTACCAAAATGGTAACATTCCCGAACACTGAAAAAGCCTTTCTAATCCTAGGATTAGAAAGGCTTTTTCATATAGTTACATCTTTTCGGCTTACGCGCCGAGTACCGTCTTGACGTCTTCTATTAACAATTCATTCTCAGTCGCTGTCAGCCCATCGTATCTTTTCACAATCTCACCGTCAGGGTTTACTAAATAAAAGTAATAGCTATGGGCGCGTTGATCTAGCGCTCCCTTTTCCAATATAGAAAGGAAAGTGTTTTTTGAAATATCTTGGATCGTTTCAAAATCATAGCCTGTCAAAAAACTCATCGTATTCAAATCCGCTCCAAAATCCGCAGCATACTTCTTCAGCACTTCAGGTGTATCATAATCAGGATCTATACCGAATGATACAATTTGAGGTTTCAGACCCTCTTCTTTTAATTTTTCTTGAACATCGACCATATTCGCTGTTGTTCTTGGGCAGACTGTAATGCAGTTCGTATAGGAGAAATACGCAATCCACCAGTCCCCTTTTAAATCATCCAATCCAAGAGGTTTGTCATCTTGTGTAGTAAATGTAAAATCAGGTATTTTTTCAGACATATTTGTTTCGATTTTCTTATTACACGCGCTCAGAAATAAAATGGTCGCGCATAAAAGAATAGCTACTTTAATTTTCATGAAGATCCTCCTACTTTTGGTATATCGCAATGAAGAAAGTAAGTATACCACATTCGACATCTATTTATAATTGCAGTTTACTCATTGTCTAACCCCGGTCTTGGAATGATTGTATCATCATTTCCTTGTTCAATGTGAATGAGCTATTTTTGTTGAAACTATTCTATAAGCCAAATGTAGTGTTATTTATTAGTTATATCAAAAAAATAGCGGATGCAGAACTTACAAAAGCAGGATAAAACGTAGTCATATTAGAACGAGGTAAAAACAAATAGCATGAAGTCTTCATCGGAACGAAAGATGAATTACGCCACTCTAAAAGATATGAGCAGAAGGCGGCAATGTTGTAGCTGCATCACTTGAGAAAAATGCTTGATTTGAATGAAAAAACACGCCATCTATTCGTCTAAAAAGACAAATGATGGCGTATTTTTATACCTATTTATAACCTGGCTCTAGACAATCACTTAATATGCAACGTAACGTCTTCTTTCAAGCTAGAAAGAATCGGTGAACGTTCAATTGCAATGGCCGCAATCTCTGCTAGATGTCCTTTATTCGTAGCAGACTGTGCTGATAAGACGATCATTGGTTTCGTAATTCCACTATTTCCACTTTGAATTCCTAAAAACGGTGCTTTATCACATACCCCACTGAAGACAATTTCCGCTCGATCCACAATTACACCTTGATTATGTGCTTCTAAATGAAATGTAACGCCAAAACTCGTAGTTGCGGCAGCGATCAATAACTCAATCGGCATCACTTGCTTTTCTCCTGGCTTCGCAAATCCTTCTAAATCAATTTCGTGCAGATCTTTCGTTTCAAGCGATATCATTTCACCCACTACATAATGACACGTCCCCTGCCATTCACTAATGGCGAGTGACGGATCTTGCTCTATCAATCGTTTAATTTCAGTCATGATTTTAGTTGTACTCATATTATGGCCTCCTGGTAATCTAAGTTGTATTTAGTGTATATGCAGATCAGGAAATTTTAATCCACTCTGGCTGTATTGGCCCCTAGTATAGGTTGCTAGGCCAGCGTGTTGTAGATGAAGTGATTCCTTACGTGTTAAAAAGTTCATACTACTCATTTCCTTTACCATGATTATATACTGAATCTCTTCAATTAGTGGAACTACTATCCACTCTCGTCGTATATATATTATAATCAAAAATCAAAGAGGTGATGGGATGAAAAAGAAAGTTGTTATAGGGTCCATTCTAGTGCTGCTGATCGTACTAGTTTTCGCCTCGACTTTCCTACATAGGGCGACTGAAGATCCGATTCTTGCCAAGCGAATTGAGGAACAAGCCAACAGTGGTGTGATGAAAATCCCATTGAGTACATTAACAAATTTCGACTGGGATCAAGCCATGGTCTTCGGTCCATATACTTCGAGAGAAATGATTGAAGACCGTTTGGATATTACAGTCAAAGGCAGTATTCAAAATATTGATTTTAGAGATGATCTATTCTTGCTCGTTTTTGCTAATGGCAAGTATGCGGTTAAAACTGTTGAACTACCTAGAAGAACTTTTGATTTTACGAATAATGATTTTATACTAACGCCGTCCTATGACGACTTGAACGTCGGTCGTTATTTGCAATAAAGTGACCACAATTATAAACAGTATGGTGAAGTTTCAAGAAAAGCATCCCTCCTCGTTACCCACTATATAGAGAATAAATCCAAAAGGGATAGTGCGTGTGGAAATCTTTTGTCCACACGCACTTTTTCTTTTCTTTGTAGTTTTCTTAAATGCTTAGGTTATTGCTAGGTGCAAAACTCTCCCATGGAACGGAGCAAATTTGTCTACTACATAGACTGTTTTGCTCTCTTCGTACAATCTATTTGAGCAAAATATAAAACAAAAAAACCCTTTTTTGCTCTATATAGAGTAAAGAAAGTAAATGGGATACTAAATAAACGATTTTATTTTTTGAGCATATGCTTCTTATGCCATTTAAAGTAATATTTATTTTCTTCCATACGTACAATTTTCACTTTTGGATGTATTGCATACTTCTCATAATCTTCTTCTGGAATCTGCGAAGAAATATGGATCTTTCCCTGACCATCGAATGCAATGAAACCTCCATCATATAACGCTGCATGATTATAGCATAGTAATAGCCCATTATACCGATTTAATCTTTCCGCTTCAGTGCTATCCTTCCAGGGCTTGGAATGACTAGCTTTCAACAAAGCGGGTAGCTTAATTTCACAAATCGCACATGTACCATTCCATTGATCCATCAATTCATTTCTGAACTTCTGTTTGCCTAGCCGCACTTTCGTTTTAGCTTTCGATTCCGTTTCAGTCAACATAGGGATGAACGTATTATGTTCGGTTCTTTTCACAATCCCAATAGCAAATTCCAACTGTTCGTCATCTTCTACAAAAATATTCAACTCACCAATCAGTTCCACTAACTTAATCAATAATTCTTCATTACACGGATATAGGTAGCCTTGATTTCCATTTGAATCTTGTTGGAATGGAGAATATTTCATCGGGAGGTAAGGTTCGATATGAGTAAAATGATCGCGAACATTTAATGGAATTTCTAACTCATGATACTCTAAGTGAACTAGATATCCTTCTTCATTGTCTTCTAGATGTGTCCTCATACTCGAAGGCTTTTCTGCGATCACATAGTCAGATGTAGCCACGCTCATTGCGACAATATATCCTTTCACGTAATGCAGGATCCGATCTCCTGCACGCACTTCCCTTACGCGCTCCCATGAATGTTGCTCTTGTCCAATACGATCTTTTCGGGGTGTCCAAATGATTCCTACTTCTCGTTCTTCGTGATATGTACGTCCTTGCATGACGATGAAACTTTGCATCAATGAGAACTCCTTTCTGAACCGATTTCGTGTACTAGTACTCTTATCATATCTGGTACGGTTAAAAAGTGCATTCTTTGCAAACGAAAAACTGCAGACCACTCTACTTAGAGGGTTGTCTGCAGTTCGATTGTTTTGTATTTAATTATCGTATGAAGAAAGTTTCACTTCTCAAACATACTCTCAATCAATTCTTCCATATCCTCTGCGGCGTGCAGTTCCTTCGACTGGAGGGCATCCAGCTCACCGTTCTCCATCGCTTCCACGCTGAACTTCTTCGTCTTCTCTTCTACACAGTTGACGAATATCGTATAGGCTTCTTTTAGTTCATTGCCTTCCGTTTCAAACGCGTTCGGAACTTCCAATGCATTCATGTCATTCAGAATTTGCTTGAACTCTTCTACTTTCCCCATCCATTGTTCTTGCATCCCTGGAATATCGAGTTCTTGTTTAGAAATAAATTCTTCAGAAATACCTTCATATTCTTCTGACGCTATAATCAAGCGTTCATGTAATCCAATGATTTTCTGTAAGTAATCTTTTCTGCTGAGTGCCATAGTATCATCTCCTTGTATGAGTATACCTGTTTAGTATTTCATCATACATCTTCCAATGCAAACGGGAGGGTTCGGGCACTTCTTTCTTACTTCTTGAAATTGAAGTTCTTGTCTTTTTCATCAACTATAACGAGTACTTGATCCATCACATAGTTTCAATCGCTAGTATGTCTGTAATACTTGTATCACGCTATTTAAACGATTATGTATACACACCAGACCGGCTCTATATAGCGAGCGGTTGGTTGACGGCTTATGCAAAACAGGTGCCGGTCTGGTATGTTTTCTATTTCTTGTTTCGATAGTGCTTCCCATGGTTATTGCTCATGTTACATATAATGAAAACCAGGCTGGCTCTATAAGCGAGCGGTTGGTTGACGGCTAGTGCTGAACAGGTGCCAACCTGGTTTCTTTGAGGCTATATTTGGCATCACCTCCTTTAAAGTCTTTAACAGATCAATTTTTCACAATCCACTGTCCAGAGTTAGCGTCTCTTCCCATAGAGAACGCTTGCTCCACGACACCTTCGCGTCCATATTGATAACGTATTTCCACTCTGTCTTCATTGATTGGAATGGCTCTGCGATAAGCAGCCTCGAGGAATAGTTCTCCGATTCTGCTCGTTTCCGCGAATACCGATGACTCAGGTAGTTTATTCAAACCGGTGAGCTGATCATATAAATACAAATCGAAGTACTCTTCGGCTGTATAATCACTCTTCATTTGATCAGTCAAATAATCGATGTAAATTGACTCGGTTCTTTCTTCCGTTGCGACGCCAATTAATTTACCGTAAATTTTATGCACTGGCGTGACGGTCGCTCCTTGAACCGTCCCCTTTGCCGGGAAGTGGTTCAGCAGTAAATATTCCCGCGCATTCAACAACTGATCATATCCGCCAGCAATCTTGACGTTTTGTTCTGTATAGCGATCCATCAGCTCGGACGATAATTTGTTGCCGTTAATGTTCAGCTTACCGTCTTGCAAGACAACACGATCTCCAGGTACCGCCACGACTTCATAATAAACACCTGTATACGTCGGCAAGTGACTATTCGTATTCGTAAAGGTCTTCACTATGTCACCTGGCTCATAGACCGTAGCATCGTATAAATCCGCTTTACGTTCTAGAACTGGATGATATGTGTCCGTACTAAATTGCAGTGAAAAAGATTCATCATCGACGTATAATAGACCGTCTACTTCCTTCGCCTCAGGCAATGAAGAAAATTCTTCGTAATCAATGGACGATAGTTGGTCTTTCTTTTGAAGCGCAGAAATCAACGCCATATCGTCAAGTGGATCATACGGTGTGCCCGGTCCTTGATCGGAAGAGATTTGATTGTCCGGCATCAAGTTGAACACGAGCAACAAGGCGACAACGGGTAATGCCGCTGTGACGAGCAAAGCTTGCCAAGAAAACTGTCTCTTTCGCGAAGGTTGGAGGTCATCGTGCACGCGCTGTTTAATTCGACGTTCCTGTTCTGTTGTATCGCCCATCATTTGGTCGAGTTTTCGTTTAAAGTCATTCAAAGTCGTCCACCTCCTCATCTTCAAAAAATCCCTTCAATTGCAACTTTGCTCTACGTAATCGAGTCTTGATCGTGTTTTCATTGAGCCCTAGAAATAATGCGATTTCCGCAATCGATTGCTCGTCATAATAATATAAAAGTAGAGGCTCGCGATATTTCAGCGGCAGTTGGAATAAGTGTTTTTCAAGTGAAGCGAGCTGCTCTTGCTCAATGATTTGTTCTTCCGAGCTTTTGGTTGATACGAAAATCGTTTCAAATACGACATCTTTTTTATGCTTCCAGGAGCGCAAATAATCTTTTGCACGATTCGCCGTCATTTTCGTCAAATACGTTTTAAGAGAGGCTTCATTGCGAAATTGGTCGCTCTTCTGGAAGTACGTGACGAAGACTTCCTGCACGACATCTTCAGCAGTTGACCAGTTTTTCACGTATAGATAAGCGATTCGCACTAAATAATGCGAATGCTCATTCATTATTTGATCCATTTCATTCATTTGGGTTAGTCACTCTCTTCTATGGCCATCTCATGTCTCCGTCAACATACGTTGCAAAATCTTTAAACGACCTTTTTTCTGTCATGCCAAATCGATTCACTTCATAATTGGAACGATCCATATTGGCATATCCTTCTACTGTTGTATAGCCAATTAGTAATCCTACTTCTTTAGCAGCCGCGATAAATTCATCATTATATTGGCCATATGGATACGCGATCGAAATAGCTGACGGTACATGGTGCAAATTCAGCTTCAAATCTTCGATAATTTCCTCTTCGGAATGTTCGAAAACTAAACCCGCTCCGCTTTCTATCCCTAGCTCGTGCAATGCGCATGTGTGGGCTTCAAACTGGAAGACATCTGTCATTTCTTTCAGATCTTCCGCATCAAGATACTTCAACAACCCGCCACCGTCAAATGCCGGTGCCCCTTTTCCTCTGTCCAAACGTGAAGAAATGATGTGGTGAGGTGAAGTAAAACCGTATTGCTTCAAGACGGGATACGCATATTTCTTCGATGATAATAATCCATCGTCAAATGTAATAATCAAAGCTTTTTCGGGTATGACTAATCGCCCTTCAAGATAATCATACAATTCTTGTGAAGTCAGCGTCGTAAATTGTTCATTGGCTAAATACGCCATTTGCTCTTCAAATTTTTCAAGTGAGATTGTACTCATTTCTGTTTCCATTAGTTTACGTGGCAGTACTTGGTGATACAGCAATACCGGCAAGCCTTCATCCATTTCCGCGGATGACTTATGAATATAGCCGGCACGTTCACCGACTTTGATAATATACCAATCGTTTTCTTCCTGCACAACTGGATAGCGATAACCTTCCCTCAATTGCATGAGGATACCACTTTCACGATTTGCTTCCGAATAGACCGGTGTTTCTTCAGCTGTTTTTACTGCCCCGAGACGTTCTGCATGTAACGGTGCTTTGATCACGTTCTTTTCCACCTTTGCCTGTCCTTTACGAATAAAAGCTGGCATCTTACCTACTCGAATCTCGTAATATTCCTCATCTTCACCAATGATCGCAACCGCTTGATTCGCTTGCAGTTCACCAATTCGGACAAGATTCTCTTGCTTCATATACATCGGTTGGTTTTGTGTAAGTGTGACTACCTGTTCAAATTCTCTCTCTGTAATGAACGGTTTGCTTTGTATAGTTTCCGCAAATGCCGTGGCTGGCTGCTCATGGTACAGTGGCACTTCATTCAAATTCCACTTGGCTCCATCTCCCATTATAAATAAGAGTAAGCTCGCTAGTAACAACATACAGCTATATATTTTCTTCATGTGAATCCCCCTATTATCATTTGCGCACCCTACAGACGGAGGAATACAGAAAAAGTTTCAAAAGTTTTTTAGAAAGTTTTTTATCGATGAGAACCGTATAACGTACATAAAAAGAAAAAGCATACTTTCGCCCTTTTTAGAACGAAAGTATGCCTGATTTAGTTATATAAATTATTTTTCAAATAACGCTACTTCCCTAAAATCGTCTTCACATCTTCGACTAGCAAGTCATTATCCGTAGCGCTCATGCCATTATACTGTTTGACAATCTCGCCGTCAGGATTAATTAAATAAAAGAAAAAGCTGTGGGATCGCTGACCGAGCGCTCCTTTTTCCAATACTGCCTTAAATGTATTCACAGACAACTTACGAATTTCTTCAAAATCATAGCCTGTTAAAAACGTCATCGTATCTAGGTCGGCTCCATAATCTCTTGCATAATCTCGCAATATTTCAGGTGTATCCAATTCCGGATCGATACTGAACGAAACAATTTGCGGTGTTACACCTTCTTCTTTCAAACTCTCCTGAATACTGACCATATTCGCTGTCGTTCGTGGACAGACTGTTGTACAGTGCGTATAGGAAAAATAAGAAATCCACCAATCACCTTTCAAATCATCCAGCGCGAGTGTATTCTCGTCTTGTGTAGTAAACTCGAAATCCGGTAATTCTTCGGACATATTCGTTTCGATTTGATTGGAACAGGCACTGAGAAATACGGCTGTCAACAGGAGAAAAAGTATTCGGATATTCATAAGCATCTTTCCTCGCTATAATCTATATAAAGAAAGGAGAGAGGCTTCGATCTCCCTCTCCCCCGTTGTCACATCTTTAATTGGTTTACGCTTTTGCGCTTTCTTCCTTTTTGACCAACTGGCCTCCACCATCCTCGAGGAACTTGATCATTCCTTCAGCAGCACGATACGCGAGAGCACCAACTGTCGCTGTAGGATTGGAGCTACCCATCAATGGGAATGAAGATGCCCCTACTACGAATAAATTATCCATATCCCATACTTGTGAAAAGTTATTGACAGCAGATGTTTCAGGATTGTCTCCCATGATGACGCCGCCACCCGTATGATCGGAAAGTGATGTCTTATCAAATTCTGTTTCATCCGTAATTTCAGGAACTGTAATATAATCCGCGCCCATTTGCTCTAGTAACTCTTTTCCTCTTTGGTGAGCATATCGGACAATGTTGCGGTCTTGGTCATGGAACTTGCTCGTAACGCGCAGCAATGGATCACCAAACATATCTGTATACGTTGGATCTAAGTCCATATAGTTTTCACGCCAAGCGAGTGCACCATTTTGTTGCTGAACGTCTATACGACGGTTTGCATAGAAAATGGACTTGTCTTTAAATTCTTTCCCCCAAGAAGGAACACCTGCCGGAACGTGGTTATTCGTAATCGGTCGATCTCCTCTTTGAGACGTACGCAAACAGAAACCATGCAAGAAATCGAGTTTCGTATGATCCAGTTGCTCCACGTTGAAATCATCCATCGTCACACCAAGTGCACCCGTACCTGCATAGCGGTTGAATTTCTTCTCATCGAAGAATCCACGTACGCGTGTGTGCGTCAAGTTACGTTGGTGTGCTGTCAAGTGACTACCGATCACACCCGTTCCATTTTTCGGATTATACGGTTTCCCGATTTCCGATAAAAGCATTAAACGCGTATTCGTAAATGTAAATCCTGCCACTACGACTAGATCAGCCGGTTGGATGAACTCATCACCTGTTTCCGTATCTACATATTTGATACCGACAGCTTTTCCATTTTCATGTACAATTCGGACTGCATATGAATTATTGCGTAACTCATAATTACCCGTTTTATTGGCAGTAGCCAAGACCGTAGCGATTGGATCCGCTTTCGCTCCAAAATCACAGCCAAACGATTCACAAAATGCACAGTAAACACACGCATTGATTGTTTCGCCGTCTGGATTTGTATATGTTTCTGAAATGTTGGCAGAAGCAATACGATACGGGTGATACCCTAAATCTTTCGCTGCTTTCGTGAATGTACGAATGATATCCGTTTCTTTCATCGGTGGTGTAGGATAATCATCTGAACGCTGACCTGGTCGCAATGGATCGGGCTCCCCAGAGATGCCTCCCGTTTTTTCAAACTGGTCATAATACTTTTCTAGTTCGTCGTATTTTATACCCCAGTTCTGAAGTTGCATATCTTTCGGAATGATTTCCTCTCCATACTTTTCCACAGTCTTCGTGCGAATTTCGAAATCTGTCGGAAGCCAGCGATAAACCATACCGTTCCAGTGAACACCTGAACCGCCAGTAGCAGTACCATTAATAGCATTCGTATCGTTACTACGGTTTGGTGTCGCAGTTTCATCCAGCGTATTACGAATCGTCAATGTTTCCTTGTTCAATTCCTGGAACATGAGTTTCCGCACATCATAACGCAATTCATCTTTTGAACCGACGAAATCGTCTCGTTTCTGTGCCTTACCTCTCTCCAGACCTACTACTTTATATCCTTTTTTCGTTAATTCAGCTGCTGCAATACCGCCTGCCCAGCCTGAACCTACGACTACTACATCTACTTTTTCCAATGTTTTTACCATTCTGTTCTCCCCTTTCCTAAAGTTTATTTAGGTTGATAATCTGTCAGGCTGACCTGATCCATTTTAATAAATTTATCTTCTTCGATCATGTTGGCGTAAGATGCGATAGCTCCTGGATATTCTTTCATTTTCCAGCCTTTCATATCTCGGTTACCACCATATAAGGGATCACAGTACGCTCCTTCAAGCGTAGTTGAACGCAGTAGTGCAAAGAATGCCTTTGAGGTAATTCCTTTTACTTCTACTTTGTCATCTGCAAAGTCCGTCATGATTTCTAATTGTTGATCTTCTGTTGCTTTAATGAAATTCGTATCGAATCTCTTTTGGCTTTCCATATCCATTGCACGCAGTCCATTAATGAAAATCTGCCCACGATCTAGGCTTGAATCTGCTGCGGAAGTTTTAGGACCTTTAAAGGGACCTTGTCTGTAATCGCCAACGTTAGACCCGTAAGGACCCGCAAGTTGCTTGTCAATATAATACGGAACGCCTAACTCTATAGCACCAGGACCGTTATCGTCTTCAGGGAAGATTCGCTCAACGGCTTGCTCCAAAATAGCAAAGTCCGCCATGCGCGTGAAATACATACGCGCTTCTTCATAACGCTTCTCTTTAGCTGTTCCTTTGTCCGCAGTGGAATTCGCGTTGTTGTTATTTTTAGAGCGGCTTGTAAATAGTCCTCCAAGCAACGCACCACCGGCTACCCCACCGACAGCAATTCCTGTGTTCTTGACGAAACTGCGGCGGCCCGGATCTGAAACTTCATTTGTGTTTTTGGGGTTATTTGTATTATTATCTGCCATGAGCTTGTCCTCCTTTTTTGTATGAATACATCACTTCTACAACACCGTTGCACTCTTCATATATACACAATAATTAAAAATCTGAATGCGTATGCACAGATGTATGAATTTGTACATGTAGACAATGCGATCAGAAGATATAAATAATATCACAATAGTAATTTACTATTCTAAATATTTGTGAGTACTATGTACAGTGTAAATGTTCAGTGTAAATGTTCAGTGTATCTATTTCAATCTATTAAACCTGCATATTTCATTTTTAGACAGTAATCTACATTAGCGATTCAACGTTCGCTAGTATATTTATTTTCATTCCTATAACTATTTCCTAAAACGGCACATCATCACCCCTCTTTTTCATACACTATGAGTGAGGTGAAAACTATGGCGAGAGTCAAATATCGAAATTCAGATGTCGACTTAATGGCAAGAATGATGAGAGCGGAAGCCGAGGCGGAAGGTAATCAAGGCATGCTATATGTTGGAAATGTAATTGTCAATCGCGCAGTAGCCGATTGTCTGGACTTCAGGGATGTGCGTTCGATCAACGATGTAATCTTCCAAATACAAGGCAATAATTATTCATTCGAAGCCGTACAAAAAGGAAACTTGTTCTACCAACGTGCAAGAGAATCTGAAAAAAGATTAGCTGAACGGACTCTAACAAACTGGCGTCAACATCCTGCCCACTATGCGCTATGGTATTTTAATCCATACGCCCCTTGCCCGCCTACTTGGTATGGTCAGCCGTTTACAGGGCAATTTAAAAATCACTGTTTCTATGAACCGCAACCTGGGACTTGTGATAGTGTCTATATGGGTTAAAAAGCACCATAGATTAGACTCAATTGAACATTTTGAATGAAACTGATAAACTGTACCTATTACACTATTTAACGCGAAAAATAACCACCTTCCACTCAGGCAGAGCAGAGGGTGGTTATTTTTTTACTAACTCACATATTGTCTAGGGGGACTATCAGTGCAAATTATTACATCACACGTCAATACTGACTTTGACGCGCTCGCTTCAATGATTGCGGCGAAGAAGCTGTATCCGGATGCACAGTTGATCATTTCCGATAAGCTGGAAGGTCGCGTACAACGTTTCTTGAATATTTACCGAGATGTCTTCGACTTCGTGCCAAGCGCTCGTATTGATTGGAATCAAGTAACAGAAATGATTATCGTGGACGTCGCTTCACTTTCTAGAATCGGTAGACTCCCCGATGATTTCGACGTCTCAAAACGCAAAGTCATTATTTATGACCACCATCAAAAAGGCGAAAAGGACCTAGCATACGATGAAGGGACTGTGGAACTTA
Organism: Sporosarcina sp. P17b; assembly: GCF_002743115.1. Classification (NCBI taxonomy): domain Bacteria; kingdom Bacillati; phylum Bacillota; class Bacilli; order Caryophanales; family Caryophanaceae; genus Sporosarcina; species Sporosarcina sp. P17b. The sequence continues at coordinate 10,930 of NZ_PDYP01000010.1, read as the reverse complement.
CAGGGGCTGCTGTGACATTGCTTCTTGAGGAAATCCAGAGAAAGAACGTATCGATCACAAGTTTTGAGGCTTCCTTATTCGGTCTCGGCTTGTATACAGACACAGGAAACTTTACATACGCGAATACAACGGTCCGTGACATGAAAGCTGCTGCATATTTACTCGAACAAGGAATGAGCCTTGAGATGGTTGGCAGTTTCGCGGAGGAATCATTAACTTCAGACCAGCAAGATTTGTTGGATCAATTGCTTACACATACAGAAATTCATGAAGTCGATGGTCTTGAAATTGCAGTCAGTACGCATGAGTTGGATAGCTTCTTGAACGGTTTGGCATTGATTACCACCAAAGTACTGGGTGTGAAAGGAACGGATGCGGTCATTACTGTCGTCAAAATGAAAAATACTGTATGCGTCGTAGGGCGTGCAAATTCTGAACGTATTACACTGCAACCTATCCTGAAAAAACTAGGCGGCGGAGGTCACAAGCATGCAGGTTCCGCCACTGTGAAAAAAGGAGATAAAGACGCCATTCTTGAGGAAATCAACAATAGTATGAGTACAATGTTGCGCCCTGCGATTACTGCAAAAGAGTTGATGACGTCGCCTGTCAAAACACTAACGCCTGATACAACGATTGAAGAAGCAGGCCATCGCATGTATCGATACGGGCATTCAGGCTACCCTGTCGTCGAAAACAATAAATTGGTCGGTTTAATTACGAGACGTGATCTAGATAAAGCAAATCACCACGGACTCGGTCATGCACCGGTGAAGGCATATATGACGACTAAAATCTATTCAATCGGACCCGATGCTTCACTTGAAGAAATACAGGAACTCGTCATCGAGCATAATATCGGTCGCTTACCTGTGCTAATTGACGGAGAAATCGTTGGGATTGTCACACGGTCGAATATTATCGAAGTGCTCTATAGCGATATGACAGCTGACAAGCAAACAGAAAACAAGTCCCCTACCACTGAACTTATTGAAAAGATGGACAAGCATATGAGTGAAGAAGTTTCGCAATTGCTAAAAGACATCGGTGAAACGGCTAGCCGCATCCATACACCTGCCTACTTAATCGGTGGGATTGTACGGGATATTTTACTCGACAAGCCGAATTATGACATCGATATTGTGGCGGAAGGCAATGGAATCGAACTGGCGAAAAGCATGATGGAAACCCATGGCGGTGAAGTAGTGGAACATGAAAGCTTCGGCACTGCGACGTGGAATACCCCGTCCGGCCTATCCATTGATATGGTATCGTCAAGGCTCGAATATTACGAACAGCCAGCTGCTTTACCTGAAGTTGAAATCTCCATTCTCGAAGATGATCTGCAACGACGTGATTTCACGATCAATGCGATGGCAATCCGTTTGAATACAGAAGCGTTTGGTGAGTTGATCGATCCGTTTGGCGGACAAGAAGACTTGCGCCAGAAGAAAATCAAAATTCTCCATAATATTAGTTTCATTGAAGACCCGACACGTATTTTCCGTGCGGTACGCTTTGAAGAACGTTTCGGTTTCTCGATGGATGAGCAAACAGAAAAATTGGCACTGGAGTCAATTGATAAAGTCATCCACTTGTCACCGCAGCGTATTAATGAAGAAATGATTCGTTTATTCACAGAAGGCAGACCACAAGAAGTCATTCGTCGCCTATTTGAATTAAAAGTTTGGCAACAGTTTGGTGTCAGCGAGAAACAGTTAGGTGCTTCCGTCATGGCCGCTAGTAACTTAGAAAAGCTGTACAACGAACAAGTACGTCAAATCGCAAATCTGAAAATCGGTGAAAAACCAAGTTGGTTCAATTACTTCCTGTTGCCGTTCTACTGTAACGATAGCTTGTATGCAGCGGAAAAATTCACACTGCGAAAAAACCGTAGGAAGCTGTTGGAAGAAATCACCGCATTGCAGCGGCATGATCAATGGCATGCAGCGGAACAACCTGGAGACTACCACTTGTTCCTTCACGATTTTTCCGACGAAGCGATCCTGTTTATCCTAGTGGCGGATGAAGTAGCGCATCTGGAATCCGTCATTGATTATTTGTACAAACGCAACCAACTTCAAAATCTATTGTCGGGTGGCGATTTAATGAAAGCCGGACTTAAACCTGGACCAGCATTCGCTAAGATCTTGCTCCTTCTGGAAGTAAGGCAGCTAAATGGAGATATTGCCTCCAAGGATGATGCGTTGAAGTGGTTAGAGGAGTATTTGTGTAAGAATTAATCAAAGACACCCGAAACTTCAACTGAAGTTTCGGGTGTCTTGTTTTCTCTATTAAATTTCTAAATATAGATTATTCAATCCTTTTTACCCTTACATATTTCCAGAAACAAGACTATACATGTCGCTAAAATCGCAGACAATTTAGTAGTTTCTCTGTCTAGACTTACTCTCGCACTTATTTTAAGTGGTACCTCTTCGACTTGGCACTCTTTATCTTCTCGTTCCATTATGTCCTTTTCACCTTGTGTACTCGTTTCCTCAACTATATTTTTACTCTTGATAAATTTATCGTAAATAAGGTTGATCACTATACTAAAGAAAAGTAATTGTAATAAGAAACCAATAAACATTTCTAACACAACTATAAAGCGTATATTTCCATTAGGAATTACATCACCATACGATCCACCAAAGAAAGTAGTGCCACTTAAATATAGATAATCACCTAAATCATTCAGATGATCTGTCCCGCCATTTACGGAAATATGATCTCCTATAACTTCTTTGTCGTCAGTGTATATTTTTCCCGAAAAGAAATCCTCTTGAGTTATATGAACTATTCGTGGATTATCAAATACAGCGTAGACAAATGTAAAATAAGAAATAACTACTAGGACTGACCCGACAATGAGGGCACTTAACTTCTTGATATTCAATATTTCTATGTGTTTCAATATGAATTTAGATAGAATGTAAAAAATAACTAGTATGATAATTAAACAGATTCCTAAATATATCTTAGCAGCCATTTTATATTGAATCGCTACTATGATCACTGGAAAAGGAATAATCAATAAGGAAATGAATCCATAGAACAATCCTGACCAACTCGGAATATTTGATAACTGTTTTATAGTGAATAGCAAGTACATCAAGTTAACTATACTAATTACCGCTAATACTTTATATATTCCTTTCCCCATAATAACTTCCGAATTGCTTATCGACTTGCTTTGATAACGGATGCCCCAAATCCCTGATTGATTATCTTTAGCCATCTTTTCCGCATGTAAAAAACGCATTTTATATTCTGGTTTAATTAGGTCGTCCATATTAGCTAAACCTTCCGCAACAATTAACTCATTTATAGTTAGATCATCATCAGCTGAAAAAGATATGAGATAGTCGTCCTGTTCAACTTCCTTCAAGTAAATAGTTTTGTTTAATAGAATCTTTTCAATTTCATTTACAGCATCTTGCTGATGAAAAGTAACTATATCCTCCACAAACAGTACTGCGTCTTTTATTTTTTTAGATTCTATTTTTAGTGGAGCCTCTTCAAAATTCCCTTTAAACTCTTCGTACTCTTCGAACATACTAGTTGAGATGCCATAAAGATGAATTCGATTCGTGTCATTGACTTCTATAGTATACGGATCGATAATCTTCGTCACAGTATTCTCTTCGGCGGATGACACATCGGGAAATAAAATGATAAATAATACGACTACACATAGCTTGAATATCTTCACTTATACACTCCTCATGTTTTTTTATACGGAGAGGCTTACAGTTTGATTTTTATGTACAGATATCTTTTACAAATTACAAACACCCCAAACTCTACCTGAAATTTGGGGTGTTGAACTTATTACAACCATCACTTATAAAATTCTATCAAAGTTAAACAAGAATCCTATTTCGAATCCGCCCTAAACCCCGATTTATCGTAGCCATATTTATCATAACCATTTCTATCGTAGCCTAACTTATTAAAGCCTCTTCGGTCATAGCGCTCTTCATCATAGCCCGACTTGTCGTATCCTTCATCATCGCGATCCGTCCCGTTTCGGTGAATCCCTTGAGGAGTAAAGCCGTTGCAATCGAATCCTTTAGTATCATATTTCGTACCGTTCGCATGTTTGCCATCCCGATTGAAACCGTGTGGATCATAGCCGAAACGATTATAGCCGTCTTTATTAAAGCCATTCTTATCATATCCTTGCAGATTAAAGCCTTTCTTGTCATAGCCTTGTCGGTTTCGGCCGTTCTTGCCAAAGCCTTCTCGGTCGACGCCTGCTTTATTGAAGCCATCGCGATTATAACCTTCGCGGTCGATGCCATGCTTATTGAAACCATTTACATCATAGCCTTCACTATCGTAGCCGAGCGAATTAAAGCCGGATGCATTGTACCCTGCTTTGTCAAAACCATCACGATTGTACCCATGCTGATCGTAACCCGCTTCATCATACGTTTTTTCGCTGATATGTCCACCATCACGTGTAAAACCTTCACGGTTGTATCCTCTTCTATTAAAACCTTGTTCATCAAAGCCTTCTTGGTCATACCCTTGTTCGTCAAATGAACTGTTATTTTTATGGACACCTTGGAAATCAAAACCGCTGCCATCATACATCGTGCCATTCATATGCTTGCGATCGCGATTGAAGCCTCTTTTATCGTAACCAAATTTATTATAGCCTTGACGATTGAAGCCATTCTTATCGTAACCCAAGTTATTAAACCCGTCTGTCCGATAACCTTGTGCACTGACACCGTATTTATTGAAGCCATATTTATCATAGCCTTGTTTATTGAATCCTGCCCGATTGAAGCCGTTGACATCATAACCTTCTTTGTTATAGCCATTTTTGTGATAGCCTTGGCGATTGAAGCCATCCGCTTTATAGCCGTCTTTGTCATAGCCTTGCACGTTATAACCGTTCTTATTATAACCGTTTGCATCATAGCCGTAGCGATCATAACCCGTCCGATCAAAGCCTGCTTTATTAAAGCCCGTTGCCTTAAAGCCTTCTTTATCATAGCCTTGATTGTCATAGCCGTTTTTATCGAAGCCCTGTGCATCAAAACCATATTTATCAAAACCACTAGCATTATATCCATGTTCATTAAACCCATGACGATCATAACCAAACTTATTGAACCCTTGTCTATCGAAGCCCTCACTGTTATAAATCGTTCTATCTGGTTCAATGTTTTTATTGTTTAACGGATCCCCATAATTCATGTCGTACCCCCGCATAATTTGTTTTCGAATTCCAACTCTCTATGCATCATACTACAAAAAGGGAGTAAACTCATCAAGTTTCGCAGTATAACGATACGTAGGAAGTGAATGAATATGGGCAGGAGCACAAAAACCTACCAGATTATTTTTCTGATAGGTTGAATAAACATATATTTTAAGCTGTAATCTGTACATTTCTTTTCATTTCGATACTTAGTCGAATCAATGCTTCTCGATCTACCATGCGCACGTCATGTAGGTGTATACGTCACTGCCTACCTGAAACTTGAAAACGGCGTACCGGCAGACACAATAATAAATCCAACCACTTGATCTAGTAATTTTTGCTCTTTCTTCGTTCGATTATTCATAGTGAGTCGCTCACCCTTCATTTTAAGGAATACTGTTATTCATCGTATTGTACGAAATCCATCCCACGTAAGAACCTTCATTTGTGTAGGCTCTCACTTTACACCACGTTCTACTAGCACTCTCTACGTGCGTCTCCAAAATATATACTTCAGTTCCTTTATACAATACTATTCCCACATTCCCACCTAAAGTAGGCGCATCTCTTAGATTGGCGATTTTACTCGTTGTATAAAGAGTTTTATTCACCAAATTAGCACCCGTTATTCTCGCTTGTTCTAATTCCCACTTACCTGTTTCCTTACTTTTAGCACTTGCTATGGCTATGGCTTCTTGTTTTCTCTTTTCATCTTCAATCGCTTTTGCCTGTTTTTCTTCTTCGCTCTTCGCTTGTGCAATCTTTTGATCTTCTTCTGCTTTAGCTACGGCGTTTTTCTTAGTAACATCTTTTTCTATAGCTAGTAAAGTGTCCTTTAAATTGCTGATTCTTGCAGAGCCTGGAGCTGCTTTCAGATACGCATTCACGATGTCATGAGCTTCATCGAATTCTTGATCCCCTATCAATTCTTCAATTTCGGCAGCAGTCACATCTTCAATGTCTTGTAATTCAGTTGTTGCTTTTTCATATAATTTGGTATCGTTCTCAGGCACTTTTGAAAAATACTTCAGCGCTTTGTATCGATCATTATGATCTAGTGACTCAATGCCTCGCTCATAATTTTCATTTGCTTCCATTAATTCAATCGCATTTTCACGCTTTGCCATTACATCGTCCGAGTATTTCTTCGTTAGCATCGTGTCATAGATTGCGATGCCATTTTCATACTTTCCTATCGCAACCAATGAATCTGCTTGCTTGATCGTTTTATTGTCTTTAATGACAGTGAATAAAAATACACTTACCGCAATGACTGCCACGGATAATATAGTTAAAATGATTTTATTTTTATTGCTTTTAGCGTTTGTGGAACTAGTACTCCTCTTTTCCATTCTTCCCAACCCCTTCCGATTGACTATATGTACGTGTAAACTGTGTGAATGGATAATATGTGGCGACTGATTTCATTGGACATCTTTCATTGCCCCCACAATAGTAATCAATTTCTAGTAGAATTTAGCATTTTATGAATCCATCATACTATGGAATAACGCAAACTGTACATAGAATTCTCTAATTATTTTAAGTACGAAACAGAATATACACAATGCTTCAACACACGAGCATACGAGTAAATAATGAAATATAGTCAACCTACTTCTAAGCTGCATTGAATTTGTCTTTTCACACACAAAAGCCCACCAGTTTAAACTGATAGGCTTTTGACATCATCATCTTTTCCTATATATCACCGTTGCTTCGCGTGATACTGGCGATGCAGCTCATGAACTTGCTCTGCTAGTTCTGGAACAGGCCCTTCCACTTCCGCGTTCAAAATGACACCCTCGATCGGAATCGATTGAATGCTTTGGGTTTCGACACCCAGTTCTTTCTTCCACTCTGATAACTGTTTGGATGAACTCGCATACACGATTTTCCCTAGACCGACTAATCCATGAGCAGCCGAGCACATCGGACAATGCTCTCCGGAAGTATAGACGACTGCGTTTTTCTTTTCTTCAGCTGTCATATTTTCGCCAGCCCAACGTGCCAAAGCAAATTCAGGATGTTGCGTCGCGTCACCGTTTCCTACCCGATTACGATCCTCAGCCAACACCTTGCCTTCAGCTGAAACAAGTACCGAACCAAACGGCTGATCACCGTGGTCTACTGCTTCTTTCGCCAACTCCACACATCTTTGTAAATGCTGTAAATCCGTTTCATTGATCATAATAAAATCCTCCTTATTCACTTACTAGTTTGTTGTCCAATCATGTAATAACTTTCTGCTACCTTCAATAATATCAGGTGCAGTCACGCCATATTCCGAATGAAGAGCCGACTGATTTTCACCAGCTGACGCATGCAAGTAAGTTGCCGCAATTACCGCTTCTTTTGGTTTAGCTCCTTGAGCAAGGAATGAGGCGATCAAACCCGTCAGCACATCCCCCGATCCGCCTTTGCCAAGCGCGCTACTACCTAAGGGGTTAATATACACTTCCCCTTCAGGTGTCGTGATAACCGTACGATGCCCTTTCAACACTAAATACAGCCGATGCTCCAACGCAAATTGTTTCGCTATATCCAATCGATTCGCTTCCACGTCCTGTACGGTCGTATTCAGCAAAGCACCCATTTCACCAGGATGCGGTGTAAACACTACAGGGCCATCATATACACTAATTATGTCCAGCAGATCGCGTGATAAATACAATCCATCCGCATCGACTACAACCGCTTGTCCGTCCAATGAATGCCAGAGACTTTTCATCCACTCTTCACCGCCTGCAAATCGACTCAACCCAGGTCCGACCGCCACTACATCATACGAATTGAATAGTTCTTGCTCACAGGAAGTTACAGCGACATGACCATCCGTTTCTGCCATTGGCCAAAACAGTGCTTCGGGAAACTGCGTAGCCGCCATCGGATAGATCCCCTCTGGAACACCGAGCGTCACAAGCCCCGCACCCGAATGCAATGCAGCTTTAGCAGTGAAGATTGGTGCACCTACATATGACTTCGAACCGCCCAGGACGAGCACATGCCCGAATGTTCCTTTATGTCCGTGCTGTGGTCGTTTCGGTAACGCGTTAATTGCATTGTTTTCCGTAATCACTTGTGGCAGTTCCAGTGTAAGTTCATCAGCTATAGAAGGTGGGACTGAAATATCAACCACTTTCCATTCGCCGATATGCTCTGGTCCTTGCTGCAGGAAGAATCCAACCTTCGGGGCAACGAACGTAATCGTATAATCCGCTCGTATAGCTATATCTGCCACTTCTCCAGTATCGCTATTTACCCCGGATGGAATATCTACCGAGACGACTCTACTCCTTGATGAATTGATGAGCTCTATAACTGAGCGAACAGGCTCACGTAGTTTGCCCGTACATCCTGTTCCTAACAACGCATCCACAATGATGACGTTTTCACTTAACAATAGCTTTATATCCGGAATAAGTTCTTCTATAAAAGGCACCATTTTAAGTTTTCGATTCTTGTAGACATCATAATGAACTTTCGCATCGCCTTGCAAGGAGGATGTATTGGTAACGATAAGCATGCAAGATTTGCCTTCATCCTGTAATCGGCGAGCGATAACAAATCCGTCTCCGCCATTATTACCTGCACCTGCGAACACGAGGAATCTTGTGTCAGGCTTATCACGGGTCAGTTTTAACAGCTCATCAGTCACTTTCATGCCGGCGTTTTCCATAAGAATCGCCCCCGGCAGTCCAAGCGTTTCAATCGCATAATGATCCATCCGTCGCATATCCTCTCGTCCCACTGCAAACATTGACTTCACTCCCTATAGTTGATGGAATTTCACAGACATCTTGCATACATTCAAACCTCTCGGATACGCACAGCAGACGGATGGACCAAATCAATCTGCCACCATTTCCATTTAAAATTCAACTTCCCGATGACTGCGATCTGATACACTTTGTCAAACTCAACATCATCTTTATTCGAACCTCTATATATTTGCGTTCTATATTTCCATTCGCCTAACTTATTCTCTGTCCATAATTTGAGTAAGTAATAAGTGAATTTCTTCCCTTTTTTATTTACAGCTTCTTTTTCAGTCACTTCCAATTTAACTTTTCCATATAAAAGACGGATATCTGTTCCGTCAGATGCGTCAATCCAGCTCGTTAAACTTTTTCTTCTGATTGCTTTCACTTCTTGAAGCTCTTTTTTATCCCCATGAATCAACATCGGATTTTGCTCTTCTTTAGTCGTTTTCTGGTTATGATCCTGCTGTCTCGATTGTCGATGTGTATTCTTAAATAGCATGCGCATCATGGAATCCAGCTTATCTTGGACTTTATCGTAGTTGAGATTTTCCACATACTTCTCTATCAATTTCTTAGATGCATACTCATACATATAAGAGCATCCTTCACGATGGTCCGAAGTGGGTTTCTTTTTCAAATGGGTCCTTGCCGAAGATGATTTACTCACTAAAAACAAATCCGCCATTTCACATTCGGGACATCGCATGAAGCCTTCATATGGAGAATAGTCGCCCTGATTAGCAATGGCGTAATCTACTACCTCTTCTATAAAATGATTCTCATCCGTTTTAGTATAATAAAATTCTTCGAAGCTTTTTGATTTCACCATACCATCCCTCCTGCCATAAAATAAAATACTTATATGAGTTCATATTCCGTGTCTATTATCTCATATCTATCTATTCAAATGGTACCAGGACCACAAACAATTCAGAATGTTTATGCTATGATACACATAACCAATACTACTTTACTAAATGGGGTGAGCGAATGAATTTCATGGCTTGGGTGATTATTGCTTGTGAAATAGGTTTTTGGGTCGTTATTCTGGCTGGTCTGATTACACGCTATGTATTCAACAAAAAACGGCTCGGCTTATTTTTTCTAGCGTTAACACCAGTCATCGATTTACTCTTGCTAGTCGTCACGGCTACCGATTTATATAACGGCGCTGTTGCCACACAAGTTCATGCCATTGCGGCGATCTATCTCGGAGTATCGATCGCATTCGGAAAAAGCATGATTCACTGGGCGGACGAACGCTTTCTTTACTACGTCAAGAAAGAAGGCACAAAACCTGCGAAGAAAACAGGATATGCCCATGCGCGCCATTCCGTAAAAGGTGCGCTGCAACATGTACTAGCATTTATCATCGGTGGCGGGTTCTTGTTTGTCATGATTTACTTAATTGGAGATACCAATAAAACCGAAGCACTTTCTCAAATGCTGAAGTTATGGGCGCTCATCGTTGGCCTTGATATGGTCGTCTCACTCTCCTACTTCATTTGGCCACGGGCTGAAAAAGTTCATCGGCATAGGTAACACGCTGTTCTTAAAGAGATACGAGGTGCGGTACATGCGGAGTAAACAATATGTAGCACGGCAGATTGTAAATCACCTTTTATTTGATGAACAAATTAACAACAGCACATAACTAAATGCGCCACAGCTAATTGTGTTATTAAATTTCCTTATGAATGGATAAGTGGGATGGCACCTGAGAATATATTTCGGGGGAATTTAATACGTCGAAGTTAAAAAAGGGGGTTTATGTTAAAATGGATTGTAAGAGATTGGCTTGTTAAGCAAACGGGCCATATTGAGTAGGACTTGTTGAATTAAATGGCAGGCTAGTTTCGATGTACACTTTACTTTAAAGGAGATATAAATGAAGACAAACGATAGGGCTATATGGGAAATAATAAAGGATATTTTTACTTATATT
>NZ_PDYP01000009.1:0-118116 GCF_002743115.1 Sporosarcina sp. P17b | reverse complement strand
TTGCCCACGTGTTACTCACCCGTCCGCCGCTAACTGAAGGAAGCAAGCTTCCAACAGTTCGCTCGACTTGCATGTATTAGGCATGCCGCCAGCGTTCGTCCTGAGCCAGGATCAAACTCTCCATAATACTGACCGCCGATTCGCAGCGAATTGCGTCGACAGTTTCACTCACTTAGTCGGTCACGTACCTAAGTACGCTCCCTTCTTCGCTCGATCACTTCCTAGCACTTCACTACAACTCGACGCTCAGTGACATGAAAAATCGATTAGCTCGAGTTTCATTTGCTGGCATCAATTAAGATACTCATTTTTGTTTATGACACTGGCAAGCCAGGCATAAACTGTATTTCGTTAACGTTTTGCTGTTCAGTTTTCAAGGTTCATAAGGTTGGTCTCTCGTAAGAGGCAACTTTCTAATACTAACATCTCATTGTCTCGTTGTCAACACTTTCACTTAAAATGTTTTTCTTTATTAAGTTTGATGTTTTCGCAACTGCTCAATGCGACGCTTATAAATATACCACCCTATTTAAAAGAATGCAAGTCTATTTATTATTTTTTATAAAATAATTAATAATCCCCTTACTGTTGCGATAAAAGCACTCCTAATATATACATAAGGCTACTCTTATACAAACTTACAAGCGAAATATTAAACCGAAGTAATTCACCTACTATTCCTAAACGTTAAACTTAATGCCGTACATTTTGCTTTACTATTAATCTCCATTTACTAATTCTACAGCGGTTGTACAATTTTCAGCAACATAGGAATTTAAGTTTCCTCTATTAGAACGGACTTTATTAGCTACCCCTTTAGATGTATCCACCATAGAATTTCCATTAGTGCCCTCTAAATAATTAATTTCGTCCATAAAAAAATCTGCACGGCTTGGACAGCCGTGCAGATCATCACCAAATTTATTTACTTTCTTTGATTTCTGGACTGCCATCAGGTCTTTCTTTGAAACGAAGTAAGTCCCCATTGATGATCGTATCTGAATAGTTTAATTCAGTATTGGCACGCTCGATATATGGCTCACACTGCGATTCATCTAATGATGGTTCTCCTGTTTCGATGTCATAGCAAACTTCTTGCGCGTAAATATTCTTATCTGTAACTAGGCGTCCGTCACGGAAGATGACGAATGGTTCATGATCTGGTGAGAATAGATCGGAACCGAATTGCATATCTGCTTTTGTATCAATGCCTAGTAAATGAAGAATCGTCGGACGTAGGTCTACCTGTCCACCAAGCTCGTGCATCTCTTTACCTTCGCCAGAACCTGGCATATGGATAAACAATGGAACCTTTTGAAGCTCTGCGTTGTCAAATGGCTTAATCTCTTTGTCCATATACATACCCATTGCTTTATTATGATTTTCTGAAATACCATAATGGTCTCCGTACATTATAATGATTGAATCATCATACAAACCACTTTCTTTCAAGTCATCAAAGAATTCTTTTACTGCTTCGTCCATATAACGAACCGTCTGGAAATACTTGTTCAATGTGTTCGAATTCGATGTATATTCAGGAATTAATTTATCCTGTTCATCTAAATCGAATGGGTGGTGGTTGGTTAGTGTAATCATTCGTGTAGTAAACGGTTGCTTTATATCTTTCATCAAATCAACTGACTGATGGAAGTATGGAATATCTTTCATTCCCCAGTTCACCGCTTCGTCTTCGCCGATTGTATAGCTATCTACATCATAGAACTTCTGAACATCGAGTGCTTTGTACATAATGTCACGGTTCCAGAAACTCTTGCTGTTAGCGTGCATAACACTTGTAGCGTAGCCATTCTCTCCTAATCGTTCAGAAAGCGAGTTATATGTGTTACCACTATGCGTAAAGAAGACCGCACTACCGTTACGTCCATATAGCGAGTTTTCCACTATAAACTCAGAGTCGGAAGTTTTTCCTAATCCTGTTTGTTGATAGAAGTTATCGAAGTAAAATGTATCTTTGTCTTTTGTTAATTGATTCAAGAATGGCGTGATTTCATGTCCATCCATATCATTATTGATGACAAAGTTCTGTAATGATTCAAGCGAAACAATAATTACGTTTTTGCCTTTAGCAGAACCGAACATCTTTGGATCCGGTTGTGCGTGGTTGGCTTTTACGTAGTTTTCAATCTCCGTCAATTCCGTACCATCTGCGAATGTACGCTGTGCGTGGGATTTGGATTGAACGAATAAATCATATAGGTGGTAGTTATACGTTCCAATATTCTTAACAAGTAATTCACGATCAAAACTTCTCGTCAACAACTGCGGACGTTGCGCTTCTGCAAGCGCTAAGTTCAACATCATTAACGTAGCAGCCGCTGCGAAGTACACTTTACGTCCCATTTTACGGTTTGACTCTTGAATTGGCTCCTGCTTAGAAAAACGAATAGCCAATAAAATAATCACTACGTCAGAGAAAAAGAATAGATCTAGGAAACGTAGATTTTCCGTGATTGAAGAACTTAAATCTGCAAAGTTACTTGTCTGGAACAATAGAGGCAGTGTAATAAAGTCTGTAAAGAAACGATAAAACACAGCATTGGCGAACATGATAAATGAAGTTATTAAACTTACCGTTAAAATATATCGGTTACGTGTTTTAGTCTTTTTAATAAATAAAGCTACCCCGTAAATAAACATTAGAAATGCCAGAGGGTTAATTAATAGGATAAATTGTTGCATAGCATTATCGATTTTCATATTAAAACTGGTGAAATACCCGATATAGGTAGTCAACCAAGTTGCGATTACTGCGATAATGAGTACGGAATGCTTAGGCCATGAAAATTTTCTCATTCCATCTCTTCCTTTCGTTTCGTATAGATAGTGCTTTTTTAGTCATCATATATTTGACGTTTGATTGCGTGAATAGTTTCACATGAGATGAGGAATGAGTAGTTAGAATACTACCAGCTACTAAATCAACTCGTTTGTTCCCTTCTCAAAACAAGCAATGCTTGAATATATGTTTGCTGGTCAATAAATTGATGGTCATACAGTTCTTTGACTTCCGACTCCATCACTAAGCTGTCTTGCATTTTATTGCCTGTATAGATGATTACTCCAAAACGTTTTAGTAGTTTCATCACGTCATAAAACTCATTCATTCTTTTCACGTGCTTTCTGACAATCTATAATATGTTCTTCCGTATATATATAGGACACGGGAATATCATGTGCCTCTATATCTATATTATCGCGGATTTGGCAATCAAATGCCAGTGATATAGTTTCAAATGGAAAATTTATCAAATATCGATCGTAGTAACCGCCACCAAATCCAATGCGGTAACCAGTCTCTGAATAAACAACTCCCGGTACGATTTGCAAGTCTATTTCTTCCTGTTTTACAGATTCCGTCAATTCGTTTTTCGGTTCTTTTAAATCCATATAGACTACTTCTGTCTGGTCAAATGAATCAATCAAACGAAAATCCATTTCTCTTGTTGAAGCAATACAACGTGGAATCGCAATTCGTTTTCCAGCTTGCCAAGCGATTTCTATCAAATGATGCGTATCCACTTCCGGAAATCTTGATAACGTGATCCCGATTGTCTCTGCATACTTAAATTCATCCGAAGCAAGAACTTTTTCTACTATACTAGCTGATTTCCGTTCGTGATCAGATGGAGTTAATTGATGTAATTGCTGTATAACCTGTTTTCGAAGTTTCTGCTTTTCCACTGTACTACCTCCCGTAAGAAAAAAACCAAAACCGAAGCAGGTTTTGGTTTTACTAATTATTTTGTTTCACGGTGCAAAGTTTGCTTTTTTTCACGTGAGCAATATTTCATCATTTCAATACGTTCTGGATTGTTACGCTTGTTTTTCTTAGTAATATAATTACGCTCTGCACATTCTGTACAAGCGAGTGTTACGTTTACGCGCATTACTGTCCCTCCCACTCAATAGCTATAGATATAAGTAAAACATGAGCATGATCTATACGACTAATATATTGTACCATAGATTTACACTTTGTACAGCAGAAAGTTTCAAATATCATTCATCATTCGCTTATGGTATTATGAAGGAAACTCTAGTTATTTTGGAGGGAAAAGTATGGATATCCCCTTAATTTTACTCATAATTGGTGTATTGGCTGTCATTGCTTCCTTTTTTGTTGGGAATAGAAGACACGCGATGAATGATGAGCTGGAAAATGTTTCGATTAGTCTCCATCAAGAAACGAGTAATCTTAAAAAAAGAGTGCGGTTACTTGAAGAAGAATTGATGGTTGCGTCGCCAGCTCCAGAAACCATTGCACCTGCACCTCAAAAAACCGTTCATGCAATCATCGTCAATCAAATTACTTCACTTCACAAACAAGGCTATACAATACCGGAGATTGCAAAGCGCGCTTCACTTAGCGAACAGGAAGTAACGGAAGTACTGCATTCTAAAGGAGTGCGGTTGTCATGATCAAGGAAATATTGCGCGGCATTGGAATTGGTTGCTTACTAGCTGGTGGCATTTTGTATTTCGTACAGCAGCAAACAACTGACGGTGCTTTGCAAAAACAATTGGCCGACTCTAAAGAAGAGGTGTCGATTTTAAAAAGAGAATTGGCGATTTCTCAGACATTAACAGGAAAAGAATCGATGCGTAAACCGGAAGCTGAACAGGAAACAATTCCTGACGAAAATGAAGCAGATGAAATCGTTACAAAAAGCTTCACGGTTAAAGCCGGCATTACGCCCGCTAAGTTATCACGTGAATTAGAAAACGAAGGCTTAATAAAAGACGCTGAAGAATTCGAACTGTATATAATCGAAAATGACTATACACGGAAAATCAAAACAGGTACATATGAATTGCATTCCGATATGCGTTTTCCTGAAATCGCCAAGATATTTTTACACTTATAATAAAAAGACGAAAACCATTGGGTTTTCGTCTTTTTTTACATTCATTTCTCACTGTCATTTCTGTATTTTCACATCTGGAGTTGCACCGTCTGCTTGCGAGTTTCGCTGTCTTTTCTGTTCAAAGAATACATCCAGCGCTTCTTTCGCAAGTTCACTTGCGGTGGCAGACGGATAGCGTTTCGTATTTGTCGAAATGTACGGGACGATTACGGAATACGCGACTTCCGGCTTGTCTGCAGGAGCAAACCCTACATGGGACAAGTTGATCGTCGGAATAACGGGGTTGGATTTATTACCCGTATAGTAAAACGATTCTGCCGTTCCGGTCTTCCCTGCTCCCGTATAAGGTGCGCCTGCCAGTAATCCTGAAGCAGTACCATTTGCACCATAGTATACATAATGCATACCTTTCTTTACTTGATCAATTTCAACTTGAGAGTTTTTCAGGTGATTCAACACTTGAATAGGTGTTTCCTCGACCAACTCACCAAGTACTTCCCCATCTGGAGAAGGCTCACGGATTTCTTTCAGAATTTTTGGTGCTATTCTATTTCCGTCAGAAGCAATGGTTGCAACATATTGTGCCATTTGCAATGGCGTATACGTATCAAACTGCCCAATCGAAAAGTCGAGCAATTTTCCTGGGATGGTCTCCGTACCGGTTACCCCCGTATATTCTCCAGGTAAATCAATACCGGTCTTGACCCCCAAACCAAATGCCGCAAAGTTCTCACGGAATGTATCAAATGCTTTTACATCTATTGGCAGCCCCTGTCCTGGTCGGTAGTTTGCATTACCTAGCCCCATCGCAATGCGGAACATATAGACGTTGGAAGAACGACCAATAGCAGAGATATCATTTAGCGCCACTCGACCATTCGGATTAAATAGCGACCGCTTGTATCTACCACCAATATTGATCGGTTGGTCAATTTTTACTTCTCCGATTTTTGCAGCACCTTCATTATAGCCTGTCAGCATCGTTGCTAATTTCACTGTGGATCCCATTTCATACGCTGAAGTAAACGTTCCGAACGTGTAATCCTGTATTGCCCATTGTCCTGTCGACTCATCTTTTACAACTTTCTTACCTACCAGTGATAGAATCTCACCGTTATTCGGATCTAACATGACAAGAAACGCCGATTCCAACGCGCTTGTATTCGGACCTTGCTTCAAGCGCAATAATTTATTGGATACGACATCTTCAAGCGCTTTTTGTAAGTTGGTATCCGTAGTCAAGACTAGATCTTTTCCTGGTATTCCTTCTTTCACCGTCTTCGTCTCAACGACTTTTCCTGTACGGTCTTTGACATTTTTCACGATGGTCTTTTGACCTTTCAATAAATCTTCATAATACGACTCCAAATAACTTCTTCCTACACGATCATTACGCGAATAATCTCTTGCTAGGAAATAGTCTAAGTGGGTACGTGGAATTCCTTCTCCTGAGCTAGTCGTAGATCCGAGAATCGCACTGTCCGATTTCTTCACGCGATCCCAATCAGTGGTCGTATTGACACCGGGTAGTTGATCCAACCTTTCAGATACAACAGCAAACTCTTTATCAGTCACACCGTCACTTTTGATGATCTGAGGTGAATAAGCATACCCTGCCATCATTTCGCGATAAATTGCGAGAACTTCTAGATCTTCTGCAGATAACGCAGCTAGTTCCTCATCTGTGATTCGATCTCGTGTTAGCTGATTAATCTCTTGTTGAATTTCTTTTTGAGATTTCTTTTCATCTTTACTAAGTGCTGTTTGCTCTTCCTTAGGTACTTTGTCAGCCGCTTTTACAGGATTCAATAAAATCCAAAAATCTCGTTTGTCGCCTGTTGTTACCCGCCTAGTATCTTGATCGATCAGCTTAGAAAGTTTTCTTGCGAGCGCTAGCATCTCTTTAGTCGTCGTAGAGGATGTTTTCGTATAGGTGATGGCATTTTTAGCATCATTATCTATAAGTACTTTCCCCGTGCGGTCGAAGATTCTTCCGCGTGGTGTACTCGTATTGACCGCGATTTCCTCTGTCCGTTCAAGACTGCGCGTATAATCTTCGCCTTTAACGATTTGCATATAACCTAAACGGAATATAAGTAAGGAAAATAGGACAAAAATCGCTACAAATAAAAAATTCATTCGAAATGCAATATGTTGACGTTGACCGGTTTTTGGCGGCTCCGTCTTCTTCTGGTTTCTCTTCAACAGGAATCTCCTTTCTCAAGGTATATATGTAGTAGAATTATAGCACGAAAATAAAGAATGGCACACATCTAGACGAACTAGATGTGTGCCAGGTTTCAATTATTTATTGTCTTGGTAACGCTTTTCAACTTCATCCCAGTTTACTACGTTCCAGAATGCTGAAATGTAGTCAGGACGACGGTTTTGGTAGTTTAAGTAGTATGCATGCTCCCAAACGTCCAAACCTAGTAATGGTGTTTTACCATCCATATAAGGTGAGTCTTGGTTAGGAGTTGATGTTACTTCAATTTCACCGTTGTTCACAACAAGCCAAGCCCAACCTGAACCGAAGCGAGTTGTTGCAGCTTTAGCGAACTCTTCTTTGAAAGCGTCAAAGCTACCGAACTTCTTGTCGATTGCTTCTGCAACTTCTCCAGTTGGGTTGCCGCCACCGTTTGGTGAAAGGATTGTCCAGAACAATGAGTGGTTAGAGTGCCCACCACCGTTATTGCGGACTGCTGTACGCTTGTCCTCTGGAACTTTGTCCAAGTTTGCAACTAATTCGTCAACAGGCATGTTAAGAAGTTCTTCGTGCCCTTCTAGTGCGTTGTTCACGTTTGTTACATACGTGTTGTGGTGTTTTGTGTGATGGATGTTCATCGTTTCTTTGTCGATGTGTGGCTCCAACGCATCATATGCGTATGGTAGTTCCGGTAATGTATAAGCCATTTTCCATTCCTCCTCTAAATTATCTCTGTTTTGCCCTACCACTTCACATTATCAAAATATGAGTCAGCATTCAAAGAAAATGTACTGTTAACGGAGAAAATATAGAAAAATGACAATCATAACGACCATTAGTACGCCTTTTACTGCAACCGATGTCAAAAACCCAACAACCGAGCCGACTCCTGTTCGGAAAGCCTGTTTAATTCCCGATCGGGTGAAAATTAATTCCGCAATGATTGCACCAAGAAAAGGTCCAGCCAAAATACCAACGACCGGAATAACAAAAGGACCAACAAGCAATCCGATTGTACTTCCCCACATACCCGCCTTGCTGCCCCCGAAGCGCTTGACGCCCACTAAATTGGCGACTGTATCCGCTCCGAACAACAACACAACGAATAATATCTGAATTACCCAAAACAACCACGTTAACTCTTCAAATGAAACGAACGCGCCGTACAACAAGAAGCCTGCCAATATAAATACAACAGAAGGAATGACAGGGTAGATCAATCCGACAAACGCGATCGCGAACATAAGTATTGCCAATGTCCAACCGATCCATAACATAGCTGTCACTCCTCATTCATTATGCGTGCTTGCCTAAAATCGCTTCCGCAATATTTACTGCATGGTCACCAATTCGCTCGAGGTTCGAGACGATATCGACGAACACCATGCCGGCTTGTGCACTACAACTTCCTTCATTTAAACGAACAATATGATTTTTACGGAAGCGACGTTCCATATTATCAATTAAATCTTCTTTTTCAGAAACGACTCTCGCTAAATCTGTATCATCTTGATCCAGCGACTCAATCGCTTTTTGAACTGTTTCAATCGTCAATGTAAACATTTCTGCCAAATCGTCCATCGCATCATCTGTCAACTTTAATTTATTCGTTTCGCGTAAATCTATTAACTCGATGATGTTTTCGAAATGGTCACCGATTCGCTCGATATCCCGTACACTATCCATTAATAAAACGTGACGCCCAGATTCTGCTGGTGAAACGATAACTACGGATACTTCTACTAAATAGTCCGTAATTTTGCGATCAAGATTATTGATCGCATCTTCAATCTGATACGCAGTTTCCGCGTGTTTTTTCTGGCCAGTCTTCAAATACTCAAATGATTCTTGAAGACCTCGGACACTGAAGTCACCCATGCGGATAATTTCTTCCTTGGCTTGTCCAATCGCAACAGCTGATGATTGTGCGATAAAGCGACGGTCGAGGTGTTTCGGTTTGTACTCGATCGTGACGTCCTCGCCTGGGATCATCTTCGTAACGAGATAAGCCCAAGCACCGATGAATGGAAACTGTATAACTGTGTTCGCGATATTGAACGAACCGTGCGCAAATGCGATTTGCATCTTACTTTCGAGATTCAAGACCGACGCCATCCATTCGACGTAAGCCGTAAATGGTATGAGCAGGAGCATGAAAACGATAGTACCGACAATGTTGAATAATACGTGTACAGCTGCCGCGCGTCTCGCAGCAACAGATGCACCGAGTGCCGCAAGTACTGCAGTAATTGTCGTACCGATGTTGTCACCGAAAAGAATTGGTAGAGCGGCTTTCATTGTGACCAAATCTTCAGCGAAAAGACCTTGCAAAATTCCGACAGTCGCACTGGAACTTTGTACGATTAGTGTGAAAATTGTTCCTGCTACGACGCCGAGCAGTGAATGTTCACTCATTGCTAGTGTGAAATCAGCAAATGCTTCTAATGAACGTAGTGGCTTCATTCCGTCGCTCATTAATTCAAGTCCTAGGAACAATCCCCCGAAACCGAAGATCACTTCACCTAGGTTCTTGACTTTAGCTTTACGGACGAAGAAGATCAGGAAGGCACCGAATGCCATAATTGGTAACGCATATGCGCCGACATCCAGACCGATAATGAATGCGGTCACGGTCGTACCAATATTGGCGCCCATGATAACGCCGATCGCCTGACGGAGCGTCATGAATCCAGCACTTACCAGACCCACTGTAATAACCGTTGTTCCAGAACTTGACTGGATCAACACCGTTACGATTATACCGACAAGAACACCCATGAATGGATTGGTAGTAAAACGGTCTAGAATTGCACGAAGTCTATCCCCCGCAGCTTTCTGCAATCCGTCGCCCATGTACTTAATTGCGAATAGGAAAATTCCTAATCCCCCAAGAAATTGGAACACCACTTCTTGCCAGTTCACTTCCATTTAATTGTCAACCTCCATCAAACGTTTTATGTATGATTTCTAACTGCTCTTCACCCCTCGAAAGCTTCGTGAAGTTTCAACCTATTATGAGAGTTGTATACGTCAATTGTAAAGTACTCTACTGCAATCTTTACACCACCTTAACAAAGCGGTAATGAAATGTCATAAGAATGTCGAAATTTCTGCAAAGCCTTATGATTTAAATAAATGGTAGACTGTATGTAGAAAGGGAGGCCGGCTCCGTGAAATTCCATCAAATTTTCAAAGCTTCACTACATGAACCGAAAAAACTGGCGGCATTCCGCTTGTTATCAATCGGTAAAGTCATTCAATACATATTCGTGTTTATTTTTCTTTACACCGGCGTATCGTTTGTACAATTTGTTTTAGGAGATCACACACTATTCGAATCCTCTCCTGAGCTCGCAGAAATCGGCGAAACCATCGGCCTTTTGATCTATCCAATCGCTTTTATTCTGCAATTGGTCATTATCACGTCGTATTTATTTATTCGCATCAGTATTTTTGCTATCATAGGAGTATTGCTATTGAAACTATTGCACCGTCGTGGCGAATTCCGCTTTATGTGGCGAACAGCAGCGATTGCAGCCACATTGCCCATCTTGCTGACAATGGCTTTTGAATTTGTTCCTTCCATGCAATCATATAGCTTGTGGATCGCTTCTTTAGTACATCTACTGTATGTGTGGAGGGCCGCGGTCTATTATCCAAAACAACCGAGATGAATAGTTTACCTGTTGTCTGCATAGTGTAGAGCAGGAGGGATGTATGATGAGAATTATACTGCTTGCACTTGCTGTGTTTTGCACTGTTCACTTTGTTCGAATGGATTTAACGGAAGGGACAATCCCTCTTGCAGCCTTTTTTGAAGATGAATCGTCTTGTATAGAGGAAACGCCGAATCATTCAATTGTCATTCGAGTGGTTGAAGGTGATACAATAGAATCGTTATTCGCATTATACCCAGATCCATCTCAAAAATTTCTTGAGAGGTTGGAGCAATTTTACTCCATGAACCCTCATCTCGAACGCCAACAGTTTTTGGCTGGCGAACAAATTAAATTGCCTATCCGTGAACAAGTAGATCCTGTTTGCGAAGAAGGCGAAAAAGGATAATTCATATTCCATCTATTGATGATGGTATTTACTCATTTGAAGGAGAGAGACATAATGACTGAAATGATTCATCGTTCGAAGACCCGTCCCGTAAAAGTTGGGAACTTAACTATCGGAGGAAGCAATGAGCTGTTTATGCAAAGTATGACGACAACTAAGACACATGATGTCGAAGCGACAGTTGCAGAGATCAAACGTCTAGAAGAAGCAGGCTGCCAAATCGTACGTGTAGCATGTCCCGATGAGCGCGCCGCGTATTCTATAGGTGAAATCAAAAAGCAAATCAATATTCCTTTAGTAGTAGATATACATTTCGACTATAAATTAGCATTGATTGCAATTGAACAAGGTGCAGATAAAATCCGTATCAATCCAGGGAATATCGGTCGTAAAGAGAAAGTCGAAGCTGTTGTAAATGCAGCAAAAGCGAAAGGCATTCCAATTCGAATTGGTGTCAACGCAGGTTCACTTGAGAGAAAAATTCTTGAAAAGTACGGCTACCCTACTGCAGAAGGTATGGTTGAAAGTGCATTGCATCATATTAAGATCCTAGAAGACTTGGATTTCCACGATATTATCGTGTCACTTAAAGCTTCCGACGTGAATTTGGCAATTGAAGCGTACAAGCTTGCTGCGGCAGCATTCGATTATCCATTGCACTTAGGTATTACAGAATCCGGTACACTATTCGCTGGTTCAATCAAGAGTGCGGCAGGTCTTGGCTCCCTTCTGTCATCAGGTATCGGTAACACGATGCGCGTATCGTTAAGTGCGGATCCGGTTCAAGAAATCAAAGTAGCGAGAGAGTTACTGAAAGTATTCGGCCTATCTTCCAACTCGGCAACATTAATTTCTTGTCCAACTTGTGGCCGTATCGAAATCGATTTAATTTCCATTGCCAATGAAGTGGAAGAATATATCTCGAACATTAAAGCTCCATTAAAAGTAGCAGTTCTTGGCTGTGCGGTAAACGGACCAGGTGAAGCACGCGAAGCAGATATCGGTATCGCTGGTGCTCGTGGTGAAGGTTTGCTCTTCATGCATGGTAAAACTGTACGAAAAGTTCCAGAAGAGACAATGGTCGAAGAATTGAAAAAAGAAATCGACATATTGGCTGAAGAGTATTTCGAGAAGAAACGTCAAGAAGAAGCACTCGCAGCACAAGGTAGCGTTTCTGAATGAGGGACATTCGTTTCGGAATAGATATTGACGGAACGGTCACGACACCCACTGCCCTACTTCCGCATATCAATAAGCACTTTGGCTCTAATCTAACGCTCGCTGATATTAAAGAGTATGATTTGACGAAAGCCTTTGACGTGGATCCAACGCAGTTCGGAGAATGGTACAAAGAAACAGAAGAGCTAATTTATCAGACATCGCCTGCTCAAGAGTTTGCAAAAGAAGTATTGACGAACTGGCAAAAACAGTTTGAGTTGTATTATATTTCAGCACGCGGACGAAATGTACTAGAAACGACAACTAACTGGTTCCACGAGCAACAAATACCGTATGATCACGTAGAGTTGATTGGTACGCATCATAAAATTGAAGCGGCCAAGCAATTCAACGTTGACGTATTCTTTGAGGACAAGCATGATAATGCGGTAGGAATTCACGAAGAATTGGATATTCCAGTTTTCTTGTTTGATACCCCCTATAACCAAGAACCTATTCCTAAAGGAGTCATACGGGTAGCAAACTGGAAACAAGCTGATCAGTACGTCAGACAGTTGTTTCATGCAACCGAAATGATAAAAAGTAAATGATTGGTGGAGCATCGCATATTGCGGTGCTCTTTTTTACTGTGTGAATTCGCTATGTTCAAAATAGAACTCGATGTGCCGTAGAAGTTATGCAAGTGAAGGGGGCTAGGGCTATGAGCGGTTATGAAGCTTGATAGAGCACTCAGATAGTTTCTTAGAGCGAATAACGATATGTATAGAGCAGAAATCACATGCGTTAGAGCGGTCACAATAGTTCTATGAGCGCTTAATTCACATCAATGAGCAGAACACGCGATCTATTTATGATTTACCATTTTCCACCTGCATATTCTTCATGACAAAAGGCAGCACATCATAAACAAAATGATGTACTGCCTAGTTATTCAAACTAACCTACCTTGCACTTCGGACATCTGCCATAAATCTCAAACTTATGTCCTTCTATTTCATATTCCGACAAATTTACCGTCACACTATCCATCGGGCAAATTGGAATGGACTTCGTGCTGCCACAAGTCATACAGATGAAATGATGGTGATGGTGATCCGTCGCGCACTGCATCCGGAAAAGTCTTTCACCATTGAGTTCCGTTTCATCCAAAATCCCAAGTTTCGAAAACACGGCAAGATTTCTGTAGATTGTATCGAAACTGATACCAGGATTATCCTGCTCCACCGCCACACGAACTTCCATCGCAGTAACATAGCGGTCCGCGTCATCAAAGAAACGCAATAAAATTTCCCTATTTTTTGTCCGTTTAAAATCATATTTCAATAGAATATCCCATGCTTCATCTATCGACATATCGTTACGCCACCTTTCCTGCTTCTCATGACCGTACCTTTTTTCCAAAAAGTACTAACAGTAAAATGAACACCGACGTGACTACAATCGTTCCCCCTGGCGCGATATCTAAGTAAAACGCAGATATCAGTCCGATGACCACGGCGATTTCCCCGAATACTACCGAGTATACTAGTGCACCCTTATAGCTTTTGGCCACTTGAATAGCCGCTGCTACAGGCAATGTCATCAAAGAAGAGACTAGCAAAATTCCAACGATTCGCATCGATGCACCAATGACTAGCGCTGTGATAATCATGAACGCCGCTTGAATAACGCGTTCATTAATTCCAGACACTCTTGCATACTCTGGATCAAATGCCAGTGAAAATAACTCTTTATATAAGAAATAGATAAATGCGATGACAATAATAGCAATTAAAATGACAATGTATAAATCTTGCCGGCTCACAGCGGACACTGAACCAAATAAATAACCGACTAAATCTGTACCGAACCCTTTAGCAAGGGAAATGAATATTGCCCCAAAACCAATTCCGGCAGATAAAATGATCGGAATCGCCAGTTCTTCAAAGCTTTTATACACTCTACGCAATCGCTCAATCAATAAAGAGCCGATGACCGCTGCAGCCATCCCTAAATACACTGGGTTAAGCGCTGCAAAGAATAACACTTGCTGACTTAAATACAAACTTCCTGCAATTCCCGCAAGCGCTACGTGACTGAGTGCATCTGAGATCATCGCCATACGGCGCACGACGATAAACAGTCCAAGTAACGGAGCGATTAACCCAATAATTAGTCCCGATAAAACAGCGTTTTGTAAAAACTCATATGTGAAAATAGCTTCAATCATCTAACCGGCTCCGTTTCTTTTTGATGGAGCCGACGGATAGGATGACCATACCAGCCTGACAATTCAGCCTCACTCATTTTTTCATAATCCGCATGGACACCATGGAAGTGGATGGAACGATTCAAGCATGCAATATGTGTAGCAAGCTTCGTTACAACATCAATTTCATGTGTCACAAGCAAAATCGCTATTCCGTACTCACGATTCAATTCGCTTAGCATAGAATAAAAGGATTCAACATTCTGTCTATCAATTCCAACTGTCGGCTCATCCATGATTAGTAAATCGGGATGGCTTACGAGAGCTCTTGCTATAAAGACACGTTGTTGCTGACCGCCTGATAAATCACCGATGCTTTCATCTTTGCGGTCCGCCATTTTCACTACATGCAACGCATCGATCGCTTGCTGTTCATCCTCTTTATTGAAACGCTTGAACAGTCCTTTTTTACTCGTTAAGCCGCTTTTCACGACTTCCAAGACCGTCGCTGGGAATTTCGTCGTAAAAGCGTTGGACTTTTGAGAGACGTAGCCGATTCGTTGCTGTTGGTTAAAAGAATCTATAGGCCCGCCAAACAGTTCAATTGTTCCTTGGGAGGGTTTCAGCAACCCTAATATGATTTTTAATAATGTAGATTTACCCGAACCGTTTGGACCAATTAATGCCCAAAACTCTCCTTGTTTCACTTCTAAACTAACATCAGAAAGCGCAGTGGAATGGTTAAACTTATGCGTAATATGCTCTAAGTTAATAATGGAATTTGTCATATACATATCCCTTCCTTCAATTCGTAATCATTCCGATTACTTTATGAATTATATAGCAATCCATGGAGGGATACAACCAATTGAAAGGAATTGATGATAATGGATTTACTTCAGTTAATTCAGCAAATGAAACAATTGCATGATCAGGAGGCAGTAAATTACGCATACAGTTATGGTGTTGAATTGTCGATCGCAGAAGTGCAGCAATTACGTCCGCTGCTGGATGAAATATCCATCGCGTGGCTTTTTACCGGCATCCCACAAAAATTTATTGAAAAAGTAGCTTCTGTCATCGGCTACGAGAAAACGATGCTGTACTTAGAACAGCATAAACTGCAATAGAAAAAAGCGTTGCGAATACGCAACGCTTAAATTTTTCAGTTATGCAAGGCTTCCAGTAATTCAGGAGTAAATTGATGGTTTTTCAACATCTCAATTTCTACTGCATATGGCGCTTTTTTATTTGCTTTATCTGTTCCGATAAAAGGCGTTTCCAAGATCTTCGGTACGTTCTTAAATGTCGGGTGATGGACGATATAAGCTAACGGTTCGAAGCCGATATGTCCCATCCCGATATTTTCGTGTCGATCTTTTCCAGCACCGCAAATATTCTTACTGTCATTGACGTGAATGACAGAAATCCGGTCCAGTCCAACAATATTGTTAAATTGATCTAAGACACCAGAGAAATCATTGACGATGTCATAGCCCGCATCATGGACGTGACATGTGTCGAAACAAACGGATAGACGTTCATTATTTTTCACACCGTCCATGATCTTCGCGATCTCGTCAAAACTGCGGCCACACTCTGTTCCTTTACCCGCCATTGTTTCTAGCGCAATGCTAACATTTGCGTCTTCGGACAATACTTCATTCAAACCTTCGATAATCTTTTCAATACCGACGTCTGCTCCAGCACCTACATGGGCACCTGGATGAAGGACTATTTGATTGGCACCAAGCGCTTCAGTACGCTGAATTTCCTGTTGCAAAAAGTCCACACCCAGACGGAATGTTTCAGGCTTCGTAGTATTTGCAAGATTGATGATGTAGGGCGCATGAATAACGATATTTGATTGACCGTTTTCTTCCATACTCAGTGTGCCAAGCTCGATATTCAATTCTTCAATTGGTTTACGTCTTGTATTCTGAGGTGCTCCCGTGTAGATCATGAATGTGTTAGCTCCATAGCTAAGCGCTTCTTCACTTGAACCAAGTAGCATCTTTTTACCACTCATGGATACGTGAGAACCTAGAAGGATATCATTTGTTGTCATGATTTCTTCTTAATTCTCCTTTGTCTCTTTTTAAAGTTCTCTTTTTGTTCCGCCATCTTCTTTTTATAGCCTGGCTTCACTTTATCAGGTTTACGGACAAACGAATCCGCTTTTTTATCGATTTCGTCTATTTCACGTACACGCTTCTTACGTGCTTGGCGCTCTTTCACTTCAATCCATTCGCCATTTTTGACATCTTCATGTACAAACGGAATACCGAGCTTCTCAATTAAATTGATTGCATCTTCATCAGACGGTTCATATAACGTAATGGCATGTCCTTGCATGCCGGCACGTGCAGTACGTCCTACGCGGTGAATGAAGAATTCCAGATCATCTGGTAATTCAAAGTTAATAACATGACTGACACCCGGAATATCGATCCCTCTTGCCGCCAAATCAGTTGCCACGATGTATTGATACTCTAGATCACGGACTTGCTTCATAACGCGTGTACGTTCACGTGGCGTCAAGTCACCGTGGATTTTTCCAGGCTTATGGCCGTGCTCTGCTAAATAGTTAGCCAGACGATCAGCGTTTTGCTTCGTATTCGTGAAGATGATCGCAAGATACGGCTGAAGGGCATCCATTACATGAAGTAGTTTCTTGTTTTTATCCATACTTCTAACAGGAACTAATGAGTAATGCATATTCTCTGTCAAAGGCTTCTTATCATCCATCCGTACATGTACAGGTGAATTCATGTATTTTGACAAGAAAGGCTTGAGCTTTTCTGGAATCGTAGCAGAAAATACATACATGCTGATCTTCTCTGGCATTCTTGAAGCAAACTTATCAATATCTTCAATGAAGCCCATATCAAATGCAAGATCCGCTTCATCAATGACAAGATGTGTAGCTGTGTGGATCGGTAATGCGCCGGTTTCCGACATATCCTGGATACGTCCTGGTGTACCAACGATGATGTGCGGTGTGCTCTTCAAACGTTCAGCAGAGCGTTTTTTATCAGTACCGCCAATCAAGATCGCACTTTTGATATCCGTTCCTTCAATTAGCTTTTTCAGTTCATTATGAAGCTGAACAGCTAATTCACGTGTTGGTGCTGTAATAACCGTTTGTAGTTCGTCTTTCTCCGGCTTGATTTTTTCAACAAGTGGAATTAAGAAACTATGGGATTTCCCTGTTCCTGTATGTGCTTGTCCAATTGCACTCGTATTTTTCATAATCAACGGAATAATTTCTTTTTGTATAGGTGTCGGTTCTTCAAACCCTAATTTTTGAATAGCTTCCCTCAAAAATGGTTTGAATTGGTAATCAGTAAATTTCGACATATCGTTCCTCCTCTAGATAATTCTTATTGTACCATGATTCGGTGCCATCAGTGGTTTTTTTCGCATAGGATATAAGGGAAACAACTAAAAAAATCAGAAAGGAGTTCGTGATGAGATATCAATCATTTTATCCATTTAGCAATCAGCAACCACAGCCCAGGATGTCACCCAGTCCTCCACCTATGCAACAAAGTAGGCCTATGCCCTTCTCTCAAGGCATGCAAGGTAATCCCCAGCGTCCACAAAGTGGTGGTGCGAACATGCCGCAACAGCAGCAACCGGGTATGCAAGACACAGGTCCTTCACGGGCTGATCAATACATGCAAACCGCCAATCGTTTTTTCAATACGGCCCAGCAATTTGCACCATTAGTTCAGCAGTTTGCGCCACTTGTTCAAAATATACCCGCTATGTGGAGATTGTATAAAGGAGTACAATCCATGCCGGACGCACCGACAGCTTCTTCTGCTCCACGTCCAAGTGGTCCACAAGCGCCTGTTTCTCGACCTTCAGAAGCCATCAGTCGGCCATCTTCACCGCGTATTTTTCAACCTCCCTTCTGAACTCTTTGAATCGTCCGCGAATCTCCGCTATAATGAAAGAGAAGTTACTAGAGGAGTGGAGTGGAATAAATGAAAGTACTCAAGATATCACCTAGAGGTTATTGTTATGGTGTGGTTGATGCGATGGTTATTGCAAGAAATGCTGCGCTCGATCCAACCTTGCCGAGACCCATTTATATATTAGGCATGATCGTCCACAACAAACATGTTACGGATGCATTCGAAGAAGATGGGATCATTACATTGGACGGGGAAAACCGCCTGGACATTTTACGTAAAGTGGATAAAGGGACTGTAATTTACACAGCACACGGTGTTTCTCCTGAAGTTCGCCAGTTGGCAAAAGAAAAAGGATTGGTTGCAATTGATGCAACATGTCCTGACGTTTCTGTCACACATTATTTAATTGAAGAAAAAGTAGCAGAAGGCTATGATATTCTGTATATCGGTAAGAAGTATCACCCAGAACCTGAAGGCGCGATCGGTGTTGCACCGGATTCAGTTCATTTAATTGAACGCCTCGAGGATATTGACAATCTAGATATTACCAATGAAAAACTATTGGTGACAAATCAAACTACGATGAGTCAGTGGGACGTTGCACACCTGATGGAAGCGTTGCAACAAAAATTCCCTCAAATCGAAGTACACCAGGAAATTTGTCTAGCTACACAAGTTCGACAAGAAGCGGTAGCACAACAAGCTGGCGAAGCAGATTTACTGATTGTTGTTGGAGATCCAAAGAGTAATAACTCCAACCGCTTAACACAAGTTTCTGTTGAGATTGCAAATACACCTTCATACCGTGTCTCAGACGTCTCGGAAATCGATCCTGCTTGGTTGGAGGGTATTGAGACAGTAGCGGTCACAGCAGGTGCTTCTACGCCTACAATAATCGTCAGGGAAGTTATATCGTTCCTGAATGATTTTGATCCAGAAGATCCTACAACACATCGTCCGGAAAGAAAGTTCAAACTCGAGAAAATCTTGCCTAAAGTCAAGAACCCAACTCCTGTTATCCGGATTGAACCCTAAACATAGCAAAGCCGTCGAATTCCATTTCGACGGCTTTTTCTATTTAATATAGGAATTGAAAAGGTTCTGTTATGATGTTAGATTCAATGAATTCAACTGCCAATTTATTTTCTTCACAGAAGCTTGCCATTTGTTTCGCTACACCGGCAATCATAATTTTTTCGATATTATGACCCGGATCTACAACCGCTAAATTGAGAGCTTGTGCATCTTGCGCTACGTGATAATACATATCACCTGTTACCAATACATCCGCTCCCTTCCTCTTCGCCGCTGCGATATATTTATTTCCATCACCGCCAAGGACCGCCACTTTACGAATTTTCGAGTCTGGATCACCGACGAAGCGTAAAGCAGGAACACCGAATGATTCTTTTACATGTTGAGCAAACTCTTTCAACGTCATCTCTTTTGCGATTCGTCCGATACGACCAATCCCTTGCTCATTTGTTTTCTGCTCTAATTTGACTATATCAAATGCAGGTTCTTCGTATGGATGTGCAGCAAACATGGATTTGACGACCTTCGCTTGCTGACTTTCTCGGAAAACGACTTCAATTCGTTCCTCATCCACTAACGTCGGCTCCCCCACGTGCCCTATTGTTGGATTTGCTCCATCAACCGGTGTGAAACGTCCGGTGCCTTGTGAACTAAAACTGCATGCTTGATAATCACCGATAGCACCCGCGCCTGCACTAGCTAATTTCTGACGTAGTGCATCAGCATCGGCTAATGGGCAGAATACCGCCAATTTAATCAAATGTTCAGAGTCCGTAATATCAATCGGCTCCGTCTCTTGTATACCAAGACGTTCCGCTAACATATCATTGACACCGCCTTCTGCAATATCCAGATTCGTATGTGCAGCGTAGACCGCGATATCATGCTTAATACACTTCTCAATCATTTTCCCTTGAGGGGTATCCGTCAGAATGGATTTCACAGGACGGAACAACGGAGGATGGTGTGCAATCACTAGAGTTGCACCCTTTTCGATAGCTTCATCAATCACTTGTTCATTGACATCAAGTGTAACAAGAACTTTATCTACTGGACGATTCAATTGACCGATATGCAGTCCGATTGGATCTCCTTCAAAAGCGAGTCTCTTCGGTGACCACTTTTCAAATAGTTCAATGATCTGGTGTCCATTACTCTTCTTCATGTGCTAGCACCTTCCTGACTAATTCGATATTTTCTTGCACGTTTGCTCTTTTTTGCTTGATTTCTTCTGTTTGCTCTGCTTTTTCTAGGGCTTTTATGACTCGCTGCCATTCTTGCAATTCCCGCTCCCACTTTGCCTGGAATACGTTAGATCGTTTATGACGTAAGACAGGACCGACAAGTAAATCTGCCTTCGAGTATTCAGCCGTTCCCCTTTCGAGTACAAGCACTTCATAGATTTTACTATCTTCTAGTAAAATTTCTTCGTCGACAATACAAAATTCATTCTCCACTGCCCATTCTCGAATTGCAATGGCATGTAGATTAGGCTGTACGATGATTCGTTGTACATGCGTTAAACGATCCTTGCCCGCTTCTAAGATCGAAGTAATTAAAGTGCCTCCCATTCCTGCAATCGTCACAGTTTCGACGTGGTCGGTTTCTTCTATCGCTTGTAAGCCATTTGCCAGTCGGACTTCAATCCGGTCCGTAAATCCATTTAAAGCTACATTGCGTGAAGCGGCTTCAAAAGGACCTTTCACCACTTCTCCTGCAATTGCTCGACGAATTTTACCTTTATTCATTAAATAACACGGTAGATAGGCATGATCGCTACCGATATCCGCAAGTACAGTATCTTTCGGAACAAAACTGGCTACCATCGACAGCCGTTCCGATAATTGGTTGGTATTCATAGTTCCCCGCCTTTCATTCTTATCTATTGTATAATCGGCACTCTTTTCATGCAATGCAAAAGAGCCAGTAAACCAAGAGTTACTCTGGTTTACTGGCTCTTTAAATTAAGTAGACAATCAGTCTAATGATAAAATGTAATCAACCATTTCATCTATGTTTTCATCTGGAACAAGTCCAGCCGGCATTGCAGTTCCAGCAACACCGTTTTTGATTGCATCATGTGCTGCATCTGCATCAAGTGAGCTGTTTAGAGCTGGCCCCATTCCGCCAGTTAAGCCATCACCGTGACAACTAATACACTTCTGCTGAGCAACAGCTTCTGCGTCAAATTCGCCAGTGTTTGCACTTTCTTCTTCAGTTCCTTGCTCAGTGCCTTCTTCGTTAGCTCCAGCAATTTCTTTTTTCTGATCCAGACCATAAAGTGACATGAAGAAAACAAGTCCAATTCCAAGTGCGAAAATCAAAAGAAATGGTACAACAGGATTTTTATTCATTGGATTACCCTCCTTCATCAGAATCTATTCTGTAAAAGATACAGTATACACTTAACATTGTACTGTATCTATAAGAAAACTGAAAGTGTTATTGGGCGACTTTTCGTCTTTTGTGACAGAATCGCCATAATTCGCAGGTCAACAACCAAGTTGTCTCGCAATGACCATCCGTTGTACTTCTGAAGTGCCTTCTCCAATTTCCAGAAGCTTGGCATCTCGTAAGTAACGTTCGACTTCATATTCACGCATATAACCATAGCCACCGTGGATTTGGATCGCTTCATTGGCCACTTCCATAGCGATTTCAGAAGCATATAATTTACACATGGAAGCTTCTTTCGTGAACTTCCTTCCCTGATCTTTCAACCATGCTGCTTTATACACCATCGTCCGTGCAAGTTCGATCTTCATTGCCATATCAGCCAACTTGAACTGTGTAATCTGGAATGAAGATAACGTTTTACCGAATTGTTTACGTTCCTTTGAATATGTTAATGCGCGCTCATAGGCTGCCTGTGCAATCCCTACTGCCATAGCGCCAATTCCAATACGGCCACCGTCAAGGGTTACGAGAAATTGCTGGAATCCCTTACCGCTTTCGCCAAGTAGATTCTCTTCAGGCACTACAACGTCTTCTAGCAATAATTCAGTTGTATTAGAAGCATGCAAACCCATCTTTTCATAGTTGTCTATAATTTTGAAGCCTTTGGAATCCGTTGGAACGATAATGGCACTGATTTCTTTCTTACCATCCGTACGACCTGTCACAGCAGTCAATGCCAAGTGTTTTGCGTAGCTAGCATTTGTTATATACACTTTGGATCCATTGATCGTATACTTCCCTTCAGCGAGCACTGCAGACGTCTCTGTACCACCTGCATCGGAACCTGCATTTGGCTCTGTCAGACCGAACGCACCAAATGATTCCCCCGTACAGATCGGCGTTAAATACTTCTCTTTTTGCTCTTCGGTTCCAAATAGATTTAGCGGTGCTCCACCAAGTGAAATATGTGCGGAATACGTAATGCCTGTTGATGCACAAGCACGGCTTAATTCCTCGGTAACAATAGCAAAACTGATCGTATCTGCTCCAGCGCCACCATATTTCTCGGGAAATGGCAAGCCCATCATGCCCATTTCTGAAAGCTTTTTAAAAATCTCCACTGGAAATTTTCCAGAGCGATCCCTGTCTACTGCACCTGGTGCTACTTCCTCGTTTGCGAAATCTCTCATCAATTTCTTCACCATTTGCTGTTCTTGAGTTAAGTCAAAATTCATTAGGATCATCCTCTCTTCACATATACTACTCTATTTTCGAAAAATTGTAAGCCCTTACATAACAGTATATAGAAAAAGGACGGAAATTAGCAATACATTCATTGCGTTCCGTCCGATTCATGATAATTATATCGATAATAGTAAAAATGCGACTACTGTCAATAAACCAAGTGAACCTGAAATTGTGAAATAAAGTAACTTTAATAATCTTCCCGTAAACAACCACAAACCGCAATTCAAAACAAGCAGACCAATCAATACTGTCGTATCTCCATCAAAAAATGCAGTCCAAATCTTCAATGACATCATCAATAAAAGAAACGCCATCGATATGTAGAGGAAAGGTGCAAAACCTTTCTTTGTGAAGGTTTTTCCTGAAACGAGCAATAGGAAAATTAAAGCCAATACTGCTGCAACGAGCAAGGTAGCAGTTGGATATTCCGTCAACACGAACATTGCAACAGACGCAACACCTGCAAGCAATAAACTAATGAGCAATATCAAGATTTGTTTAGACCGCAACTTTCTACGTTCGATTTGAAGTGTGGAAGACTCTTTCTCTGCCACTTCATCCGGATCTTCACCTTGTGCATATAATGTAATGAGGAAATCACAATAATGTTCAGGAAGAAGTTTATTTGTTTTCCAATACCGGATTTCAGAAATGATGATCTGTTTCTTATCTATAGCCATCCTTTCTCCTCCAATAGTATCAATCTTCTTTTTTTTGATACAGAATAAAAAGCATCGGCTATATCAAGCCGATGCACCTATTATTCTAAGAAGTCTTTCAGTCGCTTGCTACGTGATGGGTGGCGTAACTTTCTAAGTGCTTTTGCTTCGATTTGGCGAATACGTTCACGTGTTACACCGAATACTTTACCCACTTCCTCGAGCGTTCGCGTGCGTCCATCATCTAGACCAAAACGAAGACGTAGTACGTTTTCTTCACGATCAGTTAATGTATCTAGGACATCTTCAAGTTGTTCCTTCAATAATTCATAAGCTGCATGATCTGAAGGAGACTGCGCTTCTGAGTCTTCGATGAAATCTCCTAAGTGGGAATCATCTTCTTCACCGATTGGTGTTTCCAATGAAACTGGCTCTTGAGCAATCTTCAAAATTTCTCGCACTTTTTCTGGTGTCAAGTCCATTTCTTCTCCAATTTCTTCAGGAGAAGGTTCTCGTCCTAGATCTTGGAGCAACTGACGCTGGACGCGAATCAATTTGTTGATGGTTTCTACCATATGCACAGGAATACGGATCGTACGTGCCTGGTCTGCAATCGCGCGTGTAATCGCTTGACGGATCCACCAAGTGGCATACGTACTGAATTTAAAGCCTTTTGTATGGTCAAATTTCTCTACGGCTTTAATAAGACCCATATTTCCTTCTTGAATCAAGTCTAAGAACAGCATACCACGACCGACATAACGCTTCGCGATACTGACAACTAGACGTAAATTCGCTTCTGCCAATTTCTTTTTGGCATTTTCACCACGAATAATATCTGCATCTATTTCAGGCGTCATTTTCCCTGTTTCTTCGAGCTCAGCTTCAGCTGCCAAGCCATCGATAATACGAATCGCCAAGTCTACCTCTTCTTTACCTGTCAATAAATCCACACGACCGATTTCCTTTAAATACATACGGACTGGATCGTTGATTCTGACGCCTGGCGGTACACTCAAGTCATTTAAATCGAATTGTTCTTCTTTTTCAGCCTTCGGATCAGCTTCTTCTTTTCTATCCATTTCGATTTCTTGCGCTTCTATCTGATCAAGAAACTCTTCGAATTGCTCAGGTTCCATTTCAAAAGATGCTAGTTTTTCCGTTACATCCTCTAGAGTTAGTTCACCCGTCTTTTTACCCGCTTCAATAATAGCCGCTTTTGCTTCTTCTAGGGTCAATTCTACTTCACCCGTTTGTTCTTCTTTTGTCATAGTGACTATACCTCCTTACAGAACCTTTAATGATCTCACCAGCTGGATTACTTCCGAAGCCAACTCCATTGCTTTTAGTAAGTCGTTCCTTTTTTCTGCTTCTTTTGAATCATGTCGTTTTTGATCAATTAAGCGTTTAATTTGATTTCGTTTTAAATGACGAATACAGTCATTTACTTCTTGTGTGGTATGCTCCTGTGAACGTTCAGTCAAGATGGCTTCCATGACGACTTTCTTCAGTTGCCGATCTTCTAACGTTTCTGCAAACCGCTGATAGTTTGGCAAATCATATTGTTCATAAAACGCTGCCAACTTAAAGAAGATTTTGATGACATCATCTCTGACAAATAAATCTTGAAGTTCCAGCCTTTTTTCTTCGAACAGATCTGCGTCCATCAGTAGATGCGCAAGAAGTAATTGTTCAGCACGGTCTGTTTCAGCACGATTTGCCGGAGCTTTCGTGACCTGTACCGGCCGGCTTTCTTCACGATCTGTATCTCGCGATTGTTTCGCTTTTTTTGCTATTGACTTGGTGAATTCCTGACCAAGTGACTCTTTTGAAGCATGTGTCTCACTGTGGAGTTGCTGGATCAATAAATCTTTCTCAATTGGAGAACAACGGTGAGCCAGTTCATCAAATACTTCATGTACATATTGCTTGATATCATGATCAACGGATAAATTCTTATCTCTTCTATAGTAGGCTGCTACGAAAGAAATATAAGATAACGCCTGATCAAGCACTTTTTCTGAAAATACCTCTGCACCATGTTGACTAATATAGTCATCAGGATCCATTTTATCTGGTAATGTAGCAACCAGTACGTCCATTCCGCTATCCATTAAATGATCGGCAAAGCGTTTGGCAGCCTCCCAACCAGCTGAATCACCATCACAGCAAATGACTACTTTTTTCGCCATTCGCTTCAATTTCACGATATGATGTCCAGATAACGCAGTACCCATGACAGCTACTGTGTTTCCTATTCCACCACGATCTGCTGCGATAGTGTCCATGAAACCTTCGAATAGTACTACTTTACCCGTTTTCCGAACATTAAGACGTGCTCGATGAAAATTAAACAAAATCTTGCTCTTTTCAAAGACGGGCGTTTCCGGACTATTGATATATTTAGCGTCAGAAGAAGAATCCTCCAGCCTTCTGCCGGAGAATGCGATGGTTGCACCATTATCATCCTGGATCGGAAACATAATTCTTCCTCTAAAGCGGTCATAATAACCTGTGCCATCTTCTTTATGAAAACAAAGCCCAGCCGTTTCCATTTCCTTCATATCAAAACCTTGTCTCACGAGCAGTGCAGATAAAGCATCTGACTGAACAGGAGACCATCCTATTTCATACTGTTCTATTTCGTCACGCGTAAATCCTCTTTTTTCTAGGTATTCTAATGCTTTTTCGCCTTCTATGGTGTTTAAGAGCAGATGACTATAAAAATTAGCAGCTAGTGTATAGGCTTTCAGCATTTTTTGATTAGATGAGGATTTTGACGCTTGATTGTCAGTTTGGGAACTTTCTAATTCCATTCCCATTCGGCTACCCAGTTTGACGATCGAATCAATGAATGACCGATTTTCCATATCCATCATGAACGTGATCGCATTACCGCTTGCTCCGCAACCAAAACAATGGAATAATTGTTTGTCTTCAGAAACGGAAAAAGACGGACTACCTTCTTCATGAAATGGACACAGTCCAAACCAGTTCTTCCCTCTTTTCGCTAATTGAACATATTCACTGATCAAATCGACAATGTCGGTTCCTGAACGGATTTCCTCAATTGTGTCATCAGATATTCTTGTCATTCTATCACCATTTCCACTCTATATACATAAATTCTAGACGTTTTACAAAAATCCTTCTTTATCAACAACATTCGCTAGTACTTTTTTTAGTATCTACATTCATGCCATTTTTATGACATGTTGAACTAACAGAAGACGCACAGAAAAAAGAAGACCCAACTGGTTTGTTCAGTTGGCCTTCCTTGCTGAAAGTGTTTTGAGAATGGTATTGGCTGTTTCTTCTACCGCACGATTCGTCACATCAATGACGTCGCAACCAATGCGTGTAGTGATTTCATTGAAATAATCTATCTCTTGTTGAATACGTGTTATTTTCGCATAGTTTGCGTCATCTTTCAAGCCTAATGTTTCTAGACGTGATTTCCGAATTGAATTCAATTGCCCAACAGAAATATACAAACCAAAACATTTCATTGGATCAACGGAAAATAGTTCTGACGGTGGATCCACTTCTGGGACAAGCGGCACATTTGCTACTTTAAATCCTTTATTAGCAAGGAATTGAGACAAAGGCGTTTTAGAAGTCCGTGAAACACCTAGTAATATGATATCCGCTTCCAACATACCTCGTGTATCTCTTCCATCATCGTAACGAACCGCAAATTCGATCGCTTCAATTTTTTTGAAATACACATCATCCAACTGCCTGACCAGTCCAGGCTCTTCAAATGGTTCCTGTTTCAACTGCTGCCCAATTGTATCTATTAATGGACCGAGTAGATCCACCGA
The DNA here is from genome assembly GCF_002743115.1 of Sporosarcina sp. P17b. Lineage (NCBI taxonomy): Bacteria > Bacillati > Bacillota > Bacilli > Caryophanales > Caryophanaceae > Sporosarcina > Sporosarcina sp. P17b. The sequence continues at coordinate 90,503 of NZ_PDYP01000009.1, read as the reverse complement.
AGGTACTTTCAACTCTTCGCAAAGTAAATGAAGCTGCTCTCTCATTTCACTTTTAACCAATGTAAAGACAATCAATGCTTGTTGTTGCTTCGCCAAGAACACAATTTCCTCTAACTGCGAGTTTTCCTCTATATAAGAAAACCTTTTTATCGAAATCGTCTCCAAATCATGACGGAACTGGCTAGCGGCTGCTTTTGTCACAAGACCTGCAGTTTCTCCAACAGAATCCGAAACGATGAATAATGTGAATTTTGTCATGCAGTCACTCCTCATACATCCTGATCTTCCACTAAGGAAAGAAAAGCGGCAGTAATATTTGTTTTTGTCACTCGCCCCATTACTTCAAGTCCATTATCGCGTTCTTGAATTATAGGTAAAGAATCAATTTGGCTGTCCATCATTTTTTTGGCAACCGAGATGAGTGTATCTTCTTTTTTGCAATATGTAACATTCGGCATTCTTGTCATAATGACATGCACGGGAATCTTTTCTAATTCTGTTCTTCCGATGCTTGTCCTCAGCAAGTCTTTACGTGACACAACCCCTGTCAATAACGACTGTTGATCCACTACGAATAATGTACCCACATCTTCCAAGAACAGCTGGCAAATCGCGTCATATACAGATAGATTTTCAGTGATGACAACTGGTCTAGATTGATAATTGGCTACAATCATGTCTACCATGCCATCCGCGACGGATTTAATAGGCTTCTTGCCAGAATAGAAATATCCTACACGAGGTCGTGCATCCAAAAAACCAGCCATCGTCAAGATTGCTAAATCCGGCCGGATCGTAGCGCGCGCCAAATTCAAACGGTCAGCTATTTGTTCTCCTGTAATCGGACCATTTCCTTTGACGATGTCGAGGATTTCATTCTGACGTGTATTTAATTCCAAACATGTCACCGCCTTCAGACTTCAAAGTTGTATTTACTTACTAATTATATATCAATGCGCTCGCTATTGCGAAGAAAGGAGAACCATGCTAAACTAATTTTGAATGAAGTAAACGAAGAACGGTCAATAAGTAGTGTAATTTTTGAGCGAACAGGGATAGTGAAAGCCTGTAACTACACGAAAACGGCAGCCGGGAGTTGAAATGTTCATTGTGAAAGTGGGTTGAAAAACCAATCGGGGTGGAACCGCGGGTTATCATGCACTCGTCCCCGGACATGATTCTATGTCCGGAGACGTGTGCTTATTTTAATTGGAGGCGTTTAGAATGTTATCTATGGAACAAGTAGTCAATCTTTCAAAACAACGGGGATTTGTATTCCCAGGGTCTGATATTTATGGTGGTTTGGCGAACACTTGGGATTACGGTCCATTAGGTGTCGAACTAAAAAACAACATCAAGCGCGCTTGGTGGCAAAAATTTATTCAGGAATCACCTTATAACGTAGGTCTTGATTCCGCTATTCTGATGAACCCGAAAGTTTGGGAAGCATCCGGTCATATTGGAAACTTCAATGATCCGATGATCGACTGTAAAAAATGTAATACCCGTCACCGTGCTGATAAATTAATTGAAGAAGCATTGGATGCAAAAGGAATCGAAATGGTCGTTGATGGCCTACCGTTTGATAAAATGTTCGATTTGATTCAAGAACATGAAATCAAATGTCCAACATGTGGCGCATTGGATTATACAGAAATCCGTCAATTCAACTTGATGTTCAAAACAAGTCAAGGTGTAACAGATTCATCAGCAAACGAAATTTTCCTTCGTCCGGAAACGGCACAAGGGATCTTCGTGAACTTCAAAAATGTTCAACGCTCTATGAGAAAGAAAGTACCTTTTGGTATTGCACAAGTAGGGAAGAGTTTCCGTAATGAAATCACACCGGGTAACTTCACATTCCGTACGCGTGAATTCGAACAAATGGAACTTGAATTCTTCTGTAAGCCTGGCGAAGATGAGCAATGGTATAAGTACTGGATTGATCAGTCTGAAGGATTGCTATTGAACCTTGGTTTGAAGAAAGATAATATCCGTCTTCGCGAGCACAATGAAGATGAACTATCCCACTATTCTAAAGGAACTGTGGATATCGAATACAAATTCCCATTTGGTTGGGGAGAGCTTTGGGGAATCGCGAACCGTACGGACTTCGATTTGAAGCGTCATATGGAATATTCAGGCGAAGATTTCCACTATCAAGATCCAATCACGAATGAAAAATACGTACCATACTGTATCGAACCTTCCGTTGGTGCTGACCGCGTAACGTTGGCATTCCTATGTGACGCATTCGATACAGAGGAACTTGAAGACGGCGATACACGTACTGTACTTCGTTTCCACCCAGCACTTGCGCCGATCAAAGCTGCTGTACTTCCATTGTCTAAAAAACTTGCGGACGATGCACAAAAAGTATACGCAGAGCTTTCGAAGCATTTCCCGGTACAATATGATGATTCCCAATCCATCGGACGTCGTTACCGTCGTCAAGATGAAATCGGAACGCCATTCTGTATCACATTCGACTTTGATTCATTAGAAGATCAGCAAGTGACGGTTCGTCATCGTGATTCTATGGAACAAGAACGTATGCCAATCGCAGACGTCACAGCATACATCCAAAAACACTTATTATTCTAATCATAAAAAGCCCAGGAGAAGTCGGCATTAGCCTTCCTCTTCTGGGCTTTCTTTTGGTTGTTCTTTCGCTTTCTGCAATTCAGGTGTACGTTCGAGTTGTTCAATGAACTTTCTAGATTTCAAAAAGATCCCTGTTTGTTCCTGATATATCGTTGAAATAAGCTTCGCCATAAAGGTCTTCGTCGTTTTTTTCAACGTTAACTTACCAATCTGATCAAGGGGTACATTATAAAACATACGAATCAACTTGATCTGAGTAGGTGACAGACGAATGATGTACGGATCGACGTTAAAACAGCGATGACAAAGGAAACCGATTTGTTGGAAAGAAAAAGCGAATTCCCCTTCAGTTGCCCCACAGTTTGCACATTCGTGGAGAATAGGATGTATACCTGCTACCGGCAACATTTTCCACTGAACAAACAGTGAAATCGCTTCTGCATCATAGCCTTCTTCCATCGCATTAAACGATTCGTCAAGCAGACGGAATATACTAGCATTCGGCTGTTCTGCTTCCGTTAAGCGATCGAGTAATTCTACAATTAAACCCGCATATGCCGTCGTCTCTAGATCTGAGCGAATATGACGAACACTGCTGATCAGCTCACCTTGTTCAAGCGACCCCATGCCTCGGCTTGCACGGACAAGAAAATAGCCGTGAGTAAAGGTTTGCGTAATGGCAGCCAAACGACTTGCCGGTTTTTTCGCACCTCTAGCCATCGTCGTAATTTTCCCTGCTTCTTTCGTATAAATCGTTACAATTTTATTGGACTCCCCGTAAGGGATACTTTTGATAATAAAGCCTTCCAATTTATTCAGCAACGCGCTCTCTCCTTCAACAAGAAAGACAGCTTAATAGTCTTCTTCGTTAAATCCGAATTCTTTCAAACGACTTGGACGATTACGCCAGTCTTTTTGGACTTTTACCCATAGCTCTAAATAGACTTTCTCACCGAGTAACATTTCAATGTCTTTTCTCGCTTTCACGCCGACTTCCTTTAACAACTTGCCGCCTTTACCGATGACAATTCCTTTTTGCGAATCACGCTCAACGATAATGGTCGCACGAATATGCATTTTATGTGTTTCCGGGTCTTGTTCCATACTTTCAATCGCTACCGCAATGGAGTGTGGTATTTCTTCGCGTGTCGTATGCAATACTTTTTCTCGGATCATTTCAGAAACGATGAAACGTTCAGGGTGATCCGTCACTTGTTCAGCATCATAAAACTGAGGTCCTTCATTCAAATAGCTTTCAATTACTTCCACTAGACGTTCGATATTATTACCGTTCAGTGCAGAAATAGGAATCACTTCTGTGAACTTCATTTCGTTTGTATACGACGTAATAATCTCAAATAATGTGTCGGGGTGCACAAGATCTATTTTATTGATGACCAAAAATACAGGCGTCTCGGATTTAGCGAGCCATTCCATAATGAAACGATCTCCTGTACCAATTTTCTCATCCGCATTGACCATGAACATGATCACGTCCACTTCACTTAACGTACTACGTGTCACTTTTAACATAAAGTCACCTAGACGGTGTTTCGGTTTGTGAACACCTGGTGTATCGATAAAAATCATCTGAGACGTATCCGTTGTGACGATTCCTTGTACTTTGTTTCGTGTAGTTTGTGGCTTGTCACTCATAATGGCAATCTTTTGCCCAACCATGCGGTTAATGAATGTAGATTTCCCTACATTTGGACGTCCGATAATGGATATAAAGCCTGACTTAAAGTTGTTCTTCTGCATAATCTAAATCCTCCTTGGAAAAAGCACCAGGTAATAACTGTTCTACCGTTGTTTCTTGCACATTGCCTTTCAAGTTCGTCAAGTACACAGGCATCTGCGGAGCACAAAATTCCGCAATGACTTGACGGCAAGCACCACATGGAGAGATTGGACCTTCAGTATCGCCAATGATTGTAATGGACTTGAACGACTTGACACCTTCAGATACGGCTTTAAAGATAGCTGTTCGCTCTGCACAGTTAGTTAATCCGTACGACGAATTTTCGATATTACATCCATGATAAATGATGCCGTCTTCAGTTTCTAATGCAGCACCTACTGGAAATTTTGAATACGGAACATATGCCTTATTCATGGCCTGTTTTGCTTCGTTCACTAATTGTTCTACACGCATCTAGTTCTCTCCTCTTCATTCAATCTTATCATCCAAACCATTTTGGAAAGAAAATTATACATCCGACGATCACACTTGCTATAGCGTACACAAGAACCGATCCCGCCGCGATATCTTTAGCTTTTTTAGCTAGTGGATGGAACTCCGTTGTCACAAGATCTACAACGTATTCCACTGCTGTATTCATTAATTCGAGCGCCATCATACCTGCAATGACGATGAAAATGATCATCCATTCTATTTGTGAAAGACCAGTAAACAAGCCGGCAATTACTACAATCATTGCTGATAAACCATGAAATTTCATATTACGTCCATGCGCAAAGCCATCCAAAATACCTTCCCATGCATAGACGAATGATTTCAAGAATCTTTTCATACACTCACTGACGCTCCAGCCCGAATGCAGTCAAAATCTCCGTCTGTCTGCTGAACATTTCACGTTCTTGTTTTTCATCTAGATGATCATATCCGAGCAAATGCAAGAATCCATGTAATGCAAGAAACCCAAGTTCACGCTCGAACGTATGATTATATTCCGCTGCTTGGCGCTTTGCAGTATCGATGGAAATAATGATATCCCCGAGCACAACTGGCATGTCGCTTTCGTGAATAATCGCCACTTCCCCTTCAGACAATTCTTCAAGCGCAAATGAAATAACATCAGTTGGGCGATCTTTTCCTCTATACTCGGCATTCACTGCCTGAATAGATTCATCATCCATAAATGTAATGGACAACTCATATAAACCTTCCATTTTTTCCATTATGGATGCATGAGTCAACAGGTCCTTGATCAATGTCTCTGAATTCGGGTCCACGCTTTCCGTTTCATCTTCGAAATAAAAATCTATCATAGTTGCTTTGCTCCTTTGTTATTGGGGATATTCAATACGGTTATGGAATATTCCATTCAATGTTTCATTAATTGAAATTTTTACTTGTTTAATTTCTTTTAATGACAGATCACATTCATCAAACTGATCGTCCTCTACTTTTCCTCGCACAATTCCTTTAACCAGTGCGGAAATTTTCTCCGGTGTCGGTTCTTTCATGGATCGCACCGCTGCTTCTACACTGTCGGCAATCATTATGACCGCGTTTTCTTTCGTTTGTGGTTTCGGACCTGGATAGCGGAAGTCATTTTCATTTACATCGGGATTCGATTCTTTCGCTTTCATATAAAAGAATCTGACACTACTCGTCCCGTGATGCTGTCTCGCGATGGCGACAAGCTCTTTCGGCATACGATGCGTTTCCAACATTTTTGCGCCGTCTTCCGCGTGGGCTATAATCATATCACGACTTTTCTCAGGTGTCAGTGCATCATGCAAATTCCGGCCATTATGCTGATTTTCAATGAAAAAACCGGGGTGAATAGTTTTTCCGATATCATGGTAATAGCTACCGACACGCGCGAGTAATCCATTCGCACCAATCGCTTCACATGCTGCATCTGCTAGATTCGCAACCATAATACTGTGATGATATGTCCCTGGCGTTTCGACTAATATTTTTTTCAATAATGGATGGTTAGGATTGGAAAGCTCTACTAAACGCATATTGGAAAGCAAACCGAAACTCGACTCGAAAAATGGTAATAATCCCATTGTCAATGCTCCCGACAATAAACCCGAAGAGATCGCTGCGACGGCATAGAATATCAGCTCTGGTGTCGTGTAGCTAGTTTGTGTCATTAATAAATAAAATATGATAAACATAATATTCGATACCGCGACACCGAGACTTGTCTGCAGTATTGTCGAACGTCTACCATGTTCGCTTAGTAAATAAATACTAACAATACCGCCAAATAAAATATACAGTGCGACTTCCATTTGCATGATGGCGGCCAGACCTTCTTGCAACATGATACCTGCTGTTGCCGAAGTAATAATCGTGGCGAGTACTGCCGATCGTTCATTGATTAATAACTTGATCAACATCGGCACTAGCGCTGTCGGGAATAAAAATGCAATTAGAACATCAAACTCATGGTCGATATAGCTGACAATCTTCATCAAAACGACCGCAAGCAATAAGATGATATAGAAAATAACGAGTGCTTTCTTTTTGAAAGTTTCTTCCCTTTTCGACTTGCCAAAGTGTATAGTAATCAATCCTGAAACAAATAATACAAACAGCATAATTCCAAGGGTTGGTTTGAGTGAAGATTGATTAGTAAGAACACCTGAAAGTTGTAGTTGATGGTATACATCACGATCAATCAACTGTCCTTCACGAACGATGACCTGTCCTTGTAAAATACGGATGGATTCAACCGCGGCCCGTGCATCCGCCTGGTTCTTCGCTGTTAAAGCTTCATCAATCACTTCGGTTTCCACTACTGCCATACGTCCTAGTGATAGTGCTATATCATGCAAATCTCTTGGCAATGTATTGGTCTGTCGTATTCTCCGCTCCACTTCATAGCGATGCATGGGTACTTGTTCGACTTTAAATGGAATGGCTAATTCTCTTCCCACTACAAGCGTCAACAGTTCCTGTAAATTGTTCAAATCAATTTGTTCGGCTGCCAGTAACTGTTTAAGTTGATCATCTGTAACAAGCAAGAATGTTTCTTCGTTTTCAAGCCCTTGCAATTTCTTTTGAAGCAGTTTTATTTGTTTACCCGAGGTCAAGTCAAGATCATCTTTTGTTTCTAATTTGACATCACTAACTGCGTTAAAGATCGAGCCAAGAATAGCTTGGCGGTTTTTCATAATATCTTCTGAGAAGCGATAAGAATTTGGGACCGCTTGTTCCGCCCGCACACGTTCGAGTTCGGTTTTCTCGGTGTCTTCTATTGTTTTAGGGGAACGAATGGTTTTTGGCGAAATTTCAAAAACAGAAATTTCATATGTTTCGTTCTGAGTGCTCCCGTACATAAGAAAAAACAACAGCACACTGGAAAGGGAGACGACAAGAAGCAAAAGAAATGTAAATTTCACTTTTCTTAGGTGTGAAAGTAGTTCCTTTAAAACTGTCATATAGTTGCCTCCTTTTCAGCAAATGATTGGTACATGATGGATGGACTATGTATCTTCCGCATTCAAAAAAGCAGTCAATTAATTAGTTGACTGCTCGTTTTCATATGCATCAATGATCTTCGCTACAATCGGATGTCGGACTACATCACCTTGTTCTAAATACATAAATTGAATATCTTGTACATTTTTCAAAATACTTTCTGCAACAATTAATCCTGATTCCGCACCGCGCGGTAAATCAATCTGTGTTTTATCACCTGTGATGACCATCTTCGATCCAAAGCCGAGACGTGTTAAAAACATCTTCATCTGTGCTTTGGTTGTATTTTGCGCTTCGTCCAGAATTACGAATGCGTCGTCAAGCGTTCTTCCACGCATATAAGCAAGTGGTGCAATTTCGATCACGCCACGTTCCATCAACCGTTCGGTATGTTCAGCTCCTAACACGTCGTGGAGCGCGTCATAAAGTGGTCGAAGGTATGGGTCCACTTTTTCTTTTAAGTCGCCTGGAAGGAACCCTAGGCTCTCTCCAGCTTCAACAGCAGGACGAGTCAATACTATTCGTTTGACAGAACCCGTTTTCATGGCTTGAACCGCCATCACGACAGCCAAATAGGTCTTTCCTGTTCCCGCAGGTCCAATACAGAATACTAAATCTCTCGAACGAATTGCTTGAACATACTCTCTTTGTCCAATGGTTTTCGCACGGATGACTTTTCCTTTTGTATTGCGGGCAATTTCTTCTTCATAGAGAGAAGAGAAATATTCAATCGTACCGTTCTTTGCCATTTCAATGGCCGTTGCCACATCTCGTAGATTGATGTTGATCCCTTTACGGATGACTTTCAGTAACTGTTCGAGCAATACTTTAGCTGCTTCTGCTTGTTCTTGCTCTCCACTGATCGAGATCGTTTCACCTCTAGTGTGGATCGAGATTTTTAATTCCTCTTCGATCAGATTCATGTTCTGATCGGAAATGCCAAGAAGCATAATCGCTTCGTTAGGTTCTTCGATATGAAGTTGAAGTACATTTTCGCTCAATATATTCAGTCTCCTTGAGTTATAGGTCGTTTTTCAGCAATGTTTTCGTTAACTAAAAATAGTATAGTCCCACTCACTTTATCATTAGTGAAGGACACATGTAAAATGTTTTCTTCTTTAATTATGCGCTCATTCGTCTTCTTTGACAATAAATCATACTTGATTAAGGGAAGGATGATCGTCTTTTCCATTCCTTTTTCCAAAAACACTTCTTGTGTATGATTCTCTTTCGTCTTATCAAGAATAACAGGATTTCTAAAACCTATGTTTTTTATCTGATTACCTATCCACGGCTTTTGCCAACTGATAGTAAGATTTTCTTCTCCTTGAATCGAATAACTAATCGTTCTAGGTAATTCAAAATGACATTCTAACCAGTAGTCAGCAAATACTTCCCCATCTGCCCCTACTACAGTCGTCTTTTCTCCTTGTTCGAGAATACCCGTTGCCAGCATATCACCCTTTTTAACAGTTTGATGAATAACACTTGCTCTTTCTCCCCGCGTTAATGCAAAGCGTGTGATGACACCTCCTGTTTTCGCTACGAGATGTGATGGCTTTTCATTCACTTCTTCTTTAATTTCCGTAGACAATGGCGCAAGCATCGGTGAAACAATCAACGAAGTACCGGTTTGAGAGAATCGAATCCATGACAATGAAGGTTCATCCTGCATCAGCAGTCGGCGAATTTCGTCTTCTTCTGGTAATTTAGATAATAAAGAGGGCGCGATAATTTGTGCTTTCACCATCTTACTCTCCATTCGTTGTGCAATTTCAGGCACATCACTCTCTACGGTAATGTCCCATAGAAATAGTGAAGCAATGAATGGAATAAAACAAACTATCAAGAATAACAAAGATGCGAATAACCGGTGCTGGACAGTATCCAAACCTTTACGTCTAATTCGGACTTTCACACGATAATTCCTTCTGAAACGGCGGATGACTTTAATTCCCTTAGTGTCCGTCTCAAAAAATACAGCACTTCCAGAGACATACAAACTGCTGATTTTGACACGCTCTCGCTGTAATTTGCTAAGGAAAATAGAACCGTTGCGCACATCTGTCACTTGAACTTCGAATCGTTTAGGACTCATAGCTGTTTCCCTCTTCGGGTGTGAAACGCACCGTCACTTCTTGCAATTCATCGATCGATATATGGGCGTGTTGTTCAGTCAGCAGTAGAACTGTTACATCTTCTCCTTTGATGGTCATGACATAGTCATTCGTTTGAAAAGATACGGATTGTTCGCTTAAAGCGAGTAAGCGATAATTGCCGGTAATCCGCAATGAGTTGAATTCATCTAGGATAATGGATGGATGAAGTGCGAATAATTTTTTCATGAAAAAACCCCCTGTCTCATCCTATGAAAAGACAGGGGGTGGCATGATTACCGTTTTGATTTTGGTGGACCTAAAATTTCAGCATAGACAATCCCTTGCATGATTTGCTGGGGTGTTCTAGGGATCAAGTCTTCCTGCAAGATTGGTTCATCTTCCTGCATGATCATTTGATCTTTTAGCCTGCCTCTGCCCATTTGACGCTCTGGACGTGGTGTTGAAGCCGGCTTAACCGGTTTCTTTGGCTCCGCATAAAAGATTTCAGACTGGGGCGCCTGTGACTTTACAGGGCGCTCAGGTTCTTTAACCTCTTGCTGAATATCCTGAAATTCTTTTTGAATATCTTCAAAGAGACTTCTGGATAATTCCTTCAGCGAACGCGGCTTCTCTACTGGAGCAGCATTCGTACGCTGAGGTTCTCTTTGTTTCATTTCACTTTGTGTCGGTTGGGCAGGCCATTGCTGGCTGGGCGGACGTTTCGGTTGTTGTTTTGGCTGATTCTGTTGATCTTTATCTTTCTTCTTACCGAATAACGATCCCAGCGCCAACATGATACCCAAAATAATCAGTTGTTCCATTATGCATCCCCTTCCCGGGAATTCATCTTGTTATTATTGATCTTTCTTTGGTTGTTGATCCGAACCTGTTTTGCTGATTGAATCCCGCATGCTTGTATCTGCTTGGATATTTTTGTAATTCATATAATCCATAATTCCAATATTTCCTGAACGTAAAGCTTCAGCCATAGCTAAAGGTACTTCAGCTTCTGCACCCACAACTTTCGAGCGCATCTCCTGAGTTTTTGCCTTCATCTCTTGCTCATTAGCAACAGCCATTGCGCGACGTTCTTCCGCTTTTGCCTGTGCAATGTTTTTATCTGCCATTGCTTGTTCAGTCTGAAGTTCCGCACCGATGTTTTTACCGATATCCACGTCAGCAATATCAATCGAAAGAATTTCAAAAGCTGTACCTGAGTCCAATCCTTTTTTCAGAACTGTTTGGGAAATCAAATCTGGATTTTCTAGTACTTTCGCGTGACTGATCGAAGAACCGATTGTTGATACGATACCTTCACCAACACGGGCAACAACTGTTTCTTCACCCGCACCACCGACGAGACGGTCGATGTTTGCACGAACTGTAATACGCGCTTTTGCTTTTACTTCAATACCGTTCATCGCAACACCTGCGATAAATGGTGTTTCGATCACTTTCGGGTTAACGGACATTTGAACCGCTTCTAATACGTCACGTCCCGCTAAGTCGATTGCTTGTGCTCTTTCGAACGACAACTCGATATTCGCACGTTGCGCAGCGATTAACGCATTGACAACGCGGTCTACGTTACCACCAGCTAAGTAATGACTTTCCAGCTGGTTGATTGACACTGTCAGACCCGCTTTATGTGCTTTGATCAACGGATTAACTACTCTGCTTGGAATTACTCGGCGTAAACGCATACCGATTAATGTGAAGATACTTACACGAACGCCTGCCGCAATAGCGGAAATCCAGAGCGTTACTGGAACGAATGTAAAGAATATCGCCAGTACGATGATGATAATAAAGACCGCTGCTACCAGTCCGATTGTTCCTAGTCCCATCATAAGCCTTGTTCCTCCTCTTTCTTCTCTCTTACTACAATTCTAAAGCCTTCTACCGCTACAATTACGACCTCTTTACCACTTGCGATGTAACGACCTTCTGATACTACATCGATGCGTTCACCATCTACTTCAGCGACGCCAGATGGATAAAGTGGAGTAATCGTTGTTGCTACCTTCTGCAATAACTCATTACGATTTTTATTGGAAACGTAACCGCTTTCCGTATCCATCGTATCCATTAAAATGATTTTATTCAATAGATGGAGTTTTTTACCGAAGAATTTCATAATAACCACCGCTCCTATCAATGCTACGGCTATCGCAATTAGCACCGAAACTGCCATGAATGCCAAGTTTGTGCCTGCCAGTAAAATACTTCCTATGATAGCCAAGACCCCGAAGATACCAGCTATCCCTCCTGCAACAAAAAATTCGGCAATAATAAGTGCTACGCCGAGCACGAACAATAACAATGTCTCATAACCTGCTAGACCTGCTACTGTGTGTCCGTAGAAGAATAAGAATAGAGCTGTAAGCCCCATGCTCCCCGGCACACCAAAGCCTGGTGAATATAATTCTACAATCAGTCCGAGACTCGCAACGGAAAGTAAAATCGGTACAACGACTGGGTTGGTGATGAATCGAGCCATTTTCTCTGTAAACGTTTCCGCTGTAGAGATGACTTGCGCATCTTCCAAGTCCAGCTTCTTCAGTAACTCGTCAAATGAAGCTACTGTCCCTTCACTGTACCCTACCTTTTCAGCTTCGTCAGCAGTGAGTGTCAGAAGTTCGCCTTTTTGTGCACGTAAGTCCGGCAGATCAATTTCAGGATTTGCCATCGCCAATGCATATTGCGGATCACGGCCATTGTGCTTCGCGGCATTTTTCATTTGTGCCAACCAGTAACTATTGGCTTTCGTCTCTGCTGCATTTCCAGAACCGTCAATGACTTGTGCAGCCCCGATGGAACCGTTTGGCGTCATGTAGATTTCATCTGCATAAAGTGCAAGAAACGCACCTGCGGATAGCGCGCGATCGTTGATGAACGCGACGATTTTGACATCGTCAGTTGTTTTCATCAGCTTTGCGATTTGATCGGCAGCATCTACAAAGCCTCCAGGAGTGTCTATATCCAGCACAATCGTCTCTGCACCTTCTGCCTTAGCTTCTTTAAATGAACGCTGTAGGAAGGCATGCAGCCCCTTTTCTACTTCTTGATGAAGGGGTACTTGATATACTTTTGTTTCAGCTGCGTCTGAGTGTATAAAAGGCAATGCGATTGTACCGATGAATAAAATGAGCAGAAAAACGGACCTAATCATTTTAGACATTATGTTCTCACCTCTCTCTACTGCCTATTATACTTACTATTTACGTTTGAAGAAGCATTTGGTTTCATTTAATTGCAATTAAATAAAAGTTTTTCTTTCGTTGCGTCATGGCTTGTTAGTATATGGATTATATATGGACATTCATGAGCATAATTATTGAAGTTGTGTTGAAAGTTATGAAAGTTGGGAGGTGAATTAGCGTTTGTGAGGGGATGCAAGCTCCAGTTGGGGGACGCTTTTTCCCATGGGCCCGCGGTGAGCCAGCGGGAAGAGCCGTAACGAAGAACGGCTTTTGCGAGTAAAAGCGAAGCGTTAGGAGCACATCTTTGCACTAGGGGTGTGGTTCACCGCTCGCCCATAAGACAAACGTCTCCTCCGAAGCATAAATCCCTACCCAAACACTCTTAAACCTTCACCATCTACGTCCTATATACTAATTCTCACCTAAGCACTAATTCTCTATACTAGCCTTCTTTAAATACTTTATTCAGAACTACTTTGAAATTCCAGACAATAAAATAAACCGAAGATCCAGTGAAGGATCTTCGGTTTATAAGAAATTACATTAGTAGTTATTGTCAAAATTCAATGTAGGCAGAAATTAGAACTTGCGCTTACGAGCAGCTTCTGATTTCTTTTTACGTTTCACACTTGGCTTATCATAGAATTCGCGCTTTCTACTTTCTTGCATTGTACCACTCTTGGATACGGTCTTTTTGAAGCGGCGAAGAGCGTCTTCAAGTGATTCATTTTTGCGAACGACTGTTTTAGTCATATCTCTTGTCCCTCCCTCCAAACACACACTTCGAACATAGCACTTTGCTATGTACTAGAAAATTATAACGCATATTTTCTGATTGGTCAATAAAAACTATTAGAATATCATGAAAAAATCCAGATTTTTTTCTAGATAATCAATAGTCAGCAGATGATGACAGACCTTGCACGATGGAAACACCCGAACTTGCCCCGATGCGTGTAGCACCTGATTTGATCATGCGATCCACGTCTTCTGCGCTACGTACTCCACCACTTGCTTTTACACCAATTGCCGGCCCCACAACAGAACGCATCAATTTTACGTCTTCAGGTGTCGCACCGCCAGTTGAGAATCCAGTAGATGTTTTGACGAAATCTGCTCCTGCGAGTACAGCAAGTTCACAAGCTGAACGCTTTTGAATATCATCCAGCAATGATGTTTCGATGATCACTTTTACAAGTGCTTGATCTTTTGCTGCTTCTACAACCGCTTCAATATCTTTTCGCACCTGTTCAAGTAACCCACTTTGAAGCGCACCGATATTGATGACCATATCTACTTCTGTTGCACCGTTAGCAATCGCGTCTTTCGCCTCGAAAGCTTTTACTTCAGGCGTGTTTGCACCTAGCGGGAAACCGATGACTGTACACACTTTTACTTCGGTACCTTGTAAAGCTTCTGCAGCTGTCCTTACCCACGTCGGATTAATGCACACTGAAGCAAATGAATACTTTTTCGCTTCTTCACATAAATCCAGTATTTGCTGTTTCGTCGCTTCTGCCTTTAACAACGTATGATCAATATAAGCGGCATAATTTGTAGTCAATGAAAGCGCTCCTTTTGCACATCGTTTTTTTCAGTATATCAAAGCTTTCAATTCGTTGCACGAAAAAGACCACCCATTACAGGTGATCTTTTTACATCGATATTTTTTCTTCTGTAAGGACACGTACAGGTTGACCTTCATTGTAAGGATAGCCGGCTTTCGTGATTTTCACTTTAATGATTTTTCCAATCATCGTTTCATCTGCTGGCATCACTACTTTTAAGTAATTATCTGTATAGCCTACGTATAGATTGTCGTCACTATCTAGTTTATAGCGCTCTTCAGGAATGACTTCTAGCACTTCGCCTTCAAAACGAGCGGCATAATTTTTCGCTAATTGGTCGTTCAATGTAATTAAGCGATGAACGCGCTCATTTTTCACATTCTCGTCTACCTGATCTTCCATACGTGCAGCAGGCGTGCCTGTTCTCTTCGAATAAGGGAACACGTGGAGTTCAGAAAACTTATGGTCGCGAATAAAGTTATACGTTTCCATAAATTCTTCTTCCGTCTCACCTGGGAAACCTACGATGACGTCTGAAGTAATTGCAAGGTCAGGCAGTGCTTCATTCAGACGCTTTAAACGATCTGAGAAGAATTCCATCGTATATTTACGACGCATGCGTTTCAGTACAGTATCCGAACCCGATTGAATCGGGATATGCAAGTGACGTACGACAATGTTGGAATTACGCAACACATCGATGACTTCATCTGTTAATTGGCTCGCTTCAATCGAACTGATACGAAGACGTTTCAATCCTTTTACCTGCGTTTCCAAATCACGTAACAGACGAGCTAAATTATAGTCTTTTAAATCTTCACCGTAACCACCTGTGTGAATACCTGTTAACACAATTTCGAGGTAACCCGCATCGACAAGTTGCTGTGCTTGGCGGATAACTTCTTCCGGATCACGTGAGCGCATTAATCCCCTAGCCCACGGAATGATACAGAACGTACAGAAGTTATTACACCCTTCCTGAATTTTCAATGAAGCCCGTGTACGGTCTGTAAACGAAGGCACATCAAGTTCTTCATAGACTCGGTTTTTCATAATATTTCGTACCGCGTTGATCGGCTGGCGCTCTTCACGGAACTGTTCGATCAATCCAAGCAATTTAGAACGATCTTGTGTACCTACGACAATATCCACACCGGGAATTGCCATAATTTCTGCCGGAGATGTTTGGGCGTAACAACCTGTTACACAAATGACTGCGTCCGGATTTTTCCGGATAGCGCGACGAATTACTTGTCGGCTCTTCTTATCACCGGTGTTTGTAACGGTACATGTATTAATAACATAGACATCAGAATTCTTATCAAACTCTACTCTTTCATAACCTGCTTCTTGAAACAATTGCCAAATAGCTTCTGTTTCGTAGTGATTCACTTTGCAGCCTAGTGTATGAAAAGCAACTGAAGACATAAGTTGTTCACTTCTTTCATTCAAATTCATAAGACATAGCGGACAATACATACAAAGGAGCTGTTTCCGTACGCAGGATTCTAGGTCCAAGCGACACCGGAAGGAAGCCGGCTTGTTGCAGTAAATCGGCTTCTTCACGCGCCAATCCGCCTTCCGGACCAAAAACAACTACTATCGATTGTCCATGATACACGTTTTTGAGACGGTCCGCAATCTTATGCGGCACATCACTTTTCGCATCTTCTTCATCCGCAAACATTTTGACATCAAAAGAATCCGTATACGTGATCAGTTGCTTGATGCTCTGGACAGATAAAATCTCTGGCACATGATTACGATGACATTGCTCAGCAGCTTCCTTGGCAATTTTTTGCAAACGATCTATGCGCTTATCAACTTTTTTTGCGTCCCATTTAACGATAGATCGGCTCGCAGCAAAAGGAATCAACTGACTCATACCGAGCTCGGTGCTCTTTTGTGTAATTAAGTCGAGCTTATCGCCTTTAGGTAAACCGCAGGCAATCGTTACGGAAATCGGCAACTCATTGTCTTTGTCTAGTTGTTTCTTTTGAGAAACGATCACCGCATCTTCACTCATGCTATCTATGATCGCAATAGAAGCAACGCCATCATAAACCGTCACTACTTCCTGACCTGGCGTCATACGCATGACTTTGACGATATGCTTATAATCATCTCCGCCAATCTCAACTCGACCTTGTTCATCAAATGGATGATTTAGAAAATAGCGTTGCATGATTATTCACTACCTTTGCGCGCGATGATGACTACCCAGTCTTCCATGAGAACCGTTTCCAAAATCTCAAAACCTTGTGCGATTAGATCATTACGCACTTCATCGCGTTTGGCTCCAATGATCCCCGACGTGATGAATAAGCCCCCTGGTTTGACAAGTTGATAGGCATCTTGAGAAAACGACATGATAACGTCCGCTAAAATATTCGCGATAATTAAGTCCGGTGGCTCTTCGATTGAATCGAGAAGATTACCCTTCAAAACCGTAATGCGATCATCGACATGGTTATACGTAACATTTTCTTCTGCAGCGCGAACAGCTACTTCATCTAGGTCAAGTGCTGTAATGTGTTTGGCACCAAGTAAAGCAGCACCAATCGCAAGCACGCCCGAACCAGTTCCTACATCGACAATTGTCTGGTTAGGTTCAAGATACTTTTCGAGAGCTTGCAAACAAAGGACTGTAGTAGGGTGTGTACCTGTTCCAAAAGCCATACCGGGATCTAGTTCAATGATCAATTCATCCGATTCCACTGGGGTATACTCTTCCCATGTAGGGACAATCGTGAACCGCTTTGATATTTTCACAGGATGGAAGTATTGTTTCCATGAGTTGGCCCAATCTTCTTCATCTACTTCTGTAATGCCAATAGTAAAGCGACCAGGATTTAATGAAAACTGACGAAGGCCTTCTATTTCCAGTTCAAGGTTTTCAACTGTTTCGTTGATGAAACTAGTGACAGGCAAATACGCTTTGATGATGACTCCTTCGTTAGGAAAATCATCTTTATCGAGTGCATATATTTCGCCAAATTGATCCACTCGCTCTTTATCAAATTCTTCAGAGTCCTCAATGACAACTCCGCTCGCTCCTGCTTCATGCAAGATATTTGCGACTGCCTCAGTTGCTTCATGCGTCGTGTGGACGGAAACTTCAGACCATTTCACAGCTAGTCATCCTTTCATTCACCTTTAAAAGTGCGTTTAATTTTATCGAAGAATGAGCTGGAATACTCATCTGGTGATTCCCCTTCGATTGATGCGAACTCACGCAATAATTCTTTTTGTCGCTCTGTCATCTTCTTCGGTGTTGTTACTTTGATGATGACATGTTGATCGCCTGTACCGTGACCGTGTACGTTCGGAACTCCTTTGCCTCGAAGGCGGAATGTCGTACCGTTTTGTGTACCTGCCGGAATTTTCAACTTTACTTTGCCGTGTACTGTTTGAACTTCGAGCTCGTCTCCGAGTGATGCTTGTGGGAACGTCAAGTTCAATTCCAGGATAATATCATCTTCTTCACGAATGAAACGTTTATGTGGACGTACATTAAAGACGATATATAAGTCTCCAGGAGGTCCTCCATTTATACCCGCTTCACCTTGACCGCCTACACGCAGTCGTTGGCCTTGGTCTACACCAGCAGGAATGGTTACTTTAATGACTTTGTTTTTCGTTACGCGGCCTTTACCTCGGCATGTTTCACATTTTTCTGGAATGATTTTACCTGTTCCCTGACATGTAGGACATGTTCTGCGATTGACCACTTGACCGAATGGCGTGTTTTGAGCAAATGAAATCTCGCCCGATCCATTACATTCCGTACATGTTTTGACGCTTGTGCCTTTTTTAGCACCTGTACCGTCACATGTATCACATTCTTCTTCACGTGGAATATCAATTTCAGTTTCTTTACCAAAAATAGCGTCCATGAAGTCGACTGTCATCGTATATTGCAAGTCATTACCTTTTTGTGGGGCATTTGGATCTCTTCTTCTTGCACTACCGCCGAAGAACGTGCTGAAAATATCTTCGAAACCGAAGCCATCTCCACCACCGCCACCGAATCCACCAAATCCGGCACCTGGTCCATTATGTCCGAATTGATCGTATTCGGCTCTCTTATTCTCGTCGCTTAATACTTCAAATGCTTCTGTTACCTCTTTGAATTTCAATTCTGCATCCGCTTCTTTGTTCAAGTCCGGATGGAACTTTTTAGAAAGTGTACGATATGCTTTGCGGATTTCTTCTTTCGTTGCAGATTTAGAAACGCCTAGCACATCATAGTAATCTCGTTTACTCATTCATTGCACCCCTCATCGCATTTTACCTGTTGTCCATTGTAACACGTTGATATCGAATTTTGTTAAGTTAACAAACGAAAAAGTCAAAGCCGGAATTTCGGACTTTGACTTTTCCGTCAATAGCTATTTCGAATTACTTATTTAGTGTCTTTGTCGTCTTCTACTTCTTCGAAATCTGCGTCCACTACACCATCATCTTCTTGGCCTGGTTGTGCATCACCTTGTGCAGCTTGTGCTTCTGCAGCAGCTTGCTCATATAGTTTTACAGATAGAGCTTGTACTAATTCGTCAAGTTTTTCTTTCTTCGTACGAATTTCTTCAAGATCTCCAGATTCATTAGCAGCTTTCAATTCTTCCAATGCCGCTTCAGCTTCTTTCACTTCTGCTTCATCCACTTTACCTTCTAGGTCTTTAAGTGTCTTTTCAGCCATGAATACTAACTGATCTGCTTCGTTGCGAAGTTCCGCTTCTTCTTTACGCTTCTTATCATCTTCAGCGTGAGCTTCTGCGTCTTTAACCATTTGATCGATCTCTTCATCAGAAAGGCCTGAACTAGACTGGATCGTGATGTTTTGTTCTTTTTGTGTACCCATATCTTTCGCTTTAACATTTACAATACCGTTTTTGTCGATATCGAATGTTACTTCGATTTGTGGAACGCCACGTGGTGCTGGTGGAATATCCGTCAATTGGAAACGACCTAATGTTTTATTGTCAGTCGCCATCGGACGCTCACCTTGCAATACGTGGATATCTACTGCTGGCTGGTTGTCTGCCGCTGTAGAGAACACTTGTGATTTGCTTGTAGGGATTGTCGTGTTGCGGTCGATTAGCTTAGTGAAAACAGAGCCCATCGTTTCGATACCTAGTGATAGAGGCGTTACGTCAAGAAGTACTACGTCTTTAACGTCTCCAGTAAGGATAGAACCTTGAACTGCTGCACCCATTGCTACTACTTCATCAGGGTTTACGCCTTTGAATGGCTCTTTACCTGTTACTTTTTTGATTGCTTCTTGTACTGCTGGAATACGTGTAGATCCACCAACTAAGATTACGCGATCGATTTCAGCTGCTGAAAGATCTGCGTCTTTAAGCGCTTGGCGAGTCGGAATCATAGAACGTTCTACTAAGTCCGCTGTCAACTCATCGAATTTACCGCGAGTTAAAGTGATTTCCATGTGTAGAGGTCCTGCTTCTCCAGCTGTAATGAACGGAAGAGAGATTGAAGTAGATGTTACACCTGACAAATCTTTCTTCGCTTTTTCAGCTGCATCTTTCAGACGTTGCATAGCCATTTTATCTTTAGAAAGATCAATGGAGTTTTCTTTACGGAATTCTTGTACTAAGTAATCCATAATAATATCATCGAAGTCGTCTCCACCAAGTTTATTGTCACCTGCTGTTGAACGTACTTGGAATACTCCGTCACCTAGTTCAAGGATAGATACGTCAAACGTACCGCCACCTAGGTCATATACTAGAATTGTTTGATCTTCTTCTGTCTTATCCAAACCGTAAGCAAGTGCAGCTGCTGTTGGCTCGTTGATGATTCGCTCTACTTCAAGACCCGCAATTGTACCAGCATCTTTTGTTGCTTGACGCTGCGCATCGTTAAAGTACGCAGGCACTGTAACAACAGCCTTCGTTACTTTTTCGCCCAAGTATTCTTCAGCGTAGCCTTTCATGTATTGAAGGATCATAGCTGAAACTTCTTGTGGAGAATATTCTTTGCCGTCTACTTCTACTTTAAAGTCCGTACCCATATGTCTTTTAACAGACATAATTGTGTTCGGGTTTGTGATCGATTGACGTTTAGCTACTTCCCCAACTTGTCTTTCTCCGTTTTTGAATGCGACAACGGATGGTGACGTTCTGTTACCTTCAGGATTCGGAATTACTTTCGCTTCTCCGCCTTCATATACTGCGACTACTGAGTTTGTTGTTCCTAAGTCAATACCAATAATTTTACTCATTTTTGATTTTCCTCCTATAATGTGAAAAAATTAGTTTTTTTATTCGTTTACTTTAACCATGGATGGTCGAAGTACACGCTCTTTAAGTTTATATCCTTTTTGCAGTTCTTCCAAAACAATTCCAGAATCTTTCTCTTCTTCATTGCCTGTCATCACTGCCTGATGGAAGTTTGGATCGAATTCTTGATCAAGTGCTTCAATTTCTTCGAGTCCGTCAGATTTTAACGCTTCTACTAATGAACGATAGACCATTTCCATCCCTGTTAAGAGGGCCTTCGTCTCTTCTTCTTTTGCTTCAACCGCAAGTGCACGTTCGAAGTTATCCAGTACAGGCAAAATATTCACCATTACGTTTTGTGCACGGTATGTTTGCAACGTTTGATAGTCTAGTGCAGCTCGTCTTTTGACGTTTTCCATATCCGCCAATACGCGTAATTTCTTACCCTCTTCTTCTTCAAGAGCTTTCGTTAATTCATCTATTTTTTTCTCAAGTTCTTGTTCTGTAGTGAGTACTTCCACGACTTCTTCAACCTCTGGCTGATCTGACGCTTCAGTAAGCTCTTGCTCATCTTCGGAAAGATTTTCATCTAGATGCTCTTCAAACTTTTCGTTTTCTTTCACGTGTCTTGCCTCCCGTTCCCGTCTTGCCCGATGGTTAACCGATGTAGTGCAGAAGATAGATCACTGCTAAGTATGTCTAGCAATGTAATGACTCTTCCGTAATCCATACGCTTCGGACCGATAATTGCGATGGAACCTTCCATATTCTCTCCTGCCGAGTATGTGGAAGTGATCACGCTGTAGTCTTCCATTTCAATCACGTTGTTTTCTGAACCGATACGAACTTGTATACCTTGCTCGTTATTTTTGAAAAGCCCCATGGCAGGATTGCCTTTCTCTATCAATTCAAAAAATGATTGCATCTTTTGGAAATCGTGAAATTCCGGTTGTTTCCACATATTCAATTTCCCGCCGAAATACAATTGCTCTTCAGGCTCCACTGCCATTGCTTGCTGCAGCGAGCTGAATAGTTGCTCAGCTTGGTGAATATGCTGTTCAAATACATGTTTCGCCTCGAGCTGCAATTTTTTCTGCAACTGCACAAGCGATGTGCCGATTAGGCGTTCATTTAAAATATTTACCGTCTTCTCAATTTCCGAAGCAGTGAGGCCAGGTGGTACATCGAAAATCCGATTTTCCACATGTCCATTATCTGTTACGATAATTGCCACTGCTCGCTGTTGATCAAGTGGAACTATAGAGAATTTCTTGACGGCATGCGTAGAAGTATCAGGTCCAAGTAGAATGGACGTATAATTCGTCAAGTCCGATAAAATCGTTGCGGACTTCCGTATCAATTCCTCAGACTCTCCGACTTTTTCCTGAAACACTGTACGCAACTGCAAGCTGTCTTCAAGACCTAGGGCTTGTGGCTGTAATAAATGATCCACAAAGAACCTATAGCCTTTTTCTGAAGGCACTCTTCCAGATGATGTGTGAGTCTTTTCTAGATAACCCATATCTTCCAGATCCGCCATGTCATTCCGAATGGTTGCCGAACTAAATGGCGCTTCCGGTTTCTTTGACAGTTGTCTGGAACCAACAGGTTGAGCAGACTCAATAAAATCTTTCACTGTCAATTGTAGTATGAGCAATTGTCTGTTTGTCAACATGATCATCACTCCTGTTAGCACTCATTAACTGCGAGTGCTAATACTACTTTATAATTTATCAAATTCTATTTTATATGTCAACGAATCAAACTCAATCACCTAATAAAAATTCTTGAAACACTGTATTCCCTAGAAAAACACCTTTTCGTGTCAGGCGTAGAAGATCACCAT
Organism: Sporosarcina sp. P17b; assembly: GCF_002743115.1. Lineage (NCBI taxonomy): Bacteria > Bacillati > Bacillota > Bacilli > Caryophanales > Caryophanaceae > Sporosarcina > Sporosarcina sp. P17b. The sequence goes on along the minus strand of NZ_PDYP01000009.1, from coordinate 67,759 downwards.
CGATGTGAAGCAGCCCTTGTTGTTGCAGTTTTTCAATCGGTTTACCGAATACTTCTTTGATCGGTCGGTTGAATTTCTTCTGGAATTCCTGCATAGAAACTCCTTCAACTATTCGCAAACCAAGGAACATTTCTTCTTCCATTGATTCTGCCAGTGTCACTTCATGAACGTCCTTGCGAGGTAACTTGCCTTCTTCTAAGTGGTCGATATAGTGCATTAACGGACCAACGTTTGAATAGCGTTCTTTGCCGAGATAGCCGTGAGCACCTGCACCAATACCTGCATATTGGGAGTTTTCCCAATAAATCAAGTTATGAAACGAAGGATATTCAGGTTTTGCGAAGTTGCTGATTTCATATTGTTCCCTGCCTGCTGCATTCATGCGTTCAATGACCATCTCAAACATTTCAGCTTCGACATCTTCTCCAGGCAACGGTAATTTCCCTTTAACCATTCGATTGTAAAATACCGTTTTTGGTTCAACAATTAATGAATAGGCGGAGTAATGCGGCAAATCAAGCGCCAATGCCCGATCGAGCGTCTCTTCCCATTCGCTTACAGTCTGCGTCGGTAAGCTGTACATTAAATCGATACTGATATTCTCGAAACCGACACTACGTGCAGCCGCAATGACACGTTCCACGTCTTCGTTGGAATGCGTGCGTCCGATTTGCTTCAGTAATCGTTCATTGAAAGTTTGAACGCCGATTGATAAACGATTGACACCTTTTTCTTTCAAAATAGATAGTTGTCCTTCTGACAGGTCGTCAGGATTTGCTTCGGTTGTGAATTCTTTTAACGTTGTCACATCTATGTACTGTGAAACAATCGTCAGTAACCGGTCAAGTTGTTCGACGCTAAGCGCTGTTGGCGTGCCACCACCTAAGAATACCGTTTCCACTTCTTCAAATGAATGGCCGGCTTCTTTCATATAATAAAACTCTTTACCAATCGCTTCGATATATCGATCGACCGGCTGGTTTTTCAAAAACACTTTATTAAAATCACAGTAATGACAAATTTGCTGGCAAAACGGTATATGGATATACACTCCCCGCATGCTGTCACATCCTTTATATGAGTATGTAAACGGCAAAAAGAGGGCGATTTGCCCCCTTTTTGCTGAGTTCAATTAATCTTCATCCATCTTCAAAACAGCCATGAACGCTTCTTGTGGAACTTCCACCGAGCCGACTTGTTTCATTTTTTTCTTACCTTCTTTTTGCTTATCAAGCAATTTACGTTTACGGGAAATATCTCCACCGTAACATTTTGCTAAAACGTTTTTACCCATTGATTTAATAGTAGAACGCGCAACGATTTTTTGACCAATCGCTGCTTGAACAGGAACTTCGAACTGTTGTCTTGGAATTAACGACTTCAGTTTTTCAACGATTGCTTTTCCGCGCTCGTAGCTGAAGTCATTGTGCACAATAAAGCTCAGTGCATCGACATTTTCACCGTTCAACAGAATATCCATCTTCACGAGTTTCGAACGCTTATAGCCAATTAATTCATAATCCAACGAAGCATAGCCTTTTGTGCTGGATTTCAATTGGTCAAAGAAATCATAGACAATTTCCGCCAATGGCAGTTCATAGATGATATTGACACGTGTGCTGTCCATATAATCCATTGTAATGAAATCTCCACGCTTACGTTGACATAGTTCCATGACAGCACCTACATAATCATTTGGCACCATGACAGACGCTTTAACATATGGTTCTTCTACGAAATCTACTTTTTGTGCAGAAGGCATCATCGATGGATTATCCACATTCATCGTTGAACCATCCGTTAAGTTTACTTTATATATAACACTTGGCGCTGTTGTGATCAAATCGATATTGAATTCACGTTCGATCCGTTCCTGAATAATTTCCATGTGCAATAGGCCGAGGAACCCACAGCGGTAACCGAATCCTAGTGCTTGGGATGTCTCTGGCTCATATTCAAGTGCAGAGTCATTCAGTTCTAGCTTTTCAAGCGCTTCACGCAAATCGTTGTATTTAGACGTATCGATTGGGTACAATCCGCAGAACACCATCGGATTCATACGACGATAACCTGGTAATGCTTCATCTGCAGGGTCATTGGCAAGTGTAATGGTATCTCCGACTTGTGTATCCCCTACCGTTTTAATAGAAGCAGACAAGAAACCTACGTCCCCTACAGTCAATTCATCGCGAGGAGAAATTGTCGGAGTAAAGACTCCTGTTTCAAGCACTTCAAATTCTTTACCTGTAGCCATCATACGAATTTTATCGCCTGGCTTTACTTTCCCTTGAACAATTCGGATATTGACGATAACGCCTTTATACTGATCGTAATGGGAGTCGAAAATCAACGCTTTTAATGGCGCTTCAGGATCTCCTTCAGGCGCTGGCACTTTTTCTACGATTTGCTCCAGAATTTCTTCAATGCCAATTCCAGCTTTTGCTGAAGCTAAAACCGCTTCTGAAGCATCCAATCCGATAACTTCTTCAATTTCTTTTTTTACACGTTCCGGATCAGCTGCCGGTAAATCGATTTTATTAATGACAGGTAAGATTTCCAAATCATTATCTAGCGCCAAGTAGACGTTCGCCAATGTTTGGGCTTCGATACCTTGTGCAGCGTCTACAACCAAAATAGCGCCTTCACAAGCTGCCAAACTTCTCGATACTTCATATGTGAAATCGACGTGTCCTGGTGTGTCGATCAAGTGAAACGTGTAGTCTTCACCATTCTTTGCCGTATATACCAATTGAACGGCATTCAATTTAATGGTAATCCCGCGTTCACGTTCCAGGTCCATCGAATCCAATGATTGCGATTTCATATTACGTGTTTTCACTATTTCCGTTTTTTCTAAAATCCTATCAGCCAGCGTGGACTTTCCATGGTCGATATGGGCGATGATAGAAAAATTTCGGATGTTTTTTTGACGTGCTGCTCTCTGCTCTTGATTCATCACTGTTCACTCCTACATGTACGTACCTATTTAAGCTACTTGAATTATAGCAGTGAACGGTTCAGACTTCAATATTTGAAAGATTATTGCACGATCATCATAGCGGAAATAGATTCACCAACGACAGATATCGTTTGATTGATTTCCATTTCAGTATTACCTACGCCACCCATTTCGATCAAAATGATGCTTGTATTTAAATCTTGATTGTATTTACCGTCTACTCCACGGCCACCTTTGATGATGATCTCTCGCGTGATACCCGGCACTATTTTTTCCATTTCACTTTTCAATTGCTTCGCTTTGGCCAAATTCCGTTCGTAATACGGGTGGTCTCTTCCAATGACAAATGCCACTTTTGCATAGCGTTGACCAGCGTGAGTTATGGTCGTTTTAGAAGGACCGAGCGAATCCCTGTGCATGTCGATGACTAAATCATAAGATTGTTCGTTAACCTTCTTTTCCACATACGGCCTGATCGCAGCATACGAGCGATGATACGGTATCTTCTTTTGTTGCATAATTTTCACAATATCGATATCGAGTTGTTCTGCCCCAAGACCATGTGATATTAAATTCTCTTTTAGCCGCGCGCCCACTTTTATTATATTCTCCGAATGATGAGACACTGCAACTTTACCATCCGCTGCTTTCGTAATCGGTTCATACGCTTCATGTGAATGAGTCGAATAAATTAAAACATTACCTTTCACTTTAGGACGAATATCCTCTTCCAATACATTGGATGCGTAAACTATTGTGCTTGGTTCCTTTAACGAGAGGGCGGTGGGGATGGTCGGCTGTTTAGGAATGTACTGCAGTACGACAGGGAAGATGAACAATACAAAAATAACGCTCATCCAGATTTGCAAAGTTTTTTTCATAGTAATCCCTCCATCTTCCACAATATGCAGAAGAAAAAAGGTCAATGACTAGTTCACGTATTTACTTTATGAATCCAACTAATTAATGAAGAAGACAATGCCGTGGCATAGTTCGCTACCCACGAATCAATTTCTTTTGGCGATATAAATGTCGACAATTCCTGATTGGTCAGTACTTCTTCAAATAATTTAATTCGTTCTTCATGCGTCCATGATGACCAATCACCGAATATAGGTCCAAGCGCTGTGCGATCTGCCTCTTTTGTGATGCGTTGAGGAAAACGACCCGTTGAGAGTTTAGACGAAGGCATACTATCCTCTTCAATTTTCGTTGCGATATAGCCAAACATCGTGTCAATCGCATCCGCCACAAGTACAGGGCCGTCCACTACTGTCGGCACGCCTATCGCAATGACGGGGATGCCGAGACTTTTTTCTGATAACTCTTTGCGGCTGTTCCCTACACCTGAGCCCGGATGAATACCCGTATCTGTTAGCTGAATCGTACGGCAAAGCCTTGCGCTACTTCTCGCAGCAAGCGCATCGACGACGAGTAACAGATCCGGCTTACTTTGATCCACGATTGCTTTTACGAAGGAAGCAGTTTCTAAACCCGTCTGAATCGTTACCCCCGGTGCATAAACCATCACACCACTTTCATCTGCTTCGTAATAATCAGGTATCACTTCTTTCACATAATCCATAACAGCGGGCCCAACAGCATCAGGCGTAATTTCTCGGTTACCGAGACCGACACATAACACTTTCTTTACGTCTCCCGGTATTTTTTCTTTAATTAAGGTGTCCATTTTTTTAACCACAAGTTCACATAATATTTGAATCTCATCGATTTCGTGAACAGCAAGTGTCGGAATCGTCAGCGTAATATATGTACCTTTCGCTTTCCCGATTTCTTCCTCACCTTCTGCTGTCACTTTTACCGTAGTTGCTTTAATTCGACCAATTGTTTGTTCTTCGACACGTATTCCGGACATTTCCTTCAATTTCTTTTCTTCTTGATCCGTCTGATGCCTGACAAACTCATCACTTTCATCAATTAAATCCGTTCGATAGTAGTTGATTTCGCTCATTTTTTTCACCTCTACTAGCCAGTTTGTGCAATTAATCGGCGATTATTCAGGAATAGATTGCTGTAAAGATGAATCACTTTACTTTTTTTCTTGCAATCTGTCATGAGCTTTGTTAAAATTATGCTTGTTGTAAAGAGATGTCCGGATGATTGTGGAAACACTCTTGCCTTACCTGAAAGCTGGAGGTGAATGAAATGCCAAACATTAAAGGTGCTATCAAACGCGTGAAACAAAGTGCTGCTGCTAACGAAGCAAACTCGCACGTTAAAGCTTCTATGCGTACTGCAATCCGTAAAGCGGATGCGGCTCTTACGAATAAAGAAGAGAACGCTGAAGAACTTTTGAGAAATGCTGTGAAACAATTGGATACTGCTGCCCGTAAAGGTCTTATCCCAAAAAACACTGCTGCTCGTCAAAAATCACGTCTAACTAAAAAAGCTCAATAATGACATGTTAAAAGACTGCCTCCTCGTGACGGCAGTCTTTTTTTGCGTTTTTATAGACCATTCATTAAAAATAATTCTAGTTTACGCTGGCGATTGCCACTCGTGGTTTTCAATTGCAAATCAATCGTCGCCAAATCATCCAACGCCTTTAATAAAACTGGTAAAGGCGGCAGTTTTCGTTGCATCATCAACTTGACGCGATACGGATGGATATGAAGGGTGGTGGCGATCTGTTGTTGCTGATAGCCTTTTTTACGGAGATTTGTCACATGGATCATTAAACGTACTTGGCTTGCGATGAGTGACGCCATCATGATCGGCTCTTCACCATTACGCAATAAATCATGATAGACAGCAAGTGATTCCGCACGTTTGTTATTAACGAATGAATCCGTCAGGCGGAATACATCCATTTCGGGCGTTCTAGCAACCAATTGTTCAATCATATCGACGTCGACTGTGCCACTGAATGCCAAATATCCCGCTAGCTTGTCCACTTCAGTAGAAAGAGTCAGCAAATCAGTTCCTGACATCTCCATGAGGAATTCAGCTGTCTTTTTATCAAACGCAATCCCTTTATCTTTCCCTTGTTGCATGATCCACGTAGATAAGTCTTGTCCTTGCAAAGCCACAGCTTCTACGACAACTGCATGCTTTTTAATTTTCTTCGTAATTTTCTTTCGTGCATCTAATTTTTCATATGGCGCCACAAATACTACCGTTGCGGTAGGCGATGGATTTTCCAGCCACTTTTCCAACAATTCTAATTGATGGTTCTGTTTTTCTTTTGAATTATCGGTTGCTTTCAAAAACGAGCAGTTTTTTGCGACAATTAATTTATGATCGACTAAAAACGGAAATTCATTCGCTACTTCAAGAACTGCCTGGATAGGTATCTCTTCCAAATCAAAGCGATTCACTTCAGATGATGTCATGCCGGGCACTGCCTTGATCAATTTCTTTATCGTTTCATCCAATAAATGTTGCTCAGTACCAGTCAGTAAATAAACTGGTTGCACATCGCCTTTTTCAATTTGACTCCAAATTTTCGTAACCACTTTCTTCACCTCTGTTAACGAGTACTTGCATGTAAAAACCTGTGCTAACTATACATGATAATCAATTATTTCTCCATACTAGCGAGTAAAGGAGGTTTATTGATGAAAAAATCTAAGCGTCTAGAAGTAAATACTCGTAAAAATTCAAAACCTGAGGAGAAAGAAGAAATCTCTTTGGAATTGGCCGAACTTGGTCACTTGACACCGAAGCAAGAACCGATGACACCAAACCATCGCGAAACAGCAGAAAAGGACAGATACTATTAACTAGAATCAATGAAGCGGAAATGGCCATATGCGTTTCCGCTCTTTTAACTTATAATTCACTTACTCTATGAACAAATTGTGTCAACATACATTGCAACACCTAAAAACGTCGATTTATATGGATTTTTCTTTCACTTTCATCTATACTTAGTATGGAATTAGGAGGTGTAGCAATGAATGAATTTGAACATGATGTCCAATCCAAACGTAATGACGCGATTGATAGTGGCATCGGCTTTATAGTTGCGTTTATCGGTTTTTCGGCAATTTTTGTTGTTGCTACGATCATCGATATCGTCGCTCGCTAATCAACTGTTTTATAAAGTAGACACATCCACCTAATTGGCGGATGTGTCTATTTGTTTTTAGCGACTAGATGTGGTCGTATACATACCATCCTTTACACGTAATTCAATAGTTCCTTGTTCCGCTGTCGACCAAAACTGAATGTCATGCTCAATGAAACGATTCACTACTTCTGCATGCGGATGTCCATAGCGACTATTTCTTCCTGCCGAAACAATAATAAACTCGGGCTGTAAGAAATTGATAAAAGGCTCTGTACTCGATGTTTTGCTGCCATGATGACCTGCTTTTAGCACAACACGTTGAAAATCTGCAGAGCGATACCTTTGCAAAAATCGCTGTTCTCCCTCTTTCTCCAAATCTCCAGGAAAGATGAAATGAAGATCATTCTTCTTCATGACCAGTATGAGTGAACTGTCATTGCCGTCATACATACGTTCTTCAGGCGCTACATATTGAAACTGATAATCACCTATATTCCAATTAAAGCCTTCCCCAACGAGTTGCACTGGAACTTTTTGTTCATTGGCCAATCGTAACACGTCTTCCATCGCTTTCTCTTGTTCGCTTCCAGGCGGTATATGAATCTCCTTCACGCGTAACTCTTCCATGACTTCATCCGCACCTTCCATATGATCAAGATCGGCATGAGAAATCATCAATCGGTCGATTTTCGTAATACCTTTTGCTTTTAAGTACGGCACAACGATATTTCGTCCAATTTCAAATGGCTGCTCAGGAGTTTTCCAATTCGCTTCACCAAAATGAACAACGCCACCAGTATCTATCATATACACTGCTTTTTTAAAAGGCATCTCGATAATCGTACTGTCCCCTTGTCCCACGTCGACGTACGAAACGATCGCGTCCCGATGTAGTATCGGTTTGATTTCCAAATAAAATGCCGGTAACAATAAGCCAGCGACACCTAGCGCAATACATTTTCTTCGTTCCAAAGAAACTAGAAATAGTAAGATCCCAAGAACCGCAAGCGCAGAACCTATTCCATCCGGCTGTCCCGGTGTCCACATTTGGTACGGAAATGAAGCAAACCAAGTGGTCATGCTAGCTATCCATTGTCTGATTGGTTCATACATGTGAAAAAGTAAACTGGCTAGCGGAGGGATTGTATACGTACAAACTAACAGTAATAAATTGGCTGGCAAAATAAATATGGAATACAAAGGGACATAGAACAAATTCGCGATAAAAGAAGAAATCGACAACTCAAAGAAGTGATACAACAAAATAGGATAAAGCGCGACTTGAGTAATGACGGTGACAAGAAAAGATACAACGAAACCATTTTTTGCCTGGCTTAAAATAGCGGACGAATACAATAAAGAGAATGCAGCTAAATAAGATAGCTGAAATCCAGGCTGGAATACGATATGGGGTTGCATCACGATAAAGAACAATGCGCTCATAGCCAGTGCATCATCTAGGCGCAATCTCAAATTCCCTGTAACCGCAAGTAATACAATCATCGTGACAGTGGCCGCACGCCAGACAGAAGGTGCTCCGCCAGCAATACATGCGTAAGTCGGCAAAAACACCAGTAATCCGTAGGTCACCCATTCTTTTCGAAAACCAACTCGCAAGAAGATTACCCGTATGAAAAACGTCAACAGTCCGACATGCAAACCAGAAATGGCAAACAAATGCGTGATCCCAAGCGTTTGATATTCTTTCTGCAAGAGTCGATCCATACTAGAACGGTCTCCGATCAATAATGCCTCTGCTTCCGTGACAAGTGAAGACGGAAAGTGCTCGTGAATATGTTGTTTGATAGAAAAGCGGTAATGCGAGAGTCGCGTTCGAAGTGTTGTGAGGGGCTGACTAGATGTGATACGCGTGGCTTCTAGAATTCCCGCTGCACCGTTCATTCGTAAATAGCGTGCCATATCGAATGAATAGTCATGGGCTGCCGGTTCCAATTCTTTCGGCTCCACTTCAGCTGTGAACAAAAACGTAGATAATCGCGCAGCTTGGAAGCGTTTCTTTTCGTGTTCGGAAGTTAGCGTATACATCATATAGACAATTGTACCGTCATGTAATGTAGCAAAACCCTTCACTTTAGCTCCATCGATCTTCACTTGATCTTTCCACTGAAATGTCATGACAGAATCGTTAGGAAGTGCTGTAGAATGACTGGAGAAATAGAAAAAAGAGAAACTAGCAAGAAGTGAGCAAAGAATTAGATGTAGATAATCTTTGCGCAAAAAGTAGAATGGTATGAGGAATAAAACATTTAAAAATAAAAGCGATCCTGAAAGCTCAGCTGCAAACGCAGAAATCGCTACAGGAATCGCTATATACATCCATCGTATCGATCGGATTAATTGCCAAATAAGTGATTCACCCTTTGTAAAAGGGCATCTAGTTCTTCAGGTTCAGCGCCAAGCTCTTGCATTTTCGTCAACATTTCGTTGAATAGTGAAAATTTCTCTTCACTGGCGAAGTCAATAGATCGCTCGTCAAACGGCACTTTTTCAATCTCGACACCCGCTTGCGCAAACAACTCGAGTGCATACTCGCTATTTCGGTAATCTTCCGCGTATTTAACACGTTCAATACCTGCCTGAATCAATGCTTTACTACATTGTAAACACGGGAAGTGTGTGACATAAATAGTTGCCTTTGCGACCGGTATGCCGTATTTAGCACATTGTAGTAATGCATTCATTTCTGAGTGTATCGTTCGAACGCAATGATTGTCCACGACATAACAGCCGTGTTCAATACAATGGTCTCCACCCGAAATTGAACCATTATAGCCGCCAGCAATAATACGCTGATCACGTACTAAAATGGACCCCACTGAGAGCCGTGTGCACGTGCTACGCATCGCCAGCAAATGACTTTGCGCCATGAAGAACTGATCCCAAGTAATTCGCTCCATACGGTTGCCTCCATCAATTAAGAATAATAAGTGGTTCTAATTTTTCAAATGTCTTGTCACCAATGCCTGACACATTTTTTATTCCATCCAATTGCGAAAAAGCGCCATGCTCTTCACGGTATTGTACAATCGCCGTAGCTTTTGCTGGACCGATGCCAGGAAGCGTTTGAAATTCACTTTCATTCGCTGCATTGATATTTACTTTCGAAGCGGAACTTTCAGACGAAGAAGTTGACGCCGCGGCTGGTTGCTCATATACCGGTGGTTCTTCTCCTGCGATCGGTACATAGACGACAGATTCATCCTGCAGTCTTTGCGCATGGTTCAACAACCTAGTGTCAGCGGCCTCCGTGTAACCTCCTGCTTTGTCGACTGCATCAAGCAAGCGATCACCTTCTTGCATCGAATAGAGTCCGGGATGTTTTACAGCACCTTTTACATCTACAAGAATAGCAACGGAGACCGCTTCAGCCACTAACTCGATCGGTGCTTCCACTTCTTTATTTTCTTCAGTAGTTTCAATTGGTTCAAATAGGGATTGTCCACGTTCTTCGGAAAGTTGGTCCGACGGTTCTCGGGGAAAGAACCAAACAGTGGAAAGTACAGCGAACGCTGCAATAGGAATGATCAATGTACGCCATTTTTCGGTAAAGAATGAACGGATAAACAACAATCCTTTCTTTCAGCACCGTATGGAGTCCCCTTCACTATACCCGATTGTGAAATACTATGGAAGACTTATTTCCGGACTTGGAAGAATATTCTTTCACTTTCTTCTTCAGGTGCTTCATCTTCCCAATCTGCAAAAATACGCTCAATATGAAATCCAACTTCTTCAAGCATTTGAACATATTCAGGTATCGCAAATGTTCGTTGCATATGTACTTCGTCAAAACGCTGATAAGAACCATCTTCCTGTCTTACGAAAAACGCCAACTCAGAATAAATAGAGTGAGTCTCGTCACCAGGAGCTGTTTGCCAAATATATGAAATACGTTGATTATCGAAAACAAAAGGACCTTCAAGGAAGATTTCATCCATTTTCTCTAACGAGTGCACATCAAATAGCAACACGCCACCTGTAGCAAGCGATTCATATACGCGGCGGAATGTTTCTAAGACATCTGCTTGTTTAATTACATAGTTTATGGAATCGATCGATATGACAGCTGCATCAAATGTCTCTTCTACGTCTAGTCGCTGCATCGGTTGCTCGATCAATGTAATATCAAGAGAAAGTGATTCTGCACGACGCGAAGCAACTTCGAGCATATCAGCGGAAAGATCGATACCGGTGACATGTGCTCCTTTTTTTGCGAGCATGGCGGACAGCAAGCCAGTTCCGCAACCAATATCCAATACTTTTTTCCCTGAAACGCCAGCAGACGCCAAATCGAGTAACTCGACATAGGCGTCATACGGGATATCATTCATTAGTTCGTCATAAATAGATGCGAACGCTGAATAGGAAGAACTCATACTTCATCCTCAACGTTTAATAACTGTGCGTCTCCCCATAACTTTTCTAAGTTATAGAATCCACGTTCATCTCTGTGGAATACATGAACGACTACATCTAGAAGATCGACTAAAATCCAACGACCTGCGTCGAATCCTTCTAAACGCTTCACTGGATAGCCTTCTTTTGAAGCTGCATCTGCTACTTCACGCGCGATCGCTTGTACTTGTCTTTCAGAGTTTGCATGACAAATGATGAATTGATCAGCAATTAGTGAAATTCCCTCCATGTTTAATACTACGATATCTTCTGCTTTCTTACTATCTACTGCTTCATAAGCTAATTCTAATAATGTTGGCATACTTCACTGTTCCTTTCTTCTACGTACATGGTCATTATAACAATCAAATGAATGAGGAAAAATGACTGCGTATCGCTGAACTAAAAATTTAAATGTGTGCTGGATACATTCGGTCATTTGATCTTCCAGCGGTTCTCCGTCAATACGTTGGCGAAGTTCTTCGATCCCCGGAAACTTTCTTCCTGGTTCAATTAAATCTGCAATATAAATTACTTTCTCTAGGTCGCTCATCCCAGCACGTCCTGTCGTATGGAAACGGACTGCCTGCAAGATGTCGTGATCTTCTACTCCGTAACGCTCTTTCGCAAGCATAGCTCCAACTGGCGCATGCCATAGTTCAGAGTGATACTGCGCATAGAGCTCGTAGTCTTCGTCACGCTTTAATAATTCGAGTAACTCGTCTTTATCCATAAATTTGGCATAATCATGAAATAGGCCAGCAATTTCAGCCTTTTCTACTGATACACCCACTTCTTCCGCTAACTTCTTTGCAGTTTCCGTGACACGTAACACATGTTCATAGCGTGCTTTTGGTAAGCGTTGTTCCAGATCAATTCGAACTTGTTGAAGATCCATATAATCTCTCCTCTCGAATATAAGCTTCGACAGAGGAAGGAATCAAAAGTTGCACAGTTCCTCCTTCTGCAAAACGCTGGCGGATCAATGTGGATGACAAATCAAGTTGAGGTGTTTCCACTAGTTGTACCGGGATTGCAGAAGCGTTAGTAGCACCTGGGCGCTTTACACCGACAAACGTAATAATATCGAGTAAATCTTCAATCCGATACCATGTCGGCAACTGATCGATCATATCCCCACCAATGATAAAATGAAAGTGAACATCGGGTTCGTCCAAAACTAATTGAGACATCGTATCGTATGTAAATGATACTCCGCCACGCTCAATTTCATACGAAGATGCACGCAAGCCTTCCACTTCATCTGCCGCTAGCTTCACCATTTGTAGACGTTGCTCTGCTGTTGCATCGCCCGTCGTAAGCTTATGCGGCGGGACTGCAGTAGGCATCAGCCATACTTCGTCCAGCTGCAGTGCATGACGCACTTCATTGGCGATCATTAAATGTCCAGTGTGCGGCGGATTGAAAGTTCCGCCCAAAATGCCAATTCGCTTCATCTGATTCTCCTTACGGTAATTGTATGCGTTTTTTCTCTGTCGATTCTCTGTATAAAACAATTGTGCTGCCGATGATTTGAACTACGTGAATACCCTTATACGCGCCAATCTTTTCAGCAATTTCTTTTTTGTCCTCGTCGCAGTTCTGAAGGACGCTTACTTTGAGTAGTTCACGTGCTTCTAGCGCTTCATCGATTTGAGCGAGGATTGCATCTGTCAGACCACTTTTCCCAATTTGGAATAATGAATCTAAATGATGTGCTTCGCTTCTTAAAAAACTTTTTTGTTTACCTGTTAACATGTTTACCCGCCAACTTTCATTGTAATCGTATCTGTCATTCTTTTCGTGTCAGGATAGACGCCTGTCCACTTGTCAAAAGCTAACGCGCCTTGATGGACGAACATTCCTACGCCATTCATCGTCTTGGCACCTGCTTGTTTTGCTTGTCGTAAAAATTCGGTTTCAAGCGGATTATAAATAATATCCGCCACTACGACACCACTTGCGATATTCTTTGGATCAAGTGGAATCCCTTCTTGCGCAAAGTTCATACCGACTGAAGTAGTTTGGACGACCAGTCCGAACTCCCCAAGACGTTCTTCTGCATCTTCAATAGATAGCGCATGACCGTCATCCATCGCTGTCGCCAGTTCTGCGGCCCTTGAAGCGGTCCTATTCGTGAAATAGAGTGGTCCATAGCCAGCTGACTGCAAAGCAAAGGCGATACCTCTAGCCGCTCCGCCAGCTCCTATAAGTAATACAGGACCTGTAACTGATTCGGAAAACTCCTCCAAAGACTTCACAAAACCTGCACCATCTGTATTGGCACCGATTAGTTTACCTTGATCGGTTTGGTAGACTGTATTCACCGCATTCATGACCCTCGCTGATTGATCCACTTCATCAAGGAAAGGAATAATTGCTTGTTTATGGGGTACTGTCACATTCCAACCGCTGCATCCGAGTGTACGCAAACTGTTGATCGTTTGTTCCAAGCTTCCCGCTGTTGCATGAATCGGTATATACGTCGCGTCCAAATCGTTTTCATCAAACCACTGATCGTGCATGACCGGTGACATCGATTGCGCGATCGGATCGCCTACTACCGCATACCATTTTTTCAATTGGTCATTCCTCCTAGCCCTATTAAATCAATGAAGGTCTGATTACGACATTCACACCTTTTGGTGCATGTACAGCCACTTTTACATTCGCATGCTGAATCGTAATCCAGCCAAGACCTGAAATAACTATGTCTGTCTTTGCTTCCTTAATCGAAAATTCATGGCGCACAAGTGGCGGCAAATTTTCGAGGGATGCAGGTCCAGGTGGAGAAAGCATGTCACCTAGATGATTTTTAAATAGCTCATCTGCATTTTCAAGCTTTGTCCGATGAACCGGTAATGCATTCGCTGCGTAAATATTGAATGAAGAACGTCCACCTTGAATGAAATCAAAACGTGCCAGTCCACCAATGAACAAAGTCTGTTCCGCATTCAGTTGATAGACTTTCGGCTTCAACTCTTTTTTCGGTGTAATTAATTTTAAATCGTGCGCATCTAAGTGATGGGCCATTTGGTGATCATTGATGATCCCTGGTGTATCCATCAGCATTTTTCCATCGTCCAATGGAATTTCTACTACATCAAGCGTTGTTCCAGGGAAATAAGACGTCGTAATGACATCCTCCATACCCGTCGCATCTTTGATGATCCGATTAATAAACGTAGATTTCCCTACATTCGTACAACCGACTACATAGACGTCTTTACCTTTACGGTATTTCTCGATTGCGTCGAGTGCTTCACTCATGCCGTTCCCTTTTACAGCAGAAACGAGCAAGACGTCAATCGGTTTTAAGCCAAGCTTTGCCGCTTCTGCCTTCATCCAATTCTTCACTCGTTGCGGATTAATCGCTTTCGGCAAAATATCTGCTTTATTACCGATCAACAAGATGTCTTTCTTGCCTACAAAGCGATGCAGGCCATTAATCCAGCTACCGTTGAAATCAAAGATATCCACGACTTTGACGATTAAACCTTGTTTCTCACCGATTCCATTTAGAATCGCTAAAAAATCGTCTCCTGATAAGGAAACTGGCTGTAGTTCATTATAGTTCCGTAATTTAAAACAACGCTGGCAAATAACATCTTCCTTCTCTAAAGAAGCAGGTGGTGCATAGCCTTCTGCAGTTTTATCGGTTGTTTGGATTGTAATACCGCATCCAATACATTTGATCAATTCCAAATTTAGTCCTCCCACGTAAGTAATCCTTTTCTTCTAAACCTTGCCATAATCCGTCGTTCAATCGCGCGGTTGAACTTCGTGATTGGCGCATCGGAACTTGCCACAGGGACGACCAATATCGTCTGTAACCCCACTCGATTCGCACCCAAGACATCTGTCAATAATTGATCACCAATCATAACGATTTCTTTTTTAGGCAATCCTAACGTAGCCATTGCTTGATAAAATGATCTCTTCAACGGCTTTCGCGCTTCGCAAATATACGGGATGCCTAACGGGTCACAAAAGTGACTAACGCGCTCTATATGGTTATTGGAAACAACTGTAATTTGTAAACCGGCATCGCGCATTGATTTGAACCATGCCATAATATCTTCCGTGGCATCTGCACGATCCCATTCAACGAGTGTATTGTCTAAATCCGTAATGATGCCCTTAATACCATTTTCAATCAGGTCTTCCGGTTTGATCAAAAATACTGATTTAACATATGCGCTCGGTAAAAAACGATTTAACACATTATCCTCTCCGCCCTACAACAAATTCTTGTCTGATTATAACATAGTTGTGTACTATGCACGCACAACTATGTCTGATTTTATCGCTTTTCTTGTCAGTGATAGACCATCCGTTGTTTGCATAGAGTAAACTACCAATAATCGGAGGTGGTCACATGAGCGGGTTTTTCCTGGCCGTCATGCAATTATGGTTAGAGATCCCCGCGCTAATCGGATACATCAGAGGTCAAGCTTTCCTTCGTCCGTTGTCCAAGAAGGAAGAAGCCGAATGCCTGAGACGATTAGCTGAAGGCGATGAAAGTGCACGAGATGAACTTATCGAACACAATATGCGTTTGGTCGCCCATATCGTCAAGAAGTTTCAACCGAAGCATGAACTGCTTGATGATTATATTTCAATCGGGGCGATTGGTCTGATGAAAGCCGTCAATAGCTTTACGCCAGACCGTAAAACAAAGCTTGCTACGTATGCTGCGCGCTGTATCGAAAATGAAATACTTATGTATTTACGAACACAGAAAAAGGTACAAAAAGATGTCTCCCTCTACGAACCAATCGGCATGGATAAAGACGGCCAATCCTTGGAAATCGCAGACCTCCTTCAAACAAACGACATACCTCCACAAACAACCGTAGAACAAAACGAACAAAAAGAGCGGCTATACCGACATTTGAACAAGCTAGATTCACGGGAGCTCGAAATCATCCAAAGACGATACGGCTTGTTAGACGATCAGCCGATGACCCAAAAAGAAATCGCAGAGCAATTAAATATTTCCAGAAGTTATGTTTCACGAATCGAGAAGCGGGCAATCGTCAAATTGTATCAATCGTTCAAGCATGAATATCAATAATACAAAAAGCGTTTCCGATCGTGCAACCTTGGGCCACAGCCCCCGCACACCGGAAACGCTTTAATTTTATTCTTAGTCAGCTTTAACCTCGCGTAAAATAATTAGTGCCAATAGTGCAGTGACGATAAATACTCCACCCATTAAGAATCCCATTGAATGTCCCTCCTCTCAACCAAACGAACTGCTGGTCTGTCTACTTAGTCATTTTATCATAGAACGATCAAAGTTTCGAGATGACACGCAAAACTATCTGTGACGAGTGTTTGGCAGCAAGCGGTAGAAATTCTTCGAAACTGACTGTGGATTCTTTTCCGGCAATATCAGATAGTGCACGGATTACTACACAACGTGTATTGAATTGATAACAAACTTGAGCAACAGCCGCAGCTTCCATTTCTACTGCGATCACTCGTGGAAATCTACTTTTAACTTGTAACACTTTTTCAGGATCATCCATGAAAGTATCAGCTGAAGCGATCGTACCTACACAATGTTCATATGTATCTAATTCAATGACGGCTTCTCTAGCGAAACCAATTAGTGTAGAATCTGAAGGGAAACTTGCAGGAAGTTGTGGTACTTGTCCTAGCTCGTATCCGAATGCGGTTACATCGACATCATGATGCAGGACATAATCCGATATGACAATCGTTCCTACTTCGAGTTCAGGATTTGTTCCACCCGCAGAACCTGTATTCAAGACTACGTCCGGTTTGTAGTTTTGTAGTAGGATTGTTGTTGCCATGGCAGCGTTTACTTTACCAATGCCACTCTTCGTCACAATCACTTGGTGCTTACCTACCTTACCTTCGATAAACTCACAGTTGCCGATCGTTGTAATCTTCCCAAGACCGATTTCTCTGCGCAATATTTCAACTTCTTCCTCCATTGCTCCTACGATTGCTATTTTCATTTATGCCCTCTCCTCTTTTTCACTAACTAGAATGTGCTGCAAAAAAGCAGCACATCGGTAGTTTGATATCCTTACTTCAATACATCCATTTTCACTGGTTTCCAGCCTTGACCGTCAACCCACTCTAGATATACTTTATATTTTTTGGAATTATCTTTACTTCTGACAATACCTTCTGATTTTTGAGGACTTCCTCCATTTTGAATGCGATCAAAATATAACTGATCTTCAGACAGTCCTGTCGCATAGGAGATGGCTTTCTTTTTTTCATTCCAATCGTCGGATTGACCATCGTACTTCGAGACGTGCTCGCCTGTTTGCTTTGTACCAACAGGTTTCCAGTCAGGATTTACAATAGCTTTCTTACCGGAATCAGAAGAAGTTTCTTTCTTCGGTTGCTCTTTTTTTGGTTGTTCCTTTTTCGGCTGTTCTTTTTTCGGTTCTTCTACTTTAGGTGCTTCCGGTTCTTCCACAACTTCATTTACCACTTCGTTAGTTTCTTCAGGAGCTTGAACTTCTGGCTCTTCCACTTCTGTTGGTTCAGAATCTTCCGTATCAGGCTTGTCCGTATCATCTTCATCATCTAAAACAATAGGTTCAATTGGTGCTGTATCGGACTGAGTAGATTCTTCGGGCTTTTCAATCGCTACTTCATTTTTGTCGTCATCACCTGTTATAAAAATAATAGCAACCACTGCAATCAGAAAAACTACGACGCCTATTGAAATATTCAATGCTCTATTCACTTTGTTTGCTTTACTACCTTGTTTTCTTGATGATCTTGAATACTTTGGACCTTCATCTGGCATTTTTGACGACTCCTTTACTATGAAATGAAACACAAATCCCGTAGTGGGAATTGATCAAAATAAGCAATACCGTCTTCTACAAATAAGAAGACGGTACGTGTGTCACTTTATCTCGAGTATCTCTACTGACATTTCACCGCCGGGAGTTTGAATCCTAACTTTTTCGTCTTTCTTACGACCAATTAATGCTTTTGCAATTGGTGAGTCGTTTGAGATCATACCTTCTAGAGGATTCGCTTCTGCTGATCCTACAATTGTATATGTCTCTTTGTCACCGTCAGGAATTTCTCTGAATGTGACCGTCTTACCTAATTGAACTTCATCCGTATTTAATTCATTTTCAGTAATAATGACTGCATTGCGAATCATTCCTTCAATAGAAGAAATCTTCCCTTCGACAAATGCCTGGTCTTCTTTCGCTGAATCGTACTCGGAGTTTTCCGATAAATCACCGTAACTACGTGCGATTTTGATTCTTTCTACTACTTCCACACGTTTAACCGTTTTCAAATACTCTAATTCTTCTTCTAACTTTGCTTTACCTGCAGCTGTCATTGGAAACTTTTTTTCTGAAACCATTTAATAACACTCCTCAAATTTCTGTTCATAAAAAATACTATGCCACACTAACTTTAATTATGTGACATAGTGGAACTATTTTAGTTTTAACTTTTCTTCTTTTCATTCCTTTTACTCGTCTGAACGAAAAAAAGCCCTTGCATGTCTTGCGCACATCCTCATTTACTTATATAAACAGGCGGATGTTGAATTGATTTAAAATTATGTCATCATCATATTATACTTCATCGACAGATGCAAGAATTGTTTTTATCTTCGTTACCATTAAATCAATCGCAACCGCGTTCTCGCCGCCTTCGGGAATGATTATATTAGCATACTTTTTTGTAGGTTCAATGAATTGATTGTGCATAGGACGAACAACCGTCATATATTGTTCTACGACAGAATCTACCGTCCGTCCACGATCATGGATGTCCCGTAAAATACGACGAATAATTCGTATATCTGAATCGGTATCAACAAACAACTTAATATCCATAAGATCACGCAAACGTTCATCTTCTAAGACTAATATTCCTTCAAGAATGATAACGTCTTGTGACTCTACCACTTCTTTTTCAGTCGCCCGTGTGTGCAAAGTATAATCATATGTCGGCTTTTCGATTGACTGTCTGTTGATCAACTGATGGATATGTTGAATCAGTAAATCTGTATCGAACGCTAGCGGATGATCATAATTCGTTTGTAATCTTTCATTAAATGCCAAATGTGATTGATCTTTATAGTAATCGTCTTGTTCAATGACAACGACTGAATGACCTTGGAATACTTCATGTATCTTTTTGGTGACACTAGTTTTTCCGGATCCTGAACCTCCGGTAATACCGATCACGACAGGTTTTTTCTTCACAACTATTCCCCTTTACGGTCTACTCTTCACTACTTTTTCACGGCTATCAAAATGCCGTCACCTATTGGTAACAATGACGTTTCATACTGTTCATTGCGCATCGCCCAGCTCGTGAATTGCTGCAAATTTCGAATCATTGTTCGGTTACGTTTTGGTATGTCTGCATCTTCCAACAGCACCATACCATGCATAAACATATTATCACAATAAATTACACCTAACGCACCAACAAGAGGACTGTATTTGTCGAAAAACTTTCGATATTGTCCTTTTGCTGCATCTATGAACAGTGCATCAAATGGTTGCTGTTGTAATGTCGTTTCATCCAGTTCCAGTGCATCTGCATGAATGATTGTGATGCGCTCTCGCAATCCGCTACGCTCAATGTTCTCGACTGCTTTCTCATAACGTTCCGTGTCGCGCTCGACTGTATAAATGATTGCGTCCGGAAACGCTTTTGCTAATCGAATAGCCGAATAGCCGATCGCACTTCCGATTTCGAGTATACGCTTAGGTTGCTGGATTTTCAGCAACCCGATCAACGTATAAAGACCTGCATCATCCATGATTGGCACACGGTGTTCTTCAGCGTAGCGTTCCATTTCAAGGATGAGCGGCTCTTTTCCTTCTGCAAAGCGGCTAATGTACGCAGTGTAGTCCGTCATATACACTTCCCCTTTACAACGTATTATTTATACTGGCTATCAATAAATTCGGCTTTGTTTTTCAAGTGTTCTTCATACGTTTTGGCATAGTGATTGTTACCGTCTTTATCTGCTAGGAAGAATAGATATCCTGTTTTAGACGGTTCAACTGTCGCCTGTAAGGAAGCTGTTCCAGCATTTGCAATCGGGCCGGGCGGTAATCCTTTATTTTTATACGTATTATAGACATTGTCCACTTTTAGATCTTCGTTCATCACGCGGGCTTTGTGTTCGCCCAGTGCATATAGAACGGTTGGATCGGTCTGCAATGGCATACCTTGTGCAATGCGGTTATTGAAGATACTCGCAATCGTTTGACGATCCGTTTCGCCTGTTGCTTCTTTTTCCAACAATGAAGCAAATGTCAGCATTTTATGGACTGAACGACTTTTCTTCAGTTCTTCATCTTCTGGTGCCCAGTAGGCTTTATACGGAATGACGTTCTGTACAGTCGCATCTACCATCGTATCCACAACTTCTTTTACAGTCGGTTTTTCTTCATAGAATGGATAAGTAGCTGGGAATAAATAACCTTCTAGAGCATAGCGGATATTTTCATTTAGAATTTCATCCGTTATCACTTCTGGATACTTCGTCATATATTCTGCAATGACTTGTTCGTCCGTCACGTACTTCATAAACTGTTCTGAAGTAATTGTCGTCTTTTCACTCGTTTTTTCTGCAATTTGATCAAGTGTTAAACCTTCCGGAATCACAAGCGTAAATGCTGGCGTTCGGTAGACTACACCTGTTTTTAGACTCTCGATTAATTCATCAGGCGTCATCGACTGTGACAAGCCATATGTTCCTGCTTGGAAATCTGCTTCGTTATTTACTTTTGCGTAGTATTTAAAGATCCGTGCACTTTTAATAATACCCGACTTTTCCAGTTTTTCAGAAATTGTATCCAAACCTGAACCTATTGGAATTTCTACTTCTATTACTTTTTCCGAATACGGATCAACGGGTTGCAACGCGCCTTTTATGTATGTATAGACTGAAAAGCCTCCTACTATCCCTACAACCAATACAATCGCAACAATCCAAAGTACTATTTTTCTAACGGTTCTCACTTCTTCCTTTTGCTCCAACATTCGTTCAAACATGACATCTTTTTTTCTTTGGGGCTCTTTTTCCACAAGCCTCACCTCTTCTTCCGCTATGGATCAATTAACTAAAAAAGACGGAACGGTCAGCACCATTCCGCCCGTCACATACTATTATCGTTTACTCGTCTTCTTCTTCAAGGAATGTGTTCAAAACTTCTTCGATCATATCCCATTCTTCATCGGACTCAATTTCAAGAAGTGAACCACCATCTTGTCCTTCTTCAGTCGGAATGAATGCGGACGCGTGGATTTCAACTTCCTCGTCATCGTCTCTCTCTTCGCCGTCTAAAATATGATACAGGACGTATGATCTTTCATATTCTTTTGAATCAAATGTTAAAATTACTTCACATACGTGCTCTTCGCCGTTCTCATCTACGATTGTCATGTTCTCTTGTCCGTGTTCCATTGTGTAATCACCTCTAAATTTTTTGTGAATCTAAATATCCTTGCAAAATCATAACTGCTGCCATTTTGTCTATGACTTCTTTACGTTTTTTTCGACTCACATCGGCATCGATTAAAACGCGTTCTGCAGCCATAGTCGTTAATCTTTCATCCCATAATACAACAGGTAAACCGAACTTTTCTCGCAATTTCTCTGCGTACTGTTCGGAAGCTTCGCCGCGGGGCCCAATGGTATTATTCATATTCTTCGGGTACCCGACGACAAATTTTGTCACTTCGTATTCTTCTATTAGCTGTTTGACTCGTTTCATCCCGAAAGAACCTACCGCCTCATCAATTTTGATCGTTTCGATTCCTTGGGCTGTCCAACCGAGACTGTCACTTATCGCAATGCCGACTGTTTTTGAGCCGACATCCAATCCCATAGTTCTCATTCGGATTTGCCTCTATTCTCCCGAATGTAGAACTTGACTAATTCTTCTAGAATTTCATCTCGTTCCAGTTTCCGAATCAGACTACGAGCGTCTTCGTGGCGTGGAATATAGGCTGGATCTCCAGATAGTAAATAGCCGACCATCTGATTAATCGGGTTGTACCCTTTTTCTTCTAATGATTTGTAAACGTGGAGCATGACTGATTTGACTTCTTCCTCCATTGACTCCTCAGGAAAGTTGAACTTCATCGTTTCATCTGATGAACTCATACTCGACACCCCGCTTTCCGATTTCCATTTATGTGTATAACGAATTAACTTCTTACTATAAAAAGGTCGTATAGATTAAACATCGTACATCTTATCTATTTCCCTAACATAATCGCTCTACATAATGGTTAAACAGATTTTACATAATCATACACGGATTGAAGCGCATCATCAAGTTTTGACGCATCTTTTGCTCCAGCCATTGCCATGTCTGGGCGACCGCCACCTTTTCCGCCACAGAGAGATGCAACATGGTTGACGATTTTTCCTGCGTGGTAGTTGCTACCTTTTAAATCATCGGTAACTCCCGCTGCCAGCATGACTTTCCCATCCGTTACTGTACCAAGTACAATGACGCCTTTGGAAGTTTTTTGTTTCATTTCATCGATTAATTGACGTAAACCGTTGTTGTCTTTCACTTCTACATTTGCAGAAATAACTGTGACGTCTTCGATTTGCTGAGCTGTTTCCATAACGCTTGCCAATTGACTGTTGCCCATCTTCGCTTGCAGTGATTCGTTTTCTCGCTGAAGTTCTTTAAAGTCTGCTAGAATCGATTCAACTTTTGTGACGACCGTTTTTGGAGTTGCTTTAGCCGTTGTTGCTACTTGATCGATGACCGCTTGATCTTCTTTGAATGAACGGAAAGCTTGTCCACCCGTAAATGCTTCAATGCGTCGAGTACCTGCACCGATTCCGCCTTCAGAAACGATTTTGAATACGTTAATATCGGACGTATTGCGAACGTGGCATCCTCCACATAGCTCGATTGAGTAATCTCCGACTTTGACGACGCGTACGATATCACCGTATTTCTCGCCGAACAATGCCATCGCACCCATTTCTTTCGCTTCAGCTATCGGTGATACCATTGTGTTGACTGGCGTACCTGCCCAAATTTGTTCATTGACTTGGAATTCGATGCGCTCTAGTTCTTCTTTTGTAACTTGTCCAAAATGGGAGAAGTCAAAGCGAAGACGATCCGGGCCAACATATGATCCTGCTTGATTGACGTGTTCACCAAGGACATCTTTTAACGCACGATGTAATAAGTGTGTAGCTGTATGATTCTTCACTGTCAGATTGCGGGAGAACTCGTCTACTTTAGCGACGACTGTTACTCCTTCATTCAATTCACCTGAACTGATAAAGACGGTGTGCAAGTTCTGTCCATTAGGGGCTTTTTTGACATCACGAACTTCTGCCGTGAACGACTCGTTTGAGATCGTGCCTTTATCCGCTACTTGACCGCCACTTTCTGCATAAAACGGTGTCTGATCCAAAATAATTTGTACCGTTTCACCTTCAGATGCATGTGCGATACGTTGACCGTCTTGCACAAGTACACTGACGATCGCATTCGTTTCTAGTTGACTATAGCCAATGAACTCACTTGCCTCATGCACTTCACCAAGCACGCCGGATTGAACATGCATGGAGTCAGACGTTGCACGCGCAGCACGTGCACGATTTCGTTGTGCAGCCATTTCTTCGTCAAACCCGATACGGTCAACTGCCACATTTTCTTCTAAAGCAAATTCCTCTGTTAGTTCAAACGGGAAGCCATATGTGTCATAAAGTTTGAACGCGTCGCTGCCTGAAACGATTGGCAAATCTGAAGCTTTTGCTTTTTCAATGATTGTCGTTAAGATCGCCATTCCGTCATGCAATGTTTCGTGGAAACGATCTTCTTCGTTTTTCACGACTTTCATAATGAATGCTTGTTTATCATGGACTTCTGGGTAGAAGTCTTTCATGATATCTCCGACAATCGGTACGAGCATGTACATGAATGGCTTATCGATGCCTAATTGTTTCGCGAAACGAACCGCTCTTCTCAATAGACGACGCAGCACATATCCGCGACCTTCATTGGACGGAAGTGCGCCGTCACCGATTGCGAAGGCTACGGTACGGATGTGATCTGAGATGACTTTAAACGCAATATCCGCTTGCGTCGTTTCACCATATTTTCTGCCTGATACATTTTCAACCGCTTCAATAATCGGTAAGAACAAATCTGTATCGAAGTTTGTAGGTACATCTTGAATTACGGATGCCATACGCTCGAGACCCATTCCTGTATCGATGTTTTTCTTTGGAAGCGGTGTATACGTGTGATCAGGATTATGATTGAACTCAGAGAATACTAAGTTCCAGATTTCTAAATAGCGTTCATTTTCTCCACCTGGATATAATTCTGGATCTGAGAAATCGTCACCGTAACTAGGTCCGCGATCATAGAAGATTTCAGAGTTCGGACCACTTGGGCCTTCGCCGATATCCCAGAAGTTTCCTTCAAGACGAATGATACGCTCTACTGGAATGCCAATTTGATCTTTCCAAATAGTGTATGCTTCTTCATCTTCTGGATGGATAGTTACAGATAAAAGTTCCGGATCAAAACCGATCCACTGTTCATTAGTCAGGAAGTCCCACGCACGGATGATAGCTTCTTCTTTGAAATAATCACCTATTGAAAAGTTGCCGAGCATTTCAAAGAACGTATGGTGGCGCGCTGTGTAGCCGACGTTTTCAATGTCGTTTGTACGAATCGATTTTTGCGCATTTGCAATCCGTGGGTTCTCAGGAATTACTCTTCCATCAAAATACTTTTTCAATGTTGCGACTCCACTGTTGATCCATAATAGTGATGCGTCATCAACTGGTACTAATGCAGCTGATGGTTCTACATTATGTCCGTGCTCTTTAAAATAGTCTAAAAACATTTGGCGGATTTCAGCTGCCGTAAGTTTCTTCATCGTTTTACTCCTCCTAAAATTAAAAAAACTCCCCCCCTTGTATAAAGGGGCGAAGGTTTCATTGATCGCGGTACCACCCTAATTACCGCATGAAGCGGTATCTCGAGTTGCCTTAACGCGGCAAGACGGCAGGGATTAGCCTGCAACTTCGGAATAGCGTTCGCCGTAGATCTGAGAGAGCCTTTTCAGCCAAGAAGCTCTTTTCTTTTGCACAGAATAAACAGGTACTTGTTCCTTCAACGTTTTTCATTATTTCTAAACGAATTATAGGAAAGTTCTCTCGCTTTGTCAATCAGTCACTTCAAGAAAGTCGAGTGGTGACACATTGTTCATACCTATGAGCGGATCAATTGCAGTAAAATTGTCCATCGTTAACTTCGCTTGTGACATATCTTGTGGTTCAGCCGTCACTTTTGCAGGTGCTGTATCGAGTGAGATTGTTTCCACGGTTTGTGTAGTCTGAACTTCTTGTGTTTCCCCAGTTATGCGTTCTTGAAGTGTCGTCTGTCGCTCGGTTTCGTCGGTGCGCGCAATGCCTGCTTTAAATTCTTCTGCTTCACCGCAAAGTATTAAGAAGTTCTTTGCACGCGTAATCCCTGTGTACAGCAGATTACGCCGTAACATTTTCCGCTGACTTCTGACGATCGGCATGACAACGATTGGAAATTCACTACCTTGGGATTTATGAATAGAACAACAATACGCAAGTGTCAGCTGATTCAAGTCGCTTCGCTCGTATTGCACTTCATTGCCGTCGTACGAAACGACCATGATCGCTTTTTTGTCAGTCGTTTCTTTCGCTAGCATGATCGCAACGACTTCTCCCATATCCCCATTGAAAACATTACTTTCCGGCTGATTGACGAGTTGCAGAACTTTATCCCCGACACGATACGTCGTTTCTCCGAAAACCATTTCTTTTCTTCCTTCGGCAGGTGGATTCGTGACTTCTTGTATCATCTTATTCAAACCATCTATGCCTGCTGGACCTTTGTACATCGGCGCTAGCACTTGAATATCTTTAATGGAATGCCCTTTGGATGTGGCGTTTTGAATGATTTGTTTAACTGCAGGCAAAATTTGATCACTCGACGCTTTAATAAACGACCGATCCGACGTCTTCTTTGTAACATCCATCGTCCATTCTTTTTGTTTGATCATATGGGCCATTTCGATGATGGTTGAGCCTTCACTTTGCCGGAAAATATCGGTCAGTTCAACGACCGGAATTTTTCCTGACTGCATGAAGTCATGCAACACTTGTCCAGGTCCTACAGAAGGTAGTTGATCCTGATCTCCAACGAATAATAACTGTGCATCGTTGCGGACAGCTTTTAACAGCTGATGCATGAGCCATGTATCGACCATGGACGTTTCGTCAATGATGATGAGATTGCCATCCACTTCTCGCTCCGTCTCTTCTTCGGCGTCCTGACCCGTAAATCCGAGTAGACGGTGGATCGTCATGGCAGGTAATCCGGTTGATTCGGACATCCGTTTCGCCGCGCGTCCGGTAGGGGCTGCTAAGATGATCGGAAACGGTTCTTTTTTACGTGCATACTCTTCAATGTCAAGTGAGATGCCATGCAGTTCTGCGTACGCCTCAACTAAACCTCTTATGACGGTCGTCTTACCTGTCCCGGGTCCACCTGTTAGCACGAGCAATGAAGAATGAAGGGCGCGTTCAATCGCTTCTACTTGCGTTTCGGCATACTGTACTTCCAAACGTTCCTCTATTTCACCAATAGCTTTTCGTATTTCAGAAGCGGGAAATTGTTCCGCGACTTCATTTTCGAGAATTTTATTGACTTTAGCGGCAATCCCAATTTCCGAAAAATAAAGAGAGGGTAAATAGAGTCGCTGCATTTCAGCAGACAGTGTGCCTTCTTCGACGAGTTCAATCACGGCTTGGGTGATCGATTCGTACGAGATAATATGTGCCTGACTCGATTCAAGTAGCTGCTTCGCTTGCGGCAAGATCACCTCTGACTCTACGTAGACATGTCCTGCTGTCTGTACTTCACTATGTACGCTGTAATAAACAGCTGCTTTAATACGCGCAGGATGATCTCCTACGAGCCCGAGTTGCTTCGCGAGATCATCTGCACGTTGAAAGCCGATCCCTTCAATTTCTTTAATTAAACGATATGGATTTTCCGTCAGAATCGTGATGGCATCATCTTGATACGCTTGGTATATACGCATAGCCACTTGCGGACCGAAGCCCCATTCATTGAGTTGCACCATAGTACGTTCAAGACCTAGATTCTCCTGCAAGACTGAAACGAGCGTATCTTTCCGTTCGTCACTCAAACGCGGAATCTGATCCAGTACACTGCGGTCTTCAAGGACTTTCTGGATGACGTTATTGCCGAGTGTCTTCACTATATCACTAGCTGTTTTCTTGCCGATTCCAGGAAATAAATCACCAGATAAGTACAGGATCAGACCCGCCTCTGTCGCAGGCAACTCTTTTGAGAATGTCTGCACGTCGAACTGCTGTCCATGTACTGGATGGTTAACGAGTCGTCCTGTGAATTTGTAATCTTCTTCCGCGACGAGAGGAGGGAAAGAGCCTTTGATCACTATTTCACTGTCGCGGTAATCAGTATTGGTGGAAGTGACTTTTAACTTGACGATGGAAAATAGATTCGTCGTATTATGGAAAATCGTCACGACCGGCCTACCGATTAAATATGGTGCTGTTTCACTCATCGAAGGGTTCCCTCCTTTTTCTACAAATATATTACTCGCCTTGTTCTCCAAGCTTGATCATATCGAATAAATAACGCGCTTGTGTATGGTCTGGTTCAGCAATGAAAGCTTGTTCCAAATGAGACAATGCAGTCGCTTTATCTTCCGTGGAAACTGCGTACAATACACCTAAATTATAGTGAGTATCCGCATGATCTGGTGTGACTGCTAAAATAGCTTCGAATACAGGCTTTGCTTCTTTAAACAACTCCAATTTCGCTAATAAAATCCCGTAGGACAATGCGATTTCTTGATCGTCTTGATTCAGCTCTACCGCACGCTGTAAGTACGGCAATGCTAAACGGTCATTACCTGCTTGCTCCATACTTTTACCGAGCATGAAATACGCATCGGCAGAGTCCAATCCTGTATTGATCGCTTTTTCATATAATTTTGCTGCCTCTTCAAAGCGTTCTTGATTGTAATATAGATTCGCCAGTCCATAAAAAGCCGTTCCTGCATTCTCGTCAAGCGTTAATGCTTTTTGGAAAAACGGTTCCGCCTGCTCAGCATCTCCAAGCGACGCAAAAATATTTCCGATATTAATATAGCCTGTAGGCTCTTCTGGATTTTCTTCTACCGCTTTCATGAAAAGCTCGATCGCTTTCTCATAATTGCCTTCTTGCATTTCTTTAATCGCATTTTGATGAATCGACATGCTATTGCCTCCTTATCCTACGTATGTCAGTTTCTTGCCGTCTTTAAATACTTCATTGATTGTTCCGCCACCTAGGCACTCATCACCGTCATACAGCACGACAGCTTGTCCTGGCGTGACTGCACGAACAGGCTCATCAAAAGTCACAATGGCTTCGTCACCAGACAACTGTACCGTTACTTTAGTGTCCGGTTGACGATAACGGAACTTAGCTGTACAAGTGAATGTCTCCGGTAATTCTTTCGGTGAACAAATATTCATATCCGTTGCTTGTAAGCTCGTTGAAAATAGTGTGTCGTGATAGAAGCCTTGTTCAACTAGCAACACATTGCGCTCCAAGTCTTTACCGACCGCAAACCAAGGTTCTCCAGCTCCGCCAATTCCCAGACCATGACGTTGTCCAATTGTGTGGTACATGAGTCCGTCATGCTTGCCCATCTTCACTCCGTCCATCGTCTGCATCTCGCCTGGACGTGCAGGTAAGTACTCCCCAAGGAATTCTTTGAAATTGCGCTCACCGATGAAACAGATTCCTGTTGAATCTTTTTTCTTCGCTGTTGCGAGCCCTGCTTGTTCTGCGATTTCACGGACTTCACTTTTCTCCATATGACCTAGAGGGAACATTACTTGCTGAAGTTGTTCCTGTGTCAATTGATTCAAGAAGTATGTTTGGTCTTTATTATTGTCTACACCACGGAGCATCGCTACACCGTTTTCGCGTTCTACGACTTGTGCATAATGTCCGGTCGCCAAATAATCGGCACCTAGACTTTTTGCGTGTTCGAGGAATGCTTTGAATTTGATTTCTTTATTACACATGACGTCTGGATTCGGTGTGCGACCTTTTTTATATTCATCCAAGAAATACGTAAATACTTTATCCCAATATTGCTTCTCAAAATTCACAGAGTAATACGGAATGCCGATCTGATCACAAACACTGCGTACGTCTTCAAAATCTTCTGTCGCGGTACAATGTCCGGATTCGTCGGTGTCATCCCAGTTTTTCATAAAGATTCCGATCACTTCATAGCCTTGCTGTTTTAAGAGTAATGCCGCAACCGAAGAGTCCACTCCGCCTGACATTCCAATGACTACACGTGTATCGGCAGGTGCTTTTTTCGTTGTCATATTGTTCATCCTTTACTGAATTCATTTCACTAGTCGTTTGACTACTTTTGAGATTCGATTGGCTGCTTCTTCTATAATAGATTCATCTAAGTCATAGCCGAAACTGATGCGGATCGAGTTTCTAGCTTTATCTGATTCCGTGCCAAACATAGCCATTACGACATGTGACGGTTCAAATGATCCTGCAGTACAAGCAGAACCACTTGATACGGCTACCCCTTCTAAATCCAAGCTCATCAAAAACGTCTCCACATCGGTACCCGGAAACGATACATGATAAATATGTGGTAAAGATTGTACTGCGTGGGGAATAGTCGGTTGGAAATCGATTTGATTTGTTTCAAAGACATCCGCCATTTTTTGTTTATACATAGAATACGTTGTTTGCTTTTCTAGTTTCGTTTGCTCAGCAATCGAGACTGCTTCTGCAAATGCAAGTATAGCTGGCACATTTTCAGTACCTGCGCGACGTTTTTTCTCTTGTGACCCACCGAGTACTTGACTCGACAACAACTTGCCATTTCGTTGATACAGGAAACCGATCCCTTTAGGTCCATTCACTTTATGAGCTGAAACTGATAAGAAATCGACTTGCAGTTCTTCGACGTCCAGTTGGCATGTACCGTAAGCTTGCACTGCGTCTGTGTGAAAAGCAGCCGGATGTGTAGAGAGCAACTCGCCGATTTCTGCAATCGGTTGAATCGTTCCTACTTCATTATTACCGAACATAACGGACACTAAAATGGTTTCATCTGTTAACGCATCTTGAACTTGTTGTGCTGTAATGACCCCATTACGGTCGGGTGATAGATACGTCACTTTATAGCCTTGTGACTCCAGTTGTTTACAAGGGTTTAATACCGCGTGATGTTCAATTTCTGTCGTAATAATATGTTTGCCGTCTGTATTCAACGACTGTACGTACCCAAAAATCGCCAAATTATCCGCTTCTGTACCTCCAGAAGTAATAATGATTTCATTCGGGGATGCATGGATTGAAGAAGCTAGCGTTTTACGTGCTTCTTCTAGCACTTTCTTTGCGTGTCGGCCAAATTGATGCGTACTTGAAGGATTACCATATGTATCATGTAGCGCAGTAGTAAATCTCTCCAATACAGCTGGATGCATCGGTGTCGTAGCGGCATAGTCTAAATATATAGCTGGTTTCATAACTAAACTCCTTTAAATATAGAACATGTATTCATCAGCAGTCGACGTATCTTCAAATTCAATTAAGTCTCTAATCGTCGTATGATCCAATACCCCTCGGATGGCGTCTCCGATTCGTTTCCATAGTTCGCGTTGCGGAATATCATCGTCATCGAGTCCTTCGACTAATTGGATTGGCCCTTCAAGCAAACGAATGACGTCCCCTGCCATAATCTCGGATGGATCTTTTGCGAGTTTATAGCCACCGTAGGCACCGCGAACACTTTTCACCATTCCGCTGTTGCGTAAAGGCGGGATCAGTTGTTCCAGATATGCTTCAGAGAGATTTTGTTCTTCTGCGATTTTACGCAAAGGCACAGGACCCTCTCCATATTTCCGTCCTAATTCTACTATTACTGTAAGTCCGTATCGTCCTTTAGTGGATATTTTCATTGGGCATCGTCCTTTACTAAAATTGCTGAAATCAGTATAGCATAATTGTATCACTGGTTCTTGCAAATGACTTCACTAATGTTTTACGGTATAATGAAAGAACAAACGTACGCTAGGAGGATGTACATGCATAATGAACCTTTGGCTTTTCGTATGCGGCCTGAGACGATTGATGAAGTGATCGGACAAGACCACGTCATCGGCAAAAATACTCCCTTATATCGGATGATCAAGAACGGGCATGTCCCTTCTCTTTTATTATATGGTGAACCAGGTATCGGAAAAACGTCGTTAGCCTACGCAATTGCGGGTACTTCGAAACTTCCTTTCATTGCGCTGAATGCGACTGTGGCTGGCAAGAAAGATGTAGAAGATGTAGTGAAAGAGGCACGAATGACAGGTAAAGTATTGTTATTCTTAGATGAAATTCATCGTTTCAATAAATTGCAACAAGATACACTGCTTCCTCACGTAGAAAGCGGTTCGATCGTCTTGATTGGTGCGACAACGGAAAACCCATTCCACGATGTCAATCCCGCTATTCGTTCGCGCTGCGGGGAAATCGTCCAATTGAAACGATTGCAGCCAAAAGATTTACTGGAATTACTCGAGCGCACGTTGAAAGACGAGAAAAAAGGACTCGGTAAGGAAACAATCGACATCACTACAGAACAACTGGAGAAAATCTCAGAAGGCGTGAATGGGGATGCACGAAAAGCTTTAACGTTTCTCGAATCATTACTTGCTGCTAGTGACGAAGAAGACGGCAAGATTATTATAGAAGATGCATTGCTCGCACAATTATTAACTAGAATTAGTTTACTAGGTGATAAAAAGGGATCGCATCACTTTAATTTATTATCCGCTTTACAAAAAAGTGTACGCGGAAGTGATGTCGATGCGGCGCTTTATTATTTGGCACAATTACTTGAAATCGGCGACTTGACTGCTGTTACTAGACGCATGCTCGTCATGAGTTATGAAGATATTGGATTGGCAGCGCCGGAAGTTGGGAGCCGAGTTCTCGCGGCTACAGATGCCGCACAGCGTCTCGGCATGCCTGAAGCACGCATTCCACTTGCAACAGCCATTATAGAGATGTGTTTAGCTTCGAAGTCAAACTCTGCTTATAAAGCGATCGATGCTGCCACGAAAACATTGCATGAAAAACCAACCGGTGAAATCCCCATGCATTTACGCGACACACACTACAGCGGATCTGCTGCACTCGGTCATGGTGGCTATGTTTATCCACACGCAACACCAGTTGGCACATTCGGTGGGTGGACAGACCAACAATACTTGCCTGACAGCTTAGTACATTCTAAGTTCTACACCCCTGTAGAAGCAGGTGACGAAACAAGAATGGCGGCCATTCACAAACGTCTTCAATCATTCAAGGGAAAAAAGAATCCACGTTAGGGATATAGCTCGAAACGACAAAAATCCACGCCAACCTGTAGTAGGTCAGCGTGGATTTTTTTATCTTACTCGAACATAGCTGCATCTTTCGGTGTGGAAATCGCATCGATATCATTAAAATAACTATACTTTGCATCGAGTTTTTGTTTATAACGGATATAATCTCGCTCGAAATAACTCGTGACATTTGCTGACATCTTCATCCCTGTGACAAACATCGTCTTTTCATTAACCGTTAGCTCCACGTCGAGCTTCTCCACCACAGGAAACCCTCCATGCGTATGGACAAATTTCTCAGGTTGTGGACTATTCACGGATACGATTTCCATCAACTGACGATAATCAGCAGGCGATAAAGAAAACTGTATAGCATAGCCGTAATCAATCTCTTCTAGTTCTGCGTCATGCAGGAACGGTTCTAATAGCGAGAAGTCCATTACTGGAGAGACGAACGGCACCCACACACCGAGCAATTCTGCACGCTGCGCTTCTGTTAACTCTAGCCATTCGCTTTTCTCTTCTTCAAATGTCTCTTGCATAGCCAATTGAGTACCTTGGCGGAATAATTGAATGTTTTTCGCGCCTTGTTTTGGAATTTTCCAGACGACTTCCTCTGAACTCTTCAGTGGATTCTGTTCAATATCCGCCTGTATTTGTACATTTTTGCTTGTACGTTTTGCAGGATCGGATGTGACGCTACTTTCATCATACGCGATATTGGCATGAACTGATTGCAACTCTTCCATCGCTTGTTCTGCTTTCTTCATTAAATCTTCCGCACTCGACGGGGCAGAAGACGTTTTTCCGCATCCTGTCACTGTAAATAGCAGTACTGCCAGGAATAGAACGATCAAACTTTTGTTCATCAGGAAACTCCCCTTCAATCAAAACTATTAACAGTGTACTTCACAGCAACGCAGTTGTCACGGACCATTCCACCTTATTTGTGAGGAAACTTAGTCTACTGGCACGACCCAGTTAAACGGATCTTCCACTTTGCCTGTCTGAATGCCTGTAATCGTCTCGTACAACTTCAATGAAAGCTCACCGATTTCATTATGATTGATCTCGCATTTTTCACCTTCAAAGAACAGTTCACCTATTGGAGAAATAACAGCGGCCGTTCCTGTACCGAATGCTTCTTCCAATGTGCCTGCTCGATTAGCTTCCATAATTTCCTCGATCGACACTTTGCGTTCTGTTACTGGGATATCCCAATCTATCAATAATTCGATAACTGACTTACGCGTAATACCTTCTAAAATACTACCGTTCAGGCTTGGTGTAATGATTTCGCCATCGATCTTGAAGAATACGTTCATCGCTCCTACTTCTTCGATATAGCGATGTTCTTTCGCATCTAGCCATAGCACTTGCGAATATCCTTCCGCTTCTGCCACTTCCTGCGCTTTCATCGCGCCCGCATAGTTACCAGCCGTTTTCGCAGAGCCTGTACCACCAACTGCCGCACGAACATACTGTGACTCCACTGCAATTTTAACAGGATTGACTCCTTCTTTATAATACGGTCCTACTGGAGATAAAATGATCATAAGACGATACGTTTTAGAAGGGGCTACTCCTAAATACGGCTGTGTCGCGAAAATGAATGGTCGCACATAAAGTGATGTTCCTGGTCTGTCCGGAATCCAGTCTTTATCAAGAGAAATTAACTCTTTCAGTGCACTTAACACAAATTTCTCGTCGAACATCGGCATGCATAATCTATCATTTGAACGGTTCAGACGTTTCATGTTTTCCTCTGGACGGAATAAAACTACTTCTTTGTCTTCATTCAAATAGGCTTTTAATCCTTCGAAAACAGTTTGTCCATAATGCAAGACGATAGCGGCTGGGTCCAGTAGAAACGGCTTGTACGGCTCAATACGTGGATCATGCCATCCCGTTCCATCTGTATAATCCATCACAAACATATGATCAGTAAAAATTGTTCCGAAAGCAAGTGGATCATCTGCTGCCGGCTTGTCTTTTGGTGCGGTCGTTTCATAGTGTAAAATGTTTTTTTCAGTTGACATAAATAAACCCTCCTACATATTATCTAATTTGTCCGGTCCCTCGAATCACAAATTTGGAAGAAGTCAACGCTTCTAATCCCATCGGTCCTCTTGCATGAAGTTTTTGTGTACTTATACCGATTTCTGCACCATAACCGAACTCAAAACCATCCGTAAAGCGAGTGGAGGCATTCACATAAACAGCTGCCGCATCTACGCTATTCAAAAACTGCTCGGCATGTGCATCCGTTTGTGTAATAATGCACTCCGAATGCTTCGTGCTATATGTGGCAATATGATCAAGTGCTTGCTGTACATTTTCCACGCTCTTGACGCGTACTGTCAAGTCCAAGTATTCACTTGACCAATCATTTTGTTCAACCGCTTCGATAGTTGAGTCAAATGCCTGTAGCTGATCGTCACCTTGTATTTGAACATCTTGGTCCTGTAATGCTTTGATCAAACTCTTCCCATGTTGCGTCAACCAGTTGGAATCAATCAAAACCGTTTCGATCGCGTTACAAACCGAAGGACGTTGCGTCTTGGCATTAACGACTATATCGATGGCCATTTTCTCGTCAGCGGATTCGTCAATAAATACATGGCAATTCCCGGCACCCGTTTCGATTACGGGTACTGTAGATTCTCGAATGACAGTCTGAATCAATTTGGCACCGCCACGAGGGATCAAAACATCTAAATAGTCATTGAGTGTGAACAATTCTTTCGCCGTTTCTCGGCTTGTATCTTCAATTAATTGAACAGAATCCACTGGCAATAAACTTTTTTCAAGCCCGCGTTGAATGACACGCCATAGTGCTAAATTGGAATGTTTAGCAGAAGAGCTTCCGCGCAAGACGACCGCGTTTCCTGTTTTTAATGCTAGGGATGCCGCATCAATCGTCACATTCGGACGCGCTTCATATATCATGGCGATGACACCGATTGGCACGCGCTTCTTGACAATATGTAAGCCGTTTTCCTTTTGGATTTCTTCCAGTGTTTCCCCAATCGGATCTTTAAGATCAACTAATAGACGAACACCTTCCGCCATAGCTTCAATGCGCTCAGGCGTCAATAAAATACGGTCAAGAACTGCTGATTCGATTCCTTTTTCGCGGCCTTCTTCAATATCTTTTTTATTCTCAGCGAGTAATTGATCTTGTTCTTGCAATAGTTGATCGGCAATCAATTGCAATGCCTGATTTTTCTCTTCAGTCGTGGCCACGTTCAATAAAACACTTGCTTCTTTTGCAGCTTTTCCTTTATTTCTAATCTCACTCATCATCTATTCTCCCCTTTGATTACACTTGTACCCAGCGGTCACGGTGAATGACTTCTAGCATAGGCTTGAATTCTTCCAGTTGATCTTTATTGGAAATCGTTTGTTTTAGTTGTTCAGACGAATACGTGACTTCCCCTTTACCGATTAAACCATTTAAACCGAACACTTCTACTACTTGGCCAATCTCAAAGTCACCTTGCACTTTAAAGACACCTGCTGGTAATAAACTGCGCCCATTATGCACAATTGCTTCTTCGGCGCCTTGATCGACGTATAGACGTCCAGTAGATTCGGAATGAAGGGCAATCCATTGGCGGTTTGTATTGATCGTGTTGGCAACGGGGCTAGAAATATATGTGCCGTCTCCATGACCTTTTAAAATATCCAGCAATTTTGATGGACCATGTCCTGTTCCGATGAAAAGCGGCACGCCTAATGTGTGAGCCGTTCTTGCAGCTAGTAGCTTCGAACGCATACCACCCGTACCGACTTTCGAGCCTGTATCATCCGCCCCACCGAGCAATTCATCTGAAATTTCATCCAACTTAGTCAATCGTACAGCGTCTGGGTCTGTTCGCGGATTGCTTGTGTAGATCCCGTTGACATCGGTTAAAATAATCAATTGGTCCGCATGTAGGAAACCACTGACTAATGCAGATAACATATCATTATCACCAAACGTCAATTCATCGATGGATACGGTATCATTTTCATTAATGATCGGCATAATACCGCGATCAAGCAATTCAGACATTGCTGCAAATGCATTGCGGTATCGATCACGATCCGCGAAGTCATGGCGCGTCAATAAAATCTGTGCCGGTATGACTTTATGTGCACTAAACCTTTCAATATAGGACTGAATTAATAAGCTCTGACCTACTGCCGCAGCAGCTTGTTTACCTTTAATCGTCTGTGGACGGGAGGAATAGCCGAGACGCGCAAAACCTGCCGCCACCGCTCCTGACGAGACAACAATGACTTCATGCCCGATGTTTTTCAACATCGCCAACGCATCGACATGATCATTGAATTTCACCTGATCGATTTCTCCATGATCATTTGTTAACGAACTGCTACCGATTTTCACAACGATTCGTTGTCTTTTCATATGGATTCGCCTACCATTTCTACATATCATCTACTTTTATACAATAAAAAAGCCCAATCGTCCCGATATAATCAGGACGAAAGGACGTAACTTCCGCGGTGCCACCATCATTGGATTCATTTTCACGAATCCCGCTTTCCTTCTAACGCCAAGGTGCGCGCCTGTATTTTCACAGGACTCAAAAGGCAGGTTCGACAAGGCATTGCGACGGAAACTTCCAGCCGATGGATTCCGCTCTCTAACACATGCTATTTATCTACTGGTCCTTCTTCAACGTTCCATATCATTTCCCCAATCATACAATATTCAGAGTAATTGTCAAGCACTGCTACGTTACTTTCGCTGTAGCATACGGTCTAGCGCATCTATCGCATCTGCAGATGTCGTTGCATCCACTTTGATGATGTTTTGTTCTTTACCTTCCACAATACTTTCAAGACTCCATAATAAATGCGGTAGATCGATACGGTTCATTGTCAAACAAGGACACATTAACGGATTTAATGAAATGATATCTTGATCAGGATGATTTTCTATCAACCGGTTGACTAAATTCATTTCCGTGCCGATCGCCCATTTCGTTCCAGGAGCCGCGGCTTGAATTTGATCAATGATATACTTTGTGGAACCGTCGTCATCGGACTTCATTACGACTTCATGTGAACACTCGGGATGAACGATAATTCGGCGCCCGGGATCATTTTCACGTAACTGACGAATATTTTCTACCGTGAAGTTTTCATGAACGGAGCAATGTCCTTTCCATAAAATCACTTGACACTCTTCGTCTTCACCAGCGTATTCTAGTGTATCTGTAATGGGATTCCAGACCGCCATATGATCGAGTGGCACGCCAAGTCCGTATGCAGTGTTACGCCCTAGATGTTGGTCAGGTAAAAATAGTATCCGCTTTTTCTGAGTGAAAGCCCATTGGACGATTTCTTTGGCGTTTGACGAAGTCACCGTCGCACCACCATGACGACCGACGAACGCTTTGATCGCTGCCGTCGAATTTACGTATGTCAATGGAAGAATCGTATCTCCAAAACGCCTTTGCAAGTCTGTCCATGCTCTTTCCGTCTGGTAAATGTCTGCCATGTCTGCCATTGAACAACCCGCACGCATATCGGGTAAATAGACGTGTTGATTTTCCGTCGTTAAAATATCTGCAGTTTCTGCCATGAAGTGTACCCCACAAAACACAATATGTTCTGCTTCCTCGTTCGCTGCGCAAATTTGTGCTAATTGTAAAGAATCTCCCGTCGCATCCGCAAATTGAATCACTTCATTTTTCTGGTAGTGGTGGCCAGGGATAAATAATTTAGTTCCTAACATCTGCTTAATCGAGCGAATTTTTTCTTCCATTTCAGTCACTGTGTAGTGTTTATACCGTTCAGGCAACATAGCATTTGCTTGTTCTTTTACAAGATCCATCATCGACATATTCTTCAGTCCTCCTGTGGTGTAAGTTGTATAGTTGCGCTAATATCCGCCGCAATAACGGAATGCGTCAGCGCGCCAACCGATATGTAATCAATTCCTGTCTTGCCGTAAGAAGCAATCGTTTCTTCTGTAATCATGCCTGAAGCTTCGGTTACGATATGTGGAGGTACGAGTGGTAACCAGTCCGTAATTTCTTTCGGTGTGCGGTTATCAAACATAATAATATCCACATTGGCTTCAATAGCTTCTTGTAGCTGTGCTAGCGATTCTATTTCTACTTCTATTTTCACCGTATGACCTAACTGTGATCTAAGTAGTTGCACGGCTTGTGTAATAGAACCTGCGTATGCCAAGTGATTATCTTTTAGCATCACTGCGTCGTATAAGCCGTTGCGATGATTAAATCCGCCACCGGTTCGAACTGCATATTTATCTAGCATACGAAGTCCAGGAGCAGTTTTTCGCGTATCACAAACTCTTGTGTTTGTTCCGGACAATAATGCAGTTAGATCCGCAGTTTTCGTTGCAATCGCGCTCATTCGCTGGATGCAATTTAGTACTACGCGCTCCGCCGTCAATAGACTTCTAACCGGTCCTCTAACACGAGCAAGTATTTGCTTCTCTTCCATTCTTTCACCGTCTTGTAGGAGGCACGTCACTTTAATAGAAGGATTCATGAGTTGAAAACCTGTTGTCATGATATCGGAACCGCAAAATATGCCTGGCGTTTTGGCGATAATTTGCATTTCACCCATTACATCAGCTGGAAATAATGTATTTGCGGATAGATCCCCATCCCCTACGTCCTCTATGAAAAACTGCTCTAACATGGATCTCAATTTGATTGTATTCATCTGTGTTTCTTACCACCTTTATTTATTCTGGGTGTCTTTACATCTATCTTTACATACACGCGGATATATGACAAGATGAATATATTATTTATTGCAGGAGGTCTTTTCTTTGCATTACTTTGATTACGCTGCAACTACCCCTCTTCGTGAGGAAGCCGCTTCGGTATTCGTGTCTGTCTCACAGCAACATTTCGGCAACACGACGAGTCTCCATGACGCAGGAGGTGCTGCGCAAAACATATTAGCATACAGCAGAAACAATTTATCGAAAATGCTCGGTGTCCGTCCTGAAGGATTGTATTTCACTTCAGGTGGAACAGAAAGTAACTCTCTCGCTTTATTATCGCTAGCACAGTCTGCCAAGAAAAAAAGGTCAACATATCATTCTTTCAGCGGCAGAACATCCTTCCCTTCATTCAGCAGCAGCCTATCTTGAAGGACAAGGCTTTCGAATTTCACTCATACCTTTCACAGCCAATGGCATAGTCGATCTACATGCACTTGAAGAAGCGATTACTGAAGACACGACTGTAGTATCCATTCAGCATTGCAACCCGGAAATCGGCACTATTCAACCTATTCATGCGATATCTGAACTAGTGAAGCCTAAAGGAATTTATTTGCATAGTGACTGTGTCCAATCTTTTGGCAAGCTATCCATACGCGACATCAGTCCAATCGTAGATAGCTTGTCGATTTCTAGCCATAAAGTGTACGGACCAAAAGGTGTCGGTGCCGTGTATATTGATCCACGCATTCGCGTCGTTCCTCTATTTCCAGGCGCTACACAAGAGAAGGGTTTTCGGGGAGGAACAGTGAATGTGCCAGGCATCGCTTCATTCGTAACAGCAGCCGAACTGGCAGATCCGAGTGAAGTAGATTACGTGGAATTGCGCTCTGTTTTTCTTAATAAATTGAATGAACATAAAGAGCTATTTACTATTTACGGTAGCCAGCAACAATCGGAACAGCTTCCACAAATCGTCGGACTATGCGTCAAACACTCGGAAGGACAGCTCATTATGTTAGAATTAAATAGAAGAGGATTTGCAGTGTCGACAGGTAGCGCATGCCAAGTAGGTCAACAACAATCTTCCACGACGATGAGTGCGATGAAGATACCTGCACATTTGGCGAAAGGGCTCGTTCGAGTTTCATTTGGAAAGACATCGACTAGTGAAAATGTTACGGAGCTAGCAAACGTATTGCTTGAGGTCGCCGTTTCAACTCAAACTAAAGGCATTCTCTTAGATATTATATAGATAGCAGGTGAGAACTTTGCGACATAAATCAAAAGTGTTAGGTGAACAGCGTCGTGATTTAATACTACGGACGCTACAAGAAGCAAATCATCCTGTAACAGGTGGAGAGCTCGGAGATTTGACGAATGTCAGCAGACAAGTCATCGTCAGTGATATTAATCTTTTAAAAGCAAAAAACGAACCTATTATGGCAACGAATCAAGGGTATTTATACACTCGGGCAAACGAAAGGGTGCGTGCTATTGAAAAAATCATTGTCTGTAAACACGCTCCTGAACAAACCGCAGAGGAGCTAAACATTTTAGTCGATCATGGCGTGACGGTGAAAGAC
Source organism: Sporosarcina sp. P17b (assembly GCF_002743115.1). Classification (NCBI taxonomy): domain Bacteria; kingdom Bacillati; phylum Bacillota; class Bacilli; order Caryophanales; family Caryophanaceae; genus Sporosarcina; species Sporosarcina sp. P17b. Next base: position 26,566 of record NZ_PDYP01000009.1, on the reverse strand, counting down.
GTCCGTGTAGAACACCCTGTGTACGGCGATGTACGTGCATCGATCATGGTGTCCAACAGGCAAGAAGTAAAAGCGTTTATAGAACAGATCGAGCAAGCGCAAGCCCCTTATTTATTAAATTTAGACGATAGTGGGATTCACTTGCATGCTATTTCTGCTCCTAAACAAGAACAATTACATGATGCAGAAGAAGCATTAAAAAAAGCGGGATTCCTAGTTGAATAGGAATCTCGCTTTTCTATGGAAATAACCAAATACCGAATAACGGACCAGCTAGCGCACCGATAATCGCAGATAGTGTCATCGCTACCGAACTCATAGAAGCTGTTTGTTCTCCGTATTCGAGCGCTTTAGAAGTTCCGATCGCATGCGCCCCCACTCCAAGACCAATGCCCTGGCCAATCGCTGTATCAATCTTGAACCAGCGATTGATCCATGGACCCATGAGGATTCCAGCGAGTCCGGCGATAATGACCAATACCGTCGCTAGCGAAGGAATGCCACCAAGCTCTTCTGCTATTTGCATGGCAATGGGAGAAGTAATGGACTTCGGTAAGATGCTCGCTAACAGATCATTCGAAAATCCAACAAGTCGCGCTGCTAAGACACCAGTCAACATCCCGACAATTCCTCCCACGACAACGCCACCGAAGATCGGCAACAGGTTTTTCTTAATGATATCCCGTTGCTTATAAAGAGGAATACAAAGTGAGACAATGGCGGGACCTAGCAATGCATCGATCCACTTCCCCCCTACCATATACGTTTCGTAGGAAACATTGAATAACGATAACACGACGATAACTGCAATAGTCGTTGTTAGAATAGGTACTAGAAATGGCGAACGCAGCCTAACGTATACAGCGTTCATCAAAAAGTACAGCATAACTGTCAACATTATCATCGTGAAGGCAAGTGCTAGTGTATTCATGAAAGAGTCCCCTCCTCTTTCACTTGACGCTTGGCCATAGATTGGCTAACTAAACTAGCGACGACCATCGTGATGAATGTACTGCCGATTGTGATAACGATCAGTAAGCTACCTTTGCCGGCGAACACATGGCCATAATCCATGACACCAACCGTAGCCGGAATCAGATAAAGCGGCAAAGTCGATAGAAATACATACGCCCCTTTTTCTACCCAGCGAAGCGGGACGACTTTGATCGATAACAACGCCCACAACAACAGCAAACCAATAATGCTTCCTGGCAAAGGAATAGATAATTTCGCACGTAAAAACTCTCCTGCTAGAAATAGTATGTATAAAAATCCTACTTGCAAAAGTGCGATGACAATTTTCACTTCAACACTTCCTTACATAATTCTTATAAATAAAATGAATACTTCCTCATTATAGGGAATAGTCAGATAAAAACCAATACTTTCCTCATTATTAGTAAATAGTAATCTGAATATTCGACTTACCGTTGACACTGTTGTCCTACTCATGTATAGTGTAAGAAGCCGTATTGGGTAAGTTTGCAGTAATAGACTTACACGTTACGTGTGGAGATGGATTTCTAATTGCCGAGGAGGAATTATTATGCACCAAGGTAAAGTGAAGTGGTTCAGCAGTGACAAAGGATATGGATTTATCGAAGCAGACGATGGTGAAGATATATTTGTACATTTCACAGGAATTGCAACCGATGGATTTAAGACACTGACTGAAGGTCAAACAGTTTCTTTTGAAGTAATTGAAGGAAATCGTGGTCCACAGGCGGCTAACGTATCGACTCTTGAGGATGAAGTGTAACCTCATCTCGGCGCAAACAGCTGAATTTACAACATAAACAAAGCATCCACGCAGTTGCGGGATGCTTTTTCATTATTTATTTGGAGGCCGTACTGATCTTGTTGATTTCTCTTCCAAGGAATTGCAGTTGGTCTCCTACGGTACAGTCGGAAATACAAAATTGGTGAGCGCCTGTTTTACCGCGTTCGTTTGTTAGTTGTTTTTTGACGTAACAACCTTCACAATATATATCGAGCAATTGATTAATTTCTTTCATGACAACTACTTTATCCATTAGAAAAGAACTCCCACCTTTCTTCCTTCTATTTTAAGTTGACTGACGGGATGATGCAAGTGTTTTCACGTTTTTTACAATTCATTACCAGATCGGAGCGGAAAATTTCATGTTGGAAGTGTACATAGATGGTGCTAGCGCAGGGAATCCTGGGTTGAGCGGAATTGGTGTGTATATAAAAGGAGAAGGGCAGGATGTGCGGATTAGTGAGCCGATTGAGCCAACGAATAATCATCACGCGGAATTTCAAGCGCTTGTAAGAGGTCTTGAGGAGGCGTCTAAGCTGACAACAGGTATGGTGTCGGTGAGGTCTGATTCGACGGTAGTCGTGCAGTCGATGGAGAAGGAGTTTGTGAAGAACGAGCAGTATGCACCTTATCTGAAACAGGCGTTGCGACTGGCGGCGACGTTTGACTTTTTCTTTATAAAGTGGATTGCCGACAGCACAAACAAGACCGCAGATACACTTGCCCGGCAAGCGATTTTGATGCAGAAGAAGCAAAAGGAATAGCCTGAGCGAACTGTTTTATTGTCTATTATAACCGTCACTAAAAGAGTGTACTGCTACTGTTCTATTTTTATTCGGAAAAGGTCGTGCTTCATGACGATCTTTTTTGCACGAGGTTAAGTGGTTGTGACTTGTCGCTATAGCCAGACGTGTATCTTACAGGCGGAGAACCCCGTCCCTCGTTCCCATCAACTAAGTGAGTGCGTTATGGTGTATGCCAAAATAAATACATCACTACGAAGAACAAGAAGTAGATGACTATAATTATTGGGAAAGCGTAAAGTGATACTCTCCCGAATTTGTCTTTTCTGCTAAACAAGGATAAAACGAATGAGAATACAAGAAGGATAAAACCAAGTGGCATTGTAATGAATAATCTACCCGAAAAAATAAACAGGCAAAGAAAAGTCAGTCCTATAAGTAGACTAATAAAAGAAATCATGCCTACTCTCTGTGTACTTTGCAAGTGTATGACCTCCTAATTCTCGACAAGAGGATAGCCCGTTACATGTTTTTTATTCCACATATCAACCTTATTACACGCGATATCCCATTGCCGAGAATTTGATTAGGTTCAATAAATGATCTTCATACTATTCGTATCCATTACCTTCCACTCTAGTCGATTGATTCATTCCCCAAAAGCTTCAGCCACTTGATTTTTTAAATCTAAGCGATCTATTTCGGAAAAGCTGTATAATGTGTTATTTAAAAATTATGCTTGGTCGTATACTTCTCCTATGAAATATGGGCACTAATCTGTGTGAGAGATCAGTACCCATTATATTATTCAACGTATTGAATCGTTTCCAAGAACAACTCTCTTATGGACTTTAAATCAGTGACAGATTGAATCATAGCATGTAGGAAAATCCGGATAGTTCTCCCATTCCCTTCACGAAGAGGATGCAACATATTTAATTCTGCTTTACAGTAAGCTAAACGATCCGCAGCTTCATTCAGTGAATTCCAATGAGGTTCCTCTTATAACTCCATAAACAAGTCACTTGCATAGCTATTCAAGAATTGAACTTGACAGAAACGAGTAGCACCTTTCATGAGTTGAACATCTCTAAAGTCCCCTGCAAACGGGTAAATATCTTGAAATAGATAATGATGCAACTCTTGAAACTTTTTCAAGCTAAATGATTCGAATATGAAATCGTTTTGTTCCAGTGCTATTGCACGAAGAGAAAACGCCAATGCTTCTGCTCTTTCGAGTTCTTTATGAGAATTAATCTCCAATAAATTGTGTCTTATTAGGTAATCATCATTTTCTTCATCATTATACTTTCCCATGCCGCAATATATCCTTAATTAAAGTAGGGGTAATTGAAGTCTTTGTATTTATGAGTTCTAAGACTTTTTCCTGCATATCAGAAGAAATATTTAAATTTTCGAGATGAAGATTATGCATCACTCGTTTAAATTCTTTTGAGTCCAGATCCAATGCCTTCATATAAACAACCCCCTTATCAGTATAACCTTACCTTATATTATACAGTTCTAATTGGGTAATTACTAATTAGACGTATGACCCAATCCTTCTTACGGGATCGTATCCGATTGCTGGTTGAACAACCCATTATCTAAAAACACTATCAATCTTTAGTAAGTTCCATAGTTCTTTTATTTGTTTCCCATCGAGAATAACTTTTCGAAGTAAATCCTTGCTGTCTTCTCCTATAATTTCACTTGCGGAATCATAGAACTTCCAAAACATAAATCTACCTGTTCCAGCACCCATATAGTAATTTTCATTTTTATAAACAAAATGAATCTCTCTTCCTGCATCTAAATCTTCAAGAAATTCCTCGTAGCTGTAATCCATTCGTTTGAGCTCCTTTAAATAGCCCAATATAGGGATTGGGTGCAAAACTCTTATACAAGAATCGCACCCATTGTTAAATAAACCACTATTCCGTTGTCTTTGATATGTCTATATAAGGTTTCAATTCTATTGTAAAAAAACCTCAATACATTGTTTCTTAAAAATTACTCCCCAAGCGACTGGTACTCTGCTGCAAGGCCTCTTTGAACGCTTGGTCGTTTCGCAATGCGATGAGACCATTCCAAGAGATGAGTATATTCATCCATGTTTAAAAATTCATAAGAGCCTTCATACAATTTCCCCAAAGCTAACCGTCCGTACCAAGACCATATTGCAATATCTGCAATGGTATAAGTGTCACCCGCAATATAAGAACGCTGAGCTAATATATTATTTAGTAAGTCTAATTGACGTTTCGTTTCCATAGTAAAACGATCAATAGGGTATTTCATAGGTTCTGGCGCATAAGCGAAAAAGTGACCAAACCCTCCACCAATATAAGGACCCGCCCCAATTTGCCAGAAGAGCCAATTAAGGGTTTCTGTCCGTCCATGTATATCTGTCGGAATCAGTTTATTAAATTTCTCAGCCAAGTAAAGCAAAATCGATCCTGATTCAAAAATTTCCAAACGTGGACTTTGACTTTGATCGACTAGGGCTGGGATCTTAGAATTAGGATTGATCTTGACGAAATCTGAACCAAATTGTTCCTCGGCTCCAATATTGATTTCATACAAATCATAATCTACACCCTTGACATCCAACTCTTTTAATTCTTCCAGCATAATCGTCACTTTCATTCCGTTCGGTGTTCCGAGTGAATAGAGTTGGAACGGTGCCTCTCCGACCGGTAGTTTTTGTTCAAAACGTTCACCGGCTGTCGGACGATTTCCCCATCTATTTGAATTCTCTTCTTCCCACTTCCACACGGTTGATAATTCATATTTTGTCATCTGAACACTCCTCCTACTATCTATTTAGTAACTCCATCATACTAACAGTACAAAATTATTCCTAATATTTAGTTTATAATCTATAATTCTTTAACCTTCAACACCATTACACCAAAGATATCCAAATATATAAAATAAAGAAAAGCACCGCAAAATGCGATGCTTCACTTACTAGTTCACTATTCACTTCTCAACTAAACGGGTTAGACACAAACCCATTTAGCGTTGTGACACTTTCATAAATCTAACGGTTTGTTCTTCAGAATCATACAACACCCATTCTCTAGAGCCCACTACAGCCCCTACGTTAACAACCGTTCGTGAACCCCTCACTGACATCTCTTCGTTCCAGTTAATCGCTATGTGTTTTCCATCGCTTGTAATGCCTGACCGATGGGTATGTCCGTGAAACACTACGCGTGATTCTGGAAGATGCTCAGCAAGCCACGCCGCCGCTTCGTTATGTGGCCATTGGTGGCCATGGATGATGATTGCCTCATCTATCTTCAAAGTCTCCGGTAAGTCGTTCAAGAAGTCCCGTTTAGGTTCTGTTTGCTTAGTCAGCAACAGAATGCGTTGTTCTTGATTGCCGTAAATTGAAGGAAAAATGAATAGCTCATCGATGCCATCCGGATGTCTGATCACTTCTTCGACAGTAGGATAAATCTGGCCATGAAGGTCTTTTTTGCTGACCGTGCATTCGTATAAATCACCCGTCCCAATAAGAGTCGCTTCAGGTGCTTCATTAGCAATTTGCGCCAGTACGGCTTGCAAATCTTCTTTTGATGAATGAATATCTCCGAGCAATGCGAATTGCATCGTGTTTCAACCCCTTATTGCGGTTTCGATCGGTGCGTCGTCTTTTGAAATCCAGTCGCTGAAACTACCTACATATAGTTTTACATTTGGATAGTCCAGTTCGTTAAGTGCTGCGAATAAAGGGGAAGCCGTTACACCACTGCCACAGTAGACGATGACATCATCTTCAGGTGTCACAACTTGTTGTAATTGTTCTTTCGCTTGCTGCACATCATACTGTCCATCTTGCTTTAATTGTTCCCAATCAAAGTTCCGAGCTGTCGGTATATGGCCAGCTTTATGGTAGAGCGGTTCTTTTTCTCCGCGATAGCGAACTTCAGAACGTGCGTCGACAAGTTGTGACGCTTGATTGCCCGCCACCACTTCTTCGACTTCACTTCTACTTGCATATAGGTGATCTTGCCACTGCGGTTCCACTGTTGAGCGTGCAGGCGTAACAAAGTCACTTGTTACGTCTACGATTTCGCGTAATTCAGCATATCCTTCTGTTACGACGTGCACATTCGTGAAACCTCCATATTGCAACATCCACCAAGCACGTGTTGCAAAAGGATTCCCACCATCGTCGTAAATCAAAATTGCATCTGTACGTTCCAGTCCACTTTTACGGAATAGCTCAGTCAACTGTTCAGTAGAAGGCAACGGATGACGTCCACCTTCTACTGATGTGCCCGATAGATCTTCCGCTAAATCCCAATGAACGGCGCCTTTTACGTGTTCTTTTTGATAATCAAGTTTGCCACGTTCTTCATCTTGCAATGAAAAACGCGCATCGATCCATTTCGCATGACTTGTCTCTATATCGTGAATAGATACGAATACTTGTGTCATTGAACCAGCTCCTCTTGACGGATTTTTTCATACGTTTTCTGCCATTGCTCTAGCTGCTCCGAACCATCAAGCAATGTACGCTCCGATTCGATTTGTACTAAACTTTCTTGCAATAAATGAACGCGTAATGCTTCTGCTTCATCGTCAATCCATAAGTCTGCCCACTTCTCAATGCGTTCTTTTTGATCACCAAGATAGCTCGACGCATCTTTTTTCAATATTTCTTCCAGCTTCGCTTTCAAGATATCACGATCACCGCGCTCAAAGAACGACTTTTGATTTTTAAATGATTTATTAACTGCACTATATTTCATAGGATCTTCATACGGCGTCTCAAATGACAGCATGTCTTTGTCATTTGGCTCATATGGTGAAGGCACGATCGATTGATCCATTTCGGACAAGGAACGGACTTCCATACGTTGACGTTCTAGCAATTGTTTCTTCATGTACTGGAGAATACGCAAATTCGTTACTTTTAATTCCTGTGTTAAGTCAAAGCCTACCATATTGACTGTTTCCGCCAACGCGATTTTTAATGCTTTATCCGATGAGTTCTTCGCGAACGTGGACGGACTATAGCCTTCTTTAAAGAAATCGCCGAAACGCAAGAAGACGCGTTGTAAAATATAGTAGACAAGTTCACTCAATTCATCTTGAGTGGATTTCACTAAAATCTCACTTGCGCTCTTTTCGAAGCGCTCTTTAATTGCCTTTTCAGCAGTCGCGAGTTCCTCTAGTCTTTCTGCTTTACGTGAACGGTTTTGAATCGTTCTGTCAATTAACGAAGCTAGACGATCAATTGTTTTCGTCGTTTCTTCTTCTAGAGCTTGAACAACTTGCGCGCGTAAATCATGCTCAAGGAATGAATAAAACTTCTCTTCAAAATCGACCATTAATGGATTCGGTTGTTCTGTTAACTTACCTTCCAATGCCTCAAGGCTTGAAATACCGTGCACTCGTGGATTACGGATTCCAAATTTCTGCAATTCATTCGCAACGAAGCCTTTTACTTCTTCTCCTTCTTCTTCATTCGAAGCAAGGTCGATTGCGTTGACGATAAAGAACATTTTATCAAGTTCGAACGCATCTTTTACACGGCCCAACTGAATAAGGAATTCACGGTCGGCACGTGCGAATGCGTGGTTATAGTACGTTACGAAAAGAATCGCATCGGCATTACGAATATATTCGAATGCTACGTCGGTGTGACGCGCGTTGATCGAATCCGCTCCCGGTGTATCTACTAACGTAATACCGTGACGAGTTAACGGACAGTCATAGAAGAAGTCGATCGAATCGACGAAACAACTACGTTCTTCTTGCGCAACAAATTTCGTGAATTCTTCACGCTCTACTGTCAACGTCGTACCAAGAGCAGGCGTATAGAGTGGATACCCTCTCTGGAATGCGCTGATGAACGACTTATGGATATGCAAATTCTCGTCTTCAAGTGGTTGCTTCATCGCAGCATCCGTTTTATTGAAGGCATCTTCAAGTGACGAAATATCGATACCGAGCGCACCGAATGACAATGCTACGTCTTCTGTCATCGTAGCAACATCTTTCAAGTGGATATCTGCCGTATTATGCACGTGCGTTTCACTCACTGGGCGGATTCGGTTGATCGCAGCGGTTGTCGGGTTCGGTGAAACGGGTAACACTTTCTCACCGATCAACGCGTTAGAAAATGAAGATTTCCCTGCACTGAATGCACCAAACAATGCGACTGTGAATTCTTGCCCTTTTAAGCGATCTGCTTTCGTCATCAAATACGCTGCCGTTTCTGCAAACCCAGGAATCGCTTCAACTGAATTAGCGATGTGCTGTGCATGAATGATAGCTTTTTCCGAATCGACCACTTGACGTTGTTCTTCGACTACTTCTTCTACTTCTTCAGCAGTCGTTTCTTGCACTTCTTCTTTCGCTACATATTCGATCGTTTCAATCTTTTTAGGTTGTTCCCACTTAGCAATGAGTTGATCACGGCCCATACGCGTCGGCGCTGATGGATTGGCGATTTCTTTATCGACCCACTTCATACGTTCTAGCCATTTATTCATTTCTTTCAGTGCATCTACCTTTTCCTGTAACATCGCAATCGTTTCAACAAGAGGTCCTGATTGCTCGCCACCGGATTCTTTCGCGATCACGGACATCTCTTGTTTCCACTTGTCCGTTTTACGTTTATATACTAAATGAATGGCTCGTTTCATTTGCTCTGCGTAATTCAAAATAGTTTCGCCTGTAATCACTTCTTGAACATGTAGTTGTTCATCGACTTCGTCAAACGGCAGTGTCAGATCTATATTATCAATCGCAAGTGAACGCTCATCGGTTAAAATTCCTGCTTGTTTCAATGAACTCTTCATCAAAGACTTCATATAAATTTCGATTTGCGTGTGAGCTAAACCTGAAATATTATCCTCTAGCTTTTGACGACGTCTTTCGCGCTCTTCTGCGGTCTTTTTCGCGCCAAATAGTAAGCCGACTTTGAATTTCGGTGACTTTGCTTCCAAATGACCTTTCAATAATTCTCTTGTTTCAAACGGTGCAAGTCCCGCGTTAGATAATAATTCATTTCGTTCTTTCTCGAAATTCACATAGAATTCGTCGCCTGAGACTAGTTCTAAACGTTTTTTCGCATCCTTTAGATCTTGATTTAGCTCTTCAAACTGATCCCACTCGGATTCGCTTAAGATTTCCGAATGGTTCTCTTTCAAATCATCTACTTGTTGCTGAAGATATGTCATATGCTCATCTTTTAATTTCAATAATGATTGTTCGATATTCTGTTCGAAATTTTCTTCACGGTGTTCGATCGAACCATCAACGATCGCTTTGACTTTTTCAAAATCATTATGTGGATGATCCAGCTGCTTCAATGATGTGTAGAAAATCCCTTTTGGCTCTACACCCCATAGCTTGAATGAATCTTCCACCGACTTTTTGAACTCGTCGAATGATAATTCACTGTCACGGTGCTTATCGATCTGATTGATAATTAAGTACACATTACTGTTATAACGCATTAATTCTTTTGTGAAACGGAAATTCATTTCAGATTGTACGTGGTTATAGTCCATCGTATAAAATACAAGATCTGCCAAGTGCAATGAAGACTCCGTAGATAGTCTATGGGCATCATCTGTTGAGTCAACACCCGGTGTATCCATTACCGTAATGCCTTCAGGTAAATTGGATTGTGTATGGCCGATTTCAACTAATGAAACTTCAGCCCCGTCCTTACTGTACGCTTTGACACCTTCAGAGAAACCATGGCCGCTGAATTTAATGGCACTCCCGTCTACTCGGTGGATAATGGCATAATCCTCATCCGCCTTATGTACCTTTACAATGTTCGCACTTGTCGGAATCGGGCTTGATGGTAAAAGATCATCACCTGTCAATGCGTTGATTGTCGAAGATTTTCCTGCCGAAAAGTGTCCGGCAAAAGCAATCGTATATTCTTTGTCGATTATTTTATTAGCAAGTAACGTCGTTTTTGCTTTACGTTCATCGTCTTCATTATTTGAGAAAATTTGTCCATATGTAGCAGTTTGCTGTAAAAATTCATGGTTTGTAGACATAATCGTCGTCCTTTCAATTTAAACTCATCTCATCATACCATTAATGCGTGAAAAAATAGATAGTTACTTTAGAAGATTGATTATTTAGAGGGCGAAAGCAATAAGTACCTCATTTGCTATAAAACGAAAAATAGATAAACAGGAAGAATCATAAGGAATCATGACAGTATGACTATCTCCGTCAAATTCTTCTAGTCTTTTAGGTATGTTTAGTGATATGATTGAACTACTAACGCATTTGTGAAAGGGTGTTTCTTTAGATGGATACAGCAACAAACGTACAAAAAGTTTTGAACGCGACGATTTCATCACTCACTACTGTCGTCCCACTGAAATTCCAAGTCCTCTCTCCCGCCCTTATACAACAACCATACGAACAACGTGAAATCAGTGTATTAATTGGACTGATCGGTGATATCAAAGGCCGTTTAATTGTAGAACCTACTCATTCGATTATTAGCGAAATCGGTCAAGCGATGTTTGGCATGCAAATCGAAGGAGAAATGGCCGAATCCTTCACTGGCGAGCTTGGCAATATGATTGCAGGAAATCTATGTACCGTTTTGGAGAAAGATGAGCTGACGCTAGATATTTCTCCACCTACTGTCATGACGGGCCAAACGAAATTTTATGGCTTTAAACAAGCATTTAAAATTCCAGTTAAATTTGAAGATGACCAGATCCTCAATTTATTGCTTACAATTGACGAAGAACGATAATATAAAAAAACGTGTAGATGCCGGAATAAACTCCGACGTCTGCACGCTTTTTCTATTGTGATCAAGAGAACGGTACAGGGAGTACACGCTCAATGACCGGTAGCAATTCTGTATTCTCAGGTTTCATAAACATATGAATTGAGCCATGATCATCGCTCGTTCGGATCAATCGACCAATCCCCTGTCGCAAACGTAACAGCATAAAGGGTAGATCGACTTCGTCAAACGGATCTTCCGCGAACTCTCTTCTCGCTTCAAACAATGGGTCATGTGGCGGGAATGGCAAGTCGAAGATGATGACACGCGTCAACGCATCATTCGGCAAGTCCAGACCTTCCCAAAGATGATAGGAGAAGAAAACATTCACTTTGCGTTGCTGGAAGTCTTTCACCAATGAAGAAAGTGAACGCTCGCCTTCATACGTCACCATAACGCTCTGTTCAAGCGGTAATTGGTCGTAAGCATCCATCATCGATTGCTTGGAACTAAATAATACCAATGTCTGCTCCTCAACTTCTAATAACTCGGAAAGACGTGTGACATTCTCTTCAGTAGTTCCTTGTTCCAAATGAATTTTCATAACGTTTTCATAATCAAATGGTGAAGCGATGGAGAAGGATTGATAATCAACGATACCTAAACTGTACGCCAAATAATCAAATGATTCCTCAACGGATAGTGTGGCAGACGAGAAGATGATCGGCATAGTCCCCGTAAATAACTTTTCTTTCAAGATAGACGTTACAAGTCTTGGCATAATAAGTAATGTACTTTCGTCACGTCGATTTTCAAGCCAATCCACTGCGTCATTGTCGCCAGCAAACAATTCCATGGAATAAATATATTGCTCCAAATACTCTTCAACAATTTTTAAATCATATTCCGGAATGACATACAATTCACCTTCAAAGACAAACTCTTCAAGCAGTTCATGAGATAATGAAACAGCAGTTGCAGCGAGACTCATCATTTCTTGGTTCTTTTCGATTGTCAAGCGCTCATTGTCATTTTGAATTGCATTCGTTTTCAGCTGGGTGAAAAATAGTTCATGTGTTTCAAGCAATTGCTCCATTAGTTGCAATGTTTTCTCACGAATTCCATCGACCATAATACGCTCCAGCAAATTGATAATCGTTTGCTCTTGCACTTCATATGTCAATGCACGCTGAGCGGAATACTCAAGCAAATGTCCTTCATCAAAGACCACCATCGACACTTCAGGTAATAAAGGTAACTGCCCTTGTCTGACGCGCGATTCCTTAGTCCACAAATGTTCCATATAAAAGTCATGCGAGCAAATGATCAAGTCCGCAGCTTCGCGGTAATGATTACGATGAATAGTTTGCCCACAACGGTTACGAATATCACAAGCCGCACACTGCATGATCGGATGATAATTGATCATTTCCCATTCTTCATCAGCCAAATAAGGATAATCCGAACGCTCACCGTAAGGATATACCGACTGCAATGAACGCTCGGCATGAACGAATTCCGGTATTTGATCTTCAACCAAATCGACAAAATCTTCATTCGTCTTCATGCTAGTTTCTTCTAGACGCTTCAAACAAATATACTGATTTCGTGCTTTAGCTAAACGGACGTCCACTGTCATATTCAGAGCGGTACTCAATTTTTGAATATCGCCTTCTTCTTTGATCAATTGATCGATCAGTGTTTCATCTGCACAGGAAATTACAGCTGGCTTCCCTGTATAACGCGCATAGGCAATAGCTGGCAATAAGTACGCAATCGTTTTTCCCGTACCTACTCCCGCTTCCGCAAGCAACACATTCTTTTCTTTCAGTGCTTTTTCTATTTGAAATGCCATATAAATCTGCTCATCACGGCATTCGAATCCTTTTTCTGTTAAATCATCATATAGCGTATCGCCGAGCCAATCGTTGAGAGATTCAAAAAATGTTTGACCTTTATCCAACTCAAATGGAATTTTTGTATTCATACTGACTCCTCCTGAATGCAAGCGAAAGGAAGAGGCATCTCTTCCTCTTCCTGCTCGTTTAATTATGAACGTTTTCCCCAGAACTGATACAAATCCGTCCGAATGAATCCGTTGAATAGTTTACGTTTTTTCGTTGCACGTTTGCCGTACATCGTTTCATAGTTTTCAAGTGAAGATAAAATATATACGGACCATGATGGATATTGTGTCATAATCTCACCAAGAACTTCTGCAATATCTTCTGCTTCTTCCACTTCACCGAGTCGTTCACCATACGGCGGATTGGCAATCAAGACGCCGTTTTCTCCTTCAAGTCTCAGGTCACGCACGTCCCGTTGCTCGAATGAAATCAAATCGGTGAATCCTGCTTCCATCGCATTACGTTGTGCCACAGAGACGATGTTATGATCTACATCAAATCCACGAATATCAAGTTGTAAATCATACTTCGCAACGTCTTCTACTTCTTCGCGAATACGATCCCACACATCCGCTTGCATCCACGGCCACTCTTCACTTAAGAACGAACGGTTATAACCTGGAGCTAGATTTTGTCCAATCATTGCCGCTTCGATCGCAATCGTACCCGATCCACAGAACGGGTCAACAAATGGACGATTCGGGCTCCATTTTGAAAGTTTAACGAGTGCAGCAGCCATCGTTTCTTTCAATGGTGCATCCCCTTGAGCCAAACGATAGCCGCGTTTATGCAAGCCTTGACCACTTGAGTCTATCGTCAATGTTACGGTATCTTTTAATATAGAAACTTCTAATTTAAAGAGCGGACCTGATTCGCTTAAGAAACCAGTACGTTTATAGGCGCTATTCAAACGTTCCACTATAGCTTTTTTCACGATTGCCTGACAGTCAGGTACACTGAATAATTTGGACTTGACCGATTTACCAGACACAGGGAACGCCGCATCTACTGGCAAGAACTCTTCCCATGGCAAAGCTTTTGTGCGTTCGAATAACTCATCAAATGTGAAGGCTTTAAATTCGCCCACAATAATTCGTACACGGTCGCCCACGCGCAACCACATATTCGCTCTTGCGATTGCTTCTTCGTCTCCCGAAAAATAGACTTTTCCGTTCTCTGTCTGACATTCATAGCCAAGATCTTTTATTTCAGATGCTACGATGGATTCGAGTCCCATGGCAGCGGTTGCTACTAAATTGTATTTACTCATGTTTCAACACTCCATTCTCTTGTTTCGGTCAATATGTTCCTTCTATCTGTAGAAAGGTATATGTATACGTTCGCTTCTATAAAAAGAAAAACTCTCCCAAAACTGTAGGAGAGCAAATTGTAAGATAAATGCCATAGAATATTCTGTAAGCCATGTTTTGTTCTTCGGTACTCAAACGGCTCGCGCCTCGTACTTGAAGTGGTAATCATCTATCTACAGACAATTGCCTGTTCCTTCCTCCATTGAATTCTTTCGGAAGAACGCCCCTACCATAATTTGGGTTTCTCACTCGTGGGGTTTACCCGTTCCACTCGACATGTTTCCATGCCGACTACGTCACTGTGGCACTTTCAGAGAATCTAGTCCATATCCGAAGACTTAGGAGTTATTCCCGCCATCAATGCAAATGCATTGCCCCGGCTTATTTTTTCACCGAGCACGAACACTACGGTCATCTCAGATCCGTGTGAGCATGGACTTTCCTCTACAACCGAAGTTGCAGCGATTACCTGAATACTCTCTATGGCACTCCTGAGTATACACCAGAACTCGAATTTACACAATGGATTCGTTTGGAAAGTGTTAGATTTAATTGTTGTTGTGAAATGTTACCGAAATGGAAAGTGAGTTGGGAGTAGTTTTGAATTGAAGCCCCTGCATACTCCTACTTATCAATTCTTCAAATTACATAGTGTAACTTCTGTAATTTAGGGAAATCAACTAGCAGAACTACTTTTTACTGTGTAGAGGAGGGCTCTTATATGAAGGAAAACAAAGATGAGATTGTTTTACGTGGATTACGAGAGAATAATTTGAAAAATATAGATATAAATTTACCAAAGGAACAGATAACGGTGTTTACTGGCTTGTCGGGATCGGGCAAGAGTTCGGTAGTGTTTGATACGCTGGCAACGGAGAGTAGACGGCAAATGACATTGAATTACCCACTCTACGTACGAAACCAAATGCCTCGTTATGAACGACCGCGTGCTGATTTAATGCAGCATTTGAGCCCCGTTATCGTAGTAGAGCAAAAGCCGGTTGGTGGGAATACTCGCTCAACAGTTGGGACGTATATGGACATTCATCCATTGATTCGTCTATTGTTCTCGCGTATTGGTACACCCGCAATCGGTTCGGCTACAGACTTCTCTAATCAAAGTTCATTCGGTAAATGTCCGCAATGTAATGGCTTTGGCGAAGTAGTGTATCCTGATTTGCATAAAATTATCGACTTGGACAAGTCGCTTCGAGAATACGCTGTGAAGTTTAAGCCGTTGTCGCCTTCTGGATGGCAAGGTAGATGGATGATGACAGGTGGGTTATTCGATCCCGACTTACCGATTAAAGAATACCCTGAAGATCAATATAATTTATTGATTTATGGACCTCCTGAAGGCGAAAGAGTGTTTGCGCCATTCCACACGAAAGATGGTCCGCATGATCATGAGTGGGATGGATTATTGCCTAGATTTGTACGTCTCTATATTAATCGGGATATTACGAAACTTAAACAAACGTCACAAGAAGATGTGCTGGCGGTGTCGACGCATACATTATGCCCTACTTGTGACGGTTCAGGATTAAATCCAGAAGTGTTGAAATCTAAAATTAACGGTTTCAATATTGCTCAATACGATAAATTGGAATTAACAGAGCTTTTGCCCGAACTGCAAAATATATCTGATCCCCTCGGCGAGTCTATCGCACGACAGGCAATTCCCAATGTACAACAACTGATTGACTTAGGTCTTGGCTATTTGAGCTTGTCTCGAAAAATGGGAACACTTTCGGGTGGCGAGGCACAACGAGTCAAAATCGCACGGCATTTAGGAAGTAGTTTAAACAATATTAGTTATATTTTCGATGAGCCGAGCGCAGGTCTTCATCCAGAAGAAGTGGATATGTTAATCGGCATGCTCAAAGGTCTGAAAGCTAACCATAATACCGTCATTGTGATCGAACATGATTTATCCGTTATAAAAGTGGCAGATGAAATTGTGGAAATGGGTCCCGGTGCAGGTGCAGCAGGCGGGGAAATCGTCTATCAAGGGAAACCCGATGGATTACAGAAAACTTCTGCACTAACAAAACTCGATCACAAATTAGAAATCAATATGCATCCATGCGAATCAAACGATCATTTTGTCGTGACGAAGGCGAATACTAACAACCTCAAAGATGTATCCATTGATATCCCTAAAAATGTTCTCGTTTCTGTCTGTGGTGTCTCAGGTTCAGGTAAAAGTTCTTTATTATTCGAAGCGTTTTCGGCAAAATATCCTGACATCATTAAAGTAAGTCAAGGACGTATTGGGATCTCAAGCCGTTCTACACTAGCTACGTATATGGGAATCATGGATGATATTCGGCAAATCCTAGCGAAAGAAACAGGACAACCCGCAGGACTATTTAGCTTTAACTCGTTAGGCGCTTGTCCTGTATGTGACGGAAAAGGTGTAACTACACCTGACGTTGCATTTGCGGATCCGGTAACTGTTGTATGCGAAGCTTGCGGCGGATTGCGCTATTCGGATGAAGCCCTTTCCTATGTGTACAAAGGGAAAAATATTGCAGAAATTTTAGAGTTAACAGTAGACGAAGCGAAAGAACATTTCGTTATGCCGAAGATATTAAAAAGAATGGATATGCTGGATGAAGTCGGGTTGAATTATCTTACGCTAGGACAAACGACAAGTTCATTGAGCGGCGGGGAAATACAGCGGCTTAAACTGGCGAGCCATTTACAAACCGAAGGACAAATCTATCTATTAGACGAACCGTCATTAGGATTGCATATGAGTGACAATGGCAAGCTACTGGAACTGTTTCAGAGACTTGTAAACAAAGGCAATTCAGTCATAATCATTGAACATAATTTAGATTTCATCGCAGCTAGTGACTGGGTAATTGAACTCGGTCCGGGCGGAGGAAAACGAGGAGGAACGATTCTCTTTGAAGGTACACCGCAAGAAATGCTTTCTGCTGATACATTGACGGCGAAATGGTTGAAAGATGGTGTCTGATTCTTTACAACTTGAATACTTGAGGTGAGCGCTTTGGAAATACT
This sequence comes from Sporosarcina sp. P17b, assembly GCF_002743115.1. Classification (NCBI taxonomy): domain Bacteria; kingdom Bacillati; phylum Bacillota; class Bacilli; order Caryophanales; family Caryophanaceae; genus Sporosarcina; species Sporosarcina sp. P17b. The sequence continues at coordinate 9,059 of NZ_PDYP01000009.1, read as the reverse complement.
TCACATCACTACACAGGATCCAGCAGTCCAATCTCTTGGCGCAAAAGATCCAAGACTGAAACAGTTAATATCGCTCATTGGTGATATTGAAGTACCTTTACGAACAGATTATGTATCATCTATAGTGCGATCGATTATCGGTCAGCAAATCTCAGTAAACGCTGCGAGTGCGATCTACGCTCGTTTGCTCGATTTACTCGGCGGGCATATAACGGTGGACGGCTTAATCATGACGTCAAAAGAACAGTTGAGAGAAGTAGGCTTGACTATGAGAAAGTCTGACTATGTCAAAGATCTTGCAGACAAAATCGCAAATGGTGATCTTGATCTACATCATATCGCAACATATGACGATGACGAGATTCTGAAGCAATTAATCCACGTCAAAGGTATCGGTAAATGGACAGCAGAGATGTTTTTGATCTTATCACTTGGCCGACCAGATATACTCGCTGTAGATGATGTAGGAATTCAGCGATCTGCACAGTGGCTGTATGGAGTGGAAAAGGCGGAACGACGTCAACTACTCATTGAGAAATCGCCACTATGGGCGCCTGAACGTTCCATTGCGTCCCACTATTTATGGGAAGCCATTCATCTAGACTTCGTTCAAGAGTTTCAATCGCTAGAAGAAGTCGTCGAAACGAGAAAATGAATACATCGAAAAAGAACCGCCACTTTTTACTGTGGCGGTTCTTTCATTACACTATCTAATTTTTACTGCTCAGGCTGAACCAATTTGTCGCCAAATACTTCTCTTTCAAGATTCGCGATGCGCTGAATGATATCAATATTCGTCGTTTGAGGTGCGGGTGTTTGAGAGCGTCTCTGGGATGAATTGACTTCTGACTTCAATCTCGTGTTTTCTTCTTGTAGACGTGCGATTTCTTTTTTGAATGTTTCATAGTCTTGAATGACGTCATCCAAAAACCAGTCTACTTCTTCTTGTTTATACCCTCGAATAGCTTGCTTAAATTCTTTTTCCAAGATCGTTTTCGTATCTAGCTTTAATTCCATGACAAAACGTCCTTCCATCTATGATTCCATAAGGTCATTATAGCATATGTTGTCATTCTTTGTCTTACTGAAAAAGACTATTGTTCTTCTTGTGGCGCTTCTTGCGCTTGCCCAGGAAATAATTTTCTATTCACTCGCATTTCCCGCTTGGCTATCGATTTCTTCATGCGTTGACTAAAACGCATGGTCAATTCATTGGGTTTCTGCAAGAGTTGATCTGCACGTAGTATGCGCTCATATGCGAGCGAGTAATCCTTTATTTGATGTTCATATAGTTTCGCGAGTTCCTCGTAAGCTAGTACTTGTTCTCTGCCAGTACCGTGTGTTGCGACGATTTCAAATGATTGTATGGCTCGATCGAATTCTTTATGACGCTTTAGTAAAAAGCCTAAATGATAATGCGTTATAGGATAACTCGTCCCGTACTCTTTCGCAATTCGTTGAAGTTCCTTATAACTATGATCTTTCAAACCAAGGTCTTGGAACCACTTGGCAATATTTGTTGCGATTTGGGCGTTATGCTGACTAGTTTCATCCATAACAATATCCGTAGACAGACTAAACAGCGTCACCAGCGATAGAATATCCCATTCATTATGCCACATGACTTTCATTAAAATTTCAGCACGACCGTTTTTTACCGCGTCTTGATAAATAATAGGTGCCATATGGCCAGGTATATCATCCTTCCGATGAAAGCCTAGCTGCGTTCGCTCTACTTCCGTCAACTTGAATGATTCCATCTGTCCTTTCCGAATTCGGCGCGATCCATGTAATAAATCGACTTGATGTGGAACAGGCAGTGGCGGTAATAGTTTCCTATGCATTGACCAACGAGTTTGGAGTTGAGGGAAGTCAAAGCTTTTCCCGTTATAGGTGACGAGAGTGAGTCCTTCTTTCCATAATTCTGAAGCATAAAGAAATGCTGCTTCATGGTCGGGATTCGGTAAGACGTACTGCGTCATGACGAATTCATCGGATTGTAATTCCAATAATCCAATGAGAAAAATAACAGCTCCCGCGCCTTTTAAACCCGTTGTTTCCGTATCAAAAAACAGAAGCTTGCCCGCATTCGGAGCTAATGGATGCAGATAATCAGCTTCAGACCATTTCATCAACTTTTGCTTTACATCGCCCAAACAAAAATCACCGTGCATCGTATCTAGCGGATAATGAATTACACGCTTGTAGACGACTCCGAATTCATTTTCTATTTTCTCCATGCCCGTTGTCAACCAACGTTTTTCATAACTGGGTGCGGGTGGCGCCTTAAACGTCTCTTCCACTTCTTTAACTACTGTCGTCTTCTTCAACAGCGACTTCATCGCCATTAATTTCTGCTCATATGACATGACGATTCAACTCATCTATCTGTTCCCCTATTTGTTGGCTATCCACTATATGCTGAACCGTTTGTCTATAGAACGGATTCACTTTTATGTTCGGTACATTCTGGTTTATCATACCTTCACCTCAAAAATAATCGTTATTCTCTAAATTATACATGATTTATTTAGTTTTATATGAAATTTGATTTTCAGACGTAAATCAACAAAAAAGCGATGGATCCTGGCAAAGGGATGCATCGCGTGATTTCTTTCTATTACTATTTTTATTAAATAACAATCGCTTCTTTCACCTTTACAGGAACAACTGCCAGTACACGATCAATTAGGAAAGTCCGTTTGGAGTTACGCAAAAAACAATACGCTGTAAATGTTTTACCATGTATAGTCAGTACACGAATTTTCCGTTTGCTAATGGAACCATCTTTTGCTTCATACATCACTTCGAGAACTTCACCATATTGTAATGCCTTTTCTAATGAATACCGCACATTCGTTCCCTCCCTTTATTCAAGTATAAAGAATGTACGTTCGGTTGTAAAGTGTTTTACATATGTATTCTCACGTTTTTTATCATTCCTACGTGGGTAAATAGAAGTAAAAGGATGTGAGTATATGCCATTCGATTATGATTTGGATTACAGTACATTAGATTTACGCAAAAACCCTGAATTATATAGAGTCGGCAAAGGAGAACAAGGTGTGTTATTGGTCGAGCCTTATAAAAGTGAAATTTTACCTCACTGGCGATTTAAAACGCCTGAAATCGCAAACGAGTCGGCAGATCAAATTTGTGAACTCTTTGAAGAATATCGAAAACACGACGACTTTGTTGGCATGGATATGGCACGAAAATTCATTCAAATGGGTTATACCCGCGCACGACGTTATGCGAATCATAAAAGCGGACGAAAGTATAATGACGATGGTACCGTAAAAGAACGCGATTTGGATCCGATCAAGGCAGAATCTGCAAATATTTTCAAAGAACGATGGGATGCTATTCGTGCAGATGAAGATTATATTAAGCGTAAAAAAGCACATCAGAAAGCGTATGGATAATATCCAGTAAAAAGCAGTATATGCTTACTAGGCATGTATTGCTTTTTACTTCGTTAGTTCGTCTATTACTTGACGCTTCTCTTGCAGTCTTGCGCTGTCTAACGGTTCAAGTACTGAATGAGTGAAATGATTCCACGCATAATTGGTCATCAACTGAACGAGTTTTTTCGTTTTATCATCTTCCAAATTACGTGCAATATACAGAAGAGCGTCCAATAAAGCATTGAGAATGCTTGCATCTTCATTACCGTAATAACTAATTTGGCTGAACGCTGCATAAAAATAGTCTTCCGAACTTGGATACGCCGCCACCAAACACGGTTTGTTCTCCTCGGTATACGTCACCGCAATACCTCCTGGTAACAAAGCGGCTCGCTGTAACACTTCCCCTATCGAATGAATGCAGCGGATCGCCGTATTCGGATCGTTGATTCCTGGAGACAGCGCACGCAACGCAATTTCCACAATTTTTTCGATACCGTACTCTACATCTTGTAAAATCGAGCGTTCTTCACCTAATATGAAATGTGATGAAAGATTATCACTAGATAATTCTTTCTGAGAGTACACCGTGGCAATACTCGTATGTGTTCCACAAAATGCACCAATCGGCTTTACTATATCTATGATCGCTTGGTGTTCATTTGCCCATTTCGTCAATTTTTCATATTCGATGTATTGTATGTATCCAAAGTTTCCACTCTTTACTTCACTAACAAAAGTAAAACTCTGTGCGAAGAAAGGTTTCTCTTCGCTCCACACGACGCGATTTTCTTTCATTCCATCCTTTTCACTGTCAAGGGCAGTGAGTACATCATCCGTTAATTCACGAATAAGCCGACTTACTTGAACCGAAGTTCCGACATTATGTATGAAGAATGCGAAGAATGCTAAACAGATCACGGCAATCGCAACTCCGACAGAAGCAGAAATCACTTCATGATTGATCGATGCTTTACGCATGAATAGTAACGACAATATGGTGTAGACAAAGCCTCCCATAAAAATCCCTAACACACGTTGAGTAGATGATTTATTCAAGAAGTTCTGAAGTGCTCGAGGTGAAAATTGTGACGAGTACATCGTCAACACGACCATAATCGTTGAGAACGTGACGGTTGTCATAGTTAACAATGCGCCTGATAACGTACCTAAAATCGTTTGTGCTAAATCCACCGTTGTTCGGAAATAACTAGGTATGTACTCTTTCAAGGCGTTGTTATACTTTGTGTCGACTAAAACCGTGGCTAGCGCAAAAATGGATGCGAGAATCGTATAAATGCTTGGAATAAACCATATACTTTCACGCATCCTTACTACGAAACGCTTGAATATGGACATTTTCTTCACCCCTTGATTACTTTTTTATTGTATTCTGTTTTTCAAAAGGAGTAGCGACTTTTCTTATGTGTCATGATTACACTTGTTGACGATCTAAGATTTCTTTTAATACTACAGCTTGATTATTCTTTTCATCCTTCGCTCCAAACACTAACGTCATATTCTTCTCATGCTCTTTCGTCCAGTCTTTCAATTTCTCTAACTCTTCCTTCTGCTCTTCACTATTCTTTAATTCTTCTTTGTACTTTTTCTTGAATTCATCAAACTTATCGGGATCATGATCAAACCATTGACGAAGTTCTTTACTCGGGCCTATTTCTTTTAACCATTCATCCACATGCGCATCTTCCTTGCTCATTCCACGTGGCCACACACGATCAACTAGAACTCGCAGTCCATCTGCTTTCTTTGCTTCTTCATAAACTCGTTTAATTTGAACTGGCATACAGATCTCCTCCTGTTAGTCTCTCTTATTTCTTTTACCCTAAATTCTATGAATTAACATAGTATGTGCGTTAAAAAATAGTTTGTTAAAAAATGCAACGTCGAGATTCATCTCGACAATATCTTTATTCTTTACTTACTTAAAGTACATTGGTTATTGGTGTACCCAGTAAGGATGAATCCATTTGTCCATTTCGAGTGCATCCGTCGTTTCTTTTTGTGTTGCAGTCGTTTCAATCTGAAACATCCACCGTACCATTTTGAATTTGGAAGATCGGCTTCGTATAATCGATGCGATACCATTTCGTTCTATCAATTTTCATTTTATTATACGAAGAATTCGAAATTAGATACCCTTGAGATTCTAAGCTGTAAATAGTACGCCGAATTTTATTGAGTGACCAAAATGGTATCTCTTCCTTCCAATCCTCGTAAGTTTTGTACACCCACGTATATCCATCCCGTTTATTTTTTGATATGAGTGAACGATAATGCAGATGCTGCAGTAAAAAAGCTTCATTCAATCCCACTTCCAGAACTAAAGTTGTTTGCAATGTAAATGATGGTTCATTGAGTAATAAATACATATAGTTTCCTCCTAATGAAATCAAATGTAGGAGATACATTTTCATCTCCTCATATGCTATATAGAGGCATAATGCGGTAAAGGATACATCAACTAAAAATATTTTTAGGACATGTGATAATTAAGCGTCACTATATGAAGACAAGTCGCATGGAAGCATTCAGTGATGGTGTACTAGCAATCATCATAAGTTAAATGTTAAGTTTCGTATATGTGGGGATCTATTGGAACAACCACCATTTAGTTTATAAATTAAATCGTTTGAACGGTCGTGTCCTATGGAGTAATTTACATTGGTTATTTTGGATGTCGCTCATTCCGTTTTCGACCGCTTGGGTAGGAATGAATCCGTTAGAAGCGGTACCGACATTATTTTATGGTGTAATTCTTTTCCTTTGTGCTGTGTCGTACTTATTTTTACAAAAACAAGTCGTTCAATGCGAAGGCGGCGAATCAGATTTAGCGAAAGAAATAGGTTTTGACTGGAAAGGTAAAGTGTCCATGCTACTTTATATCACTGGGATCGTGTTTGCATTTTGGGTACCGGCTGTTTCGTATACTTTGTATTTAGTAGTTGCGATCATTTGGTTCATCCCAGATAAACGAATCGAAAAAACATTTGTTCAGTAACCAAAAATGGTTGATGTATGTACTATTTAATTCATATAAATGATCTTCTCGTAAACAAGTAGAAAAAACGGGGATACGTTGTAAAGTTTAATGTACAACGAGTATGGAAAGGTTTGGATACGGTGACGGTATCGATATAGACAGCGAGTGATTCAGCTACATGTGGAGAGACATTAAAAAATCGACTTGATTGTCGCCTCTCTGTCACCCAAACGATCCTATTCTACGAATAAAGTGAGTGACAGGGATACGATTGGGTACGGACTTGTACCCTAGTTTACCGGTGGTCGTCATATAAGTAATTTAACCCACTTAAGATTATTTCAACTGTTTTTTCTTTTAAGCCAATTTTCTTTTTCCAGTTTCATATTGATAGAATCTATCCATTCTCCTTCAAATTCAAGATCGTTTTTATCAATACTTTCTATTTGAAAGCCAACCTTTTCATACACATGCTTGGCTCTTGGATTAATATCAAAAACACTTAAAGTAAGTTCGTTCAGTGTCGTGTTATTAAATATATAATCAACTATAAGTTGGGTTGTTTCAGTTCCTAATCCACGATTCCTTCCCCTCGGACCAATAAGTATCCTGAAATTCATGCTGTGATTTTTTTCATCATATAAATTGACTACTACCTCTCCGACTAGAAAGCCTTGGGATTGGTCAACTATAGCCAAATCCAAGCGATCGGTTTGTTCATTTCTTGTATTGTACCAGTCGAGAGTTGATTCTCTATTAAAATCCGAACTGCTCCCAGTCAATTTTAATACTTCGGGATCCTTTAAGCATTCTTCTATAAAAGGAAAGTCTTCATCCTTAAAAGGTCTGAGAACGACTTTCTCTCCTTCTATTAGTGGTTTATGACCTAGATACACCATTTCTTTCCACACTCCATTAACTTAATTTAACATTTACCTTGTGATTCCTAACAGTATCGTCCGATTGCGTTTTAGAGCGATCGCCTATGGGAGGGCGGTAAATCACTCGCTTAGCTGCTCTTCTGAACTTCATTTCACAATTGCTCTAGATAATGGAATATGCTAATCCCAACAATTAAAAATAACTTCTCCATTTGTATTCGGTCTCCAATATTTCTCGTTTTTTAATTCAGTCTCTGATAGATCATGAAAATTGGGTTTAAAGGCTTCGTTAAGAAATGCCATTTCCAAAACTGTATAGTATGGTCGTAATTCGTGTATTACATATTCAGAATCAAAATAATGGATTTGAAGTTCATTTTCATATGAAGCGGTGGCAACATAAGGGAAATATTCATGAAGTAAAATGGACATTATATTTTCACCTATCTTTATATCTAGTCGAAAATAATTTAACGGATACTTAGGTAAAATATAACCAATTACTTCACCATGAAATTTCCTGGCAACTTCGTATCCTAACTTTTTAAATAAGCATCCATCCATCTTCTTTAAATCAATATTGTGATTTGCTATCCCTGTAATATACATGGGTAACCGCATTTGATTCACCTCACTCCACAAGCACTTTATACCTATAATCCATAATTCAAATTAGTATATTTCACAATAAAACGGCCCGATTGAAGCATAATCCTTATACAGCAATCGCACCCGTTACTTAGATAGCGGTTTAATACCGTTGATCTGCGCTGCAGCCGGACGCGTTCTGGAGGGCGGGCGGTGAACCACACCCCTCCGCTCCGCTTCGTTGGGTGTTTCACCTGTCCCGCTGATCCTCCCAGAGTCGCCGGCTTCCGCTCCGATCAACTAAGTAACTGGAAATAAATCTCGTTACTTTATCGCGCCTAATTATAAAATTTAATTAAGATTGGCGCTCAGCTTTAAGCATTATAACAGCACCAATAATAACAACAGCAAAGATAAATAGCATTAAAGTTATACCGAAGATATCTGGCTTGAAAAGTAATGCTCCAAGAACGAAAGGAGCAGCAATCATTGTGAATATAGACAAAGATTTAATATAACGCAGAACCCGTGGAGAAAAGTCATCATCCAAATCCTTTCTTCTTCGAAGAGAAAGGAACTCTTCTGGAGCGTTAAAAGCCCAAATCAAAAATAAATAGAGTACGAGTGCAAAAATAACGGCCAAAATTACTTCAGCTACTATCTCGATACCTCCCCGAAATTGATTAGGAATTTTTGTATCTGTTATACGGATAACTAAATCAATTTGTTTCAAAATCTGGCCCGATTGCGGTATGGGCACGATTATTTATGCAGCAATCGCGCCCGTTAACGGAAAATGTATCACTTATTAAATTCTTTAAAATTCATCAACATAGAATGCGACATAACCACAGTTTGGACATACGGCTGCTTTGGGCTTTGCAGAAACATTATTGAAAATCCCTTTACCTTTTTGACTTATTTTAATTCCATACATTCCACCATCAACAGTCACTTTGCAATCGTCTATCATTTCATTTTGGCATTGATTACAAACTCTTTTCATTATCTTTTTCCTCCAGTCAATCGCTAAACTCTTAAACAATTTGGCCCGTTTGATGCACTGTCCTTATCACGCAAACTCGTCCGATACTATAAGTACAACATTTCATAAACTTGATTTCTAATCTTTACAAGATTACATTGGGTAATTGGCTATGACTTTTCATATAGATAAGGTTA
>NZ_PDYP01000008.1:0-131188 GCF_002743115.1 Sporosarcina sp. P17b | reverse complement strand
TGAGAAAGTACACTGCCAGGGAGGTAAATGTATAGAAGTCGTACAAGGATTTCTATACAAAAAGGGTTCGATCATCAAAAACCGATGATCGAACCCTTTTTTGGCTCACTTCTGGCTAGTTATGTCCCAGCCTCTTTAATTATGTTGAGCTCTATCTAATAAAACACAAATACCGTCCTCAACAACAAACGAGCTCCATTGCCATCAGTGGAGGTATTTTCCAACCCGCTATGGAGAATTACAGTTTCGTACACAACTATAGATCAGTTACTTGTTTTTCATAAGAGAACTCTCATTTAAACCCTCACTGAATATATTTCCAAACATCTTCCACAGATTCATAACCGAAAATATTAGACAATAACAACTCCAATTCAATCGAGTCCGCTCACATTATCGCTTCTTTAATGTCTACTTGTGCCTCTGCATCTTATTAATTTAGTTTCGTATATTTAAAGCTTAAAAAGCCAACAATGGAATTAATACCGAATTTTACCGTCCTTCCAAAATGCTTTTTAACATATAGAAGTGAGGAATGTACATGTTTTGGAAAAAACAACAGGATGAAAATAAGCCTGTTTCTCAATCAAACGCAGAATCAGAAATATCAATAGAGACTCTAAAAAAAGCCCTCGTTCAAATGGATGATGCGGAATTTGTGGAAATCAACATTTCTGAAAATCAAAATGTTGATCTTATCTACGTAAGAACTCTGATTGACCAAGAAAGATTAAATGAAAGCATTCTAAAACCTTTATCTAACTGTTCCAAACAATCCATTCAGGAATGCAATGTTCACTCAACAATAAACTCCATTTCCACTTTTAATGAGGCAATAAAGCAGCTGTTTAAAGGATCTGTTTTGTTATTTGACTCTTCGTCAAACCTTTGGTTCGCTATCCCTTTAGAAAATCCACTTGGACGTGCAATTGAACCATCCGATACTGAAACCATCCTTTTAGGAGCAAAAGACAGCTTCAGTGAACAGCTAGAACAAAATATTACGCTCATTCGTAGGCGTCTTCCAACACATGATCTGAAAACAGAGAAGTTCACCGTTGGTTCTATAAGTAGGACAAATGTGGTTTTATTGTACATAGAAGGGCTGACCAATCCAGAATTTGTTTCAACTGCCAAAAAGAAGATTTCGGAAATTAATTATGATCTCTTATCTGATTCTTCTCAAGTAGCAGAATTCATGGAGGAACATCAAGATAGTATTTTTCCTCAGTTTCAGCAAACTGACCGACCTGATGTTGTTGCTTATTCTCTGGGATCAGGAAAAATTACGATTCTGGTAGACAATACACCTTTTGCTCTCGTTGCCCCAATTACTTTTTTTCATTTGTTCCAATCACCAGAGGATTATATTAATCGATGGGTAGTTGCCAGTTTTTTGCGCATCATCCGATATGTAAGTTTTATTCTGTCTATCACGTTGATCCCATTCTACGTGGCATTAACAACTCATCACTATCAAATGATTCCTTTACAAACACTTTTCGTCTTGGTGGAGTCAAGGAGCAAGCTTCCGTTCACTCCTTTTTGGGAAGCATTTATCATGTTGATTTTTATTGAAATTATAAAAGAAGCAAGTTTAAGGATGCCAACAAAGACTGGTCAAACGCTTGGGGTTATTGGGGGCATTGTAATTGGTCAAGCAGCAGTTGAGGCTGGTATGGCAAGTCAGGTGTTAATTGTCATGGTAGGGATTTCAACTATCGGATCTTTTCTTGTTCCTAATTACCTTGTGACAAAGGCGAATTCATTGATTCAATTCATTCTTCTTATATTTTCTTCGTTTCTTGGGATAGTAGGGATTGTTTTGGCAATGATTATCATTTTAGCCCACCTTAATGGCTTGTCTTCACTCAAGCAGCCATATTTATCTCCTGTTGCCCCTTTCTACGGAAAAGATTGGCTTGACCTATTCATTCGAGGGCCTTTAGTCAAAATGAAGGAGCGTCCAGAACATCTTAAACCGCTGAAGATGAAGAGATATCAAACTAGGAGATGAACTGATGGAAGCCCTTCAATTATTTAATAAGAATGAAACCTATAATGGGTTCTATGTCATGTTGATGGTAAATCGCCTCCAAATGCTTTACTTTTTTTTGATTATGCCAAGGTTTTTGATCCATTCATATATGATTTGGGTGATTATAGCGGTCGGCATATTGTCTCAACTAAACATTCTTCTTTTATCCAAATGGTTTTTAACCCGGTTTTCTAGCGAAGGATACAACGGATTTGTCCAATTATTCGGGAAAAAACTTGTACGTCTCCTCTCATTCATCGGGTTGTTCTTTATCCTGCTTAAACTTTTCGTGATTTTGTTAGGATTCTCGGAAATGGTTCAAATATTTATGTTTCCAGCTACAGATTCAAATTGGCTTATCTTTTTTATTCTGTTGTCTTGTTTGTATGTAGCATGGAAGGGCGTTGAAAAAACTATACGTTTTGTCGTGATTTCATTTTTGTGTACATTTTGGATGTTCTTATTCTTTGCTTTTTTCTTCTTTCCTCCAATAGCTCAACTCAGTGATTTGTATCCGATTATTCCAATGGAATTAAATGTGGATTCCTGGAAAGGAATATTTTTAATTTTATCTTCATTTTCAGGGCCTGAATTTCTGGTATTTTTGGGACCGTGGTTTAAAACAAATAATAAGACATTTCGCTATTTGTCTTATGGCAATGCTCTAACCGTTATAGAGTATGTATTTTTATATATGGCGTCCTTATTCTATTTCGGTTCCAATTATTTAAGTAAAAGTCAATTTCCAATTGTCACTATGGCTCGTTATTTTCAAAATCCAGTAATTGAACGTATTGATATGGTCATGCTTTCTTTAGAATTATTTAACATCGTATTTGCGGTTTCAATTTTTCTACTGTTGTTTTATGGAGCATCTAAAATAGCTAGTGGGAAAATGGAGAGACCACCCAGTCGAGTAGGCTTTTTATTCAGTGTATTCATTATTTTAATTGGAATGATTCTTGTAAATGAATGGATTTGGAAGTCAGATGAAAAGCAGGTTATTTTACTTAATCTTCAAATTTTAGCAGGAAGCTTAAGTTACTTAGTGGTTCCAATTACTATGATCGTAGTGATGAAGATAAAGGGGGTTAATAAACATGAGACTACGAAAGAAGATGGCTAAAAAATTGTCAATCATATTTATGGCGTTATGGTTAACTGGATGTGCCCCTTTTACTGAAAATAACATTATTGAAGAGCTTACTCCAGTCACATTTTTATCACTTAGTAAAGGGGATGAAGGTAAAATAAAAATCAGTACGATTTTGCCTTCTCTAAGCAAAGAAAAAAAGAGTGTAATAACGCAAGAAGTAAGCTTAATAAAGGAGGTACTAAGGAGTTTTAATTTAAACTTCTACCAGGAAATGAAATTTGGGCAAATGCGAATGCTGATAATTAATGAAGACCTCGGAAGAAACGAAGGTATTATGTCCATTATTAATGTGTTATTGACTGATCCGGATATTTCTTTGAGAATCTATTTAGTTATCGTAAAAGGAAATTTTGAAGAATACTTGGAAAATCAATTGGACAAACAAGAAAATCTTGATTACTCTTTTTACCGAATGCTGAAGCACTATGAGGAAAAAAATCAGGGAGAATTAAGTGTCGTTAATCTACATGAATTTAAAAAATTGTTATATACTCCTTATTCAGATCCTTTCTTACCTGTATTCAAAATAGAAAATGACGCTATCAGCTATGAAGGTACAGCCCTGTTTCAAAATGATAAACTAGTTGAAATAATAACAACTTATGATGATCGTATCTTCCAACTGTTACACAACGATCACTACTTAGCAGTTTTACCGATCCCAGAATTACAAGTTGTTCTAGGTCATGTTAGGTCTAAAACGAAAGTGGATATCAATAAAAGCTTGTCTACAATGACCTATACAGTGAATATAGACTCAAGAATTGAAGAATACCGGGGAGAAAAGCAATTATTTGACCCAAAGGATTTAGAAGATTTTAAAAAAGATATCCAATCGAATCTTGAAAAACAAACACAAGAACTAGTAAAAAAGATGCAAGAATTGAATGTGGATCCATTGCAGCTAGGCATTCATACATTAAAGCCATTCTCAAAACCAATGGATGAAAAAAAATGGATTGAACTTTACAAGAAGATGGACATTAAAATAAAATACAATATTAATATTAATCCTTTGACGGATGCAAATTCAAAAAGGCAAAACCTTTAATTCTTCCTATTGCAATCTCTTTCTCATTAATCGGACGTGCGTCTTCTTCAGCCTGCTTTTCCTTTAACCATTGTTCACGTTCGGCCTTCGGCTTCCGTCCGTGCTTTTTCGGTACCTGCTTCTTTTTCTTTTTGGCGGCTTGGACTCGATCTCTTGCCTCAAAATGTGTGGCATCGAAGGCGACATATTTATCGCTGATACGCCCTTCGTCGATGGCAAGTAGAATTAGTTCATCATGGATCTGTGGAACTACTACAGCATCAGGTGGCGTATGAGAGGCACCTGATATGATTACATTCTGCTCTCTATACTTCCCTGCATTTGTTCTGTCTATTGAATGCAAGACGATGCCATGCAATTCTTTAATCACTATTTCTGAGAGGGGCTGATCTTGCTGCACCATTTCTTCGGCAACTAAAATTGCTTCTTTATGATTAATAGCTTCTAGGTGCTCTCTCATGGATTTTCCGGCAATAACTATGCCATCATCTAGCACTGCTTTTGTTTCATAAATCGATAATCTATTTCCTTCAATCGCATTGGAATGATATGTATTTTTAATTAAAAAGTCTTCTTTCAGGCTACGAATAAGCCCTTTTGAAATTGGTCGTCGTTGATCGACATTCTTTTTTAACAGTGAAAGTCGATCCGTTTTTTCTATCACAGCTTACATCCCCTTTATTAAAATAAGGGATATTGTGCAAGAGCTCACTCTTGTACAATATCCCTTCATCGAAAAAGTATAGAAAACCGATTTATCACTGGATATATTTCCAGATGTATTCAACGTCTTCGTATAGCTGCTTCACTACAATTCATTTTCTAAAATTCGATCTATTATTCGTATGATTTCCTTTACAGATATATCTTCTTGTTCGTTTTTAGAGTAAATGGTTAACGGATATATTTCTAAGGCGGCTGTGACTAAATACCATATTACACGGAATCCGCCACTCTTGCCTTTGTCTGCATTTGGATTACTCAATCTGGTTTTATATACGACATTTCCTTTGGTTCTGGGAATTCGGTCCCCATATAATTTACCTTCTTCAAAATCTGCAAAAAGAGAATCCACTAAATCAACCACTACTGGATATTTTCTAGCGATTTTTAAAAGCTCTTTTTCGAACGCTTTAACACCAAGCACTTTATACTTCATTATTTTTCTTCTAAGCTCTTCCTCACTCGGTTCATCATATCCTTATATGGATGTTTGGGTAGCTTTCCCTTTCTCATTTGGTTTACTTCTTTTATAGATTCTGTCAGTATTTTTTTACTATCTGCCTGATTGTCTTTTAAAATGGCCATTTCATTTTCCTCCTTCTCATCCACACATACCACATCCTTTCAGATTATGTATATGTGTAAGTATGTAATGAGCATGATGATTTAAACATCGTTTTACTTTATTTTTAAAAATAAGGGATATCACACAAGAGGTTCTCTTGTACAATATCCCTTACATCTTATTACACCTTAATCTCATAATGGAGACGGTGGGAGTCGAACCCACCAAGCTAAGGAATCTCTCTACGGCAGTATTTGTTTAGCTTTATTGTACAAAACTCGAATTGCTAACATCGTCTTTAGCATCGGTTGTGGAAAAAAGTCTACTTGGAGGCAAGGTTCTTTACCTGTAACTTAAACAATATAAAAGTCATTTTACTCTAAGCTCGATGTCGCTTTATCAAAACATTTCCACTGATGTAGTATTATATATATAGCACTAACCATGGAGGAGACAAGCAATATGACTTCTAATAAAATCTGCTTATACACTAAGCAACCATTTGATGATGCAAACATGAAATCTGGAGATCATATTTTTATAGCGGCAATCGGCGGGAAGAAAAAGTTGCCTAAAGATTATGTGTCCCATGAAGCAAACAACTATTTCTCAAAATTAGAAAAGCATTTCTCAAGGGATTCATTTATATCAATAATACGTCAGTTTGAAGGTCCTGGCAAACGTGGGAAGATTCATGAAAATAAAGCATCAAAATCAAACATTTGTGTAATATCAAACAATAACGAAGCGGGAAATGAAAAGTTTTCATTAGGATATATTAAATTAGGAAAACCATATGTCATTAACCACTTTATTTTCACCTTTGATAAAGAAGATATGAATATTTCACTCGACCCCACATTAATTGATAAAGATTCAAGTCACGAACAAGCAATACAAAATTTAATTACAGAAGTAAAAAAACACAGTAAATATACTTTAATATTCTCAAGAGTACTACCGAATAATTTAGCGCTTTTCGGAGTCTCCGATAATCAATGGTTTTTGGCTGTTAGAAATGATGGAGCAGTATCCAAGGCAGAAGAATATATTGAAAGGATCATGACTTCAAAAGAAGTTGATATGAAAAGCTCTAGGGAAGATTCTAATCAAGTAACAATTCATCAAGACTATCACATAGATTCAAATATAGTTAATCGTATTATTGCAAAGATGGCATTTAACTACTTAGCCTATGAAAAAGGCATTGATTTCGCATTAGAAGCCAACTTTGATCCAGTCCGCAACTGGATATTGACAGGTACCGATACTAAACAATCATTCGTTGATATGATTCCTAATGATAATGAGCAAGTTAGACAGCTAATACCGCTTTTGCCGGATAAAGCTCATTATATAGTCATTTTTCAAGATAACAATAATATAAATTCAATTGTTGGCTTTTATGGAGAAACCTATACTCATGTTATAAATCTAGGTCAACTTGAACCAGGAAGAAAAGCTATAACAAATCCTCTAGTGTTCATTTGTGATTGGAAGAATCAAAAGTCCGAATATACACTTCTAGAGCATCTTTCTTCAATTGACGATGTTTATTGATATGTAATATAAACAACCCACTAATTTGTATATGAATTAGTGGGTTGTTTAAATAATATCAATGTCTTTTACTTATACTTCTTAAATAATCTAGTCTTGCTACATTAACTAGAAATAAACTTCGTATACTTCTTTCCCGCCGACATCCACTGTTTGCCGCCTACGTTATACATTCCATTCTTCATTGCATATACCTTATATGATTGTCCCTTTTTAACTGTCTTAACGACCTTTGCTGAAAAGCTAGCATCTTCTCTGACATTCAAGATATTAACCAAAACTTTTACGATGCCGATCTGCTTCTTTTCACTAGTAGAATCCGATGTCTTTTGAGGGGTACTATTAATAGAAGGAACTGCTGCAACTTTATTGTTTTTAAACAATGGAAACGCACCTTTTTGAATCTGACTGATACTTAAACCACCGTCATACTGAATGTGCGGGTAGTCTCTAAAAGATGCCCAGTCTCCCCCCCAAGTGAAGCCTAACTCCTTTGCAATTGCTGCTGCGCGTCTCCATTTTGCCCCGACCACCCAATCAATATTCTTTCCATATCCATCACAGTTCACAAAGTCGAGGGCTAGCTGATAATTATGAAAGCTACTGCCTGGCAATGCGTTAGAAACCTTTTTCACTTTTGGATTGTCATACTGTTTTCCTTTATATACATAGCTGGATCGACCTTTTCCATAAATGACTGCTTGATCTTCCATTGTTCTGAGTCCATCCGTAAAAACAATGAACACATCTTCTTCCCAGCATCGTCTTATTAATTCCTCTGCTAGTTTGTGTACTCTCGGGTGTGTCATGCCAGACTTGTTGCGTTTAAAAGCTTCTTTCATAAAGTCTTGAATTGATAATTTATTCATTGTGGTATTCCCCTTTCCCTTGTTCCGTTGTCTTACCGAAGTAGAAACTAATAACGGAGATGATGGCTGTCTGGATGAACTGGACTTCGAGGTTACCCATGACGGACAACACGACGAATAAAGCCAATGTCCCGAGCGCAATAATCTTCCTTACTTCAATTAAGTTGGCTAGTTTTTTCTGCATGTTGTTCACTCCTATCTAGTTAATGGAAAAAGCCCACTCGAATAAGTGGGCGGTTGTCTGTCGAGGCGTGGCGGCCTCTGTGCAATATTCATATCAAACCGTGTAAGGCTTGATTATATATAAAGCTGCAATACAGCCTTATCTAGTTATGAGAAGATGTTGAACAATGCCTGTACGATTAGATACAGGATTCCTCCAGTGCCACCGACCTTCAAGAGGATGTCGGTATGGCGTTCGATCTTAGTTTTAGTAAGCTCGTGCTCGCGTTCCTTTTCCTTGTCACTAAAAACACCAAAAGACTTGATCAGATCCCACTGCTTATCCATGTTGGACTGAAAGAACTGGCGTGTGTCGCGATTCTCCTGCAAGATTGTGGACTCTAGCTGTACGTAGTTCTTTTCTATGTTTCTTATTCTAGATTCTTTATCGACATCATTTTCTTCAAGTACACGGATCCGCTGTTCGTGGTCTGTCAGTAGTGGTAAATTATCTTCCACGTCGATTCTCTCCTTTGGCTTCGGGTGACAAAACAAAAAGGCTACCTGATTGGATAGCCTTATCTCCCCTTGAGGATTTCCGTTAATTCTTTGTATTCAGCTTTGTTGATGCGTTCGCCCTTATGGAATACATCTAATCTTTTCTGCATGTCCTCCATGCTTTCATATCTGCCGTCAGTGATAAGGCTTTTGCATGCATTGTACGTCAGTGACATGTTACTTCGACCCCATTTCTAATAATGTTAATCGGTAGTCGATGTCGACTAAATACTGTTCGTTCAGGCGTTTTGCTTTTGCTAGATATTCTCCGAATTCGCTCATTGCATACTGATCTTCGTCGTATTCCCACCCAACGAAGGACTCTTCTTCTGTTTCAATCCATTTAATATTTCGTCTAATATAGACTGTATCAACATTTACTTCGATTTCTTGCACAGTCTCTTGCGTGCCGCGCACTTTAAAGTAGTCTTTCATTTAATTCGCTCCTTATTTTTCAAGATACATCAGGCGTCCTGCGCCTATACCACTACCATAGTATTGACTGCTTAACGTAGCACCTGGCGGTAAAGAAATATGAGTATGGAATAAGCCTGCACTGTCTTTATCGCGATAGTCTCCACCATGCATAACAGACGAGTCGTAATAATTCACTCCGCCATAGTCAGGGTAGTGTGTCGTGCTAGAACCACCACTGACGTTTGGAATAAATCCTTCTCCAGTTGACGCTCTTACATCCTTTGGGAAGAATCCACCCTTTTCGATTTTTCCGTAGTTGGTATACCCTAGACCTGCATCATTAAAATTCGTCGTGCCGATTAACAATTGGCCATTAACATCGATATAGAACCCATCAATTCTTTCCGCGTAGTTACCCCATATATCTTCCATACCGCAGAACTTTACTTGCTCCAGATAATTGTCTGAGCCATAATACATACCTTTGTTGTAAGTGTTCCCTGTAGTTGTACCTTTATCATTTATAGTTAGGCCTGTATAACCTTTACCTAAAGCTGCTTGTGAGTCTCTGTTTTTAAACATGATAAGGAACAATACTTGAAGCATTGTTAGTTGATGGAAACCCATAATATCGTAATTGGGGCCATTGTTTTGTGCCATTGTTCTTAAATTACCTAACGTTTGATTCGACAATAGCGCAACAGAATTCATAGTGATAGACCATAATTCTTTATCTGCGACGTCACTTGCGTTATTTAATGCTTTTTGTTTTGAACCTAAAAAAGCCGCAAGATATACTTTATCTTGGACTTTCTTCCCTCTTGTATGAGCAAGAGCTTGATATGTGCTGTCATATTGTACATCTGAATATCGAACGTATATATAGTTACCAGAGCGTTCAATTTTCCAATAGATTTTAGGGAATTCTATCATGACATTGCCGTTGATCTCATAAGGATAGTTTGGTTTATCATAGTTTAATGTTATCGTCTGCTCTGCGCTCGTTCCGTCTTTAAACCTTTTAAAATTGTTCGGATCCAAATAGCCAAGCACTGTGTCTCCCTTCATTAAACATGGTTTGATTTGATTGAATGGGAATCGTTCTTTCCAGCTGCCATAATTAAAGTTTCCATTGCTGCCTTTTGCCGGTGTTGATGACATGGAGTCCTCGATATATGTAACAGCCGTTTCAGGATTTGAATTCGTTGTGTCAATCCTTACGCCATGAATGACTACTTCACGAAGTGTTTTTCCTCGGACAGTTTGGTAAGCGTGGTCGGAGTTCACTTTTCCGCTTATACTGATTGTGAAGATCCTGAACGAATACCATGTCTCCGGCTTTAGATTGTGAACGGTAATGGTGTCGCTACTGCCTTCGTAAGCCAGGATGCCATCTGTAAGTGACGTCGGCAGGATTGAACCTTCTCTGTAGCGAACAATAACGGCATAGAAGTTTTCGTCCGTAGGGTTTGTCCATTTGACCGTAGCTGTTCTACTTGTTGTGCTGATAGAGATACCTCGAACAGGACTGAGAGGTTCTTCTGGTACCGACTCTATTGGACCTTCTGGATCAGGATTTGGATCTGGAACAACAATTACTTCTTCGTGGAAAACGTCAATCCATTCGCCATTCACAAACCCGTAAATCGTATTGCCGGCATATTTAAAGTCGTGTGCGCCTGTTTCAGAATTAACAGACCTTTTCTTATGATCAGAATGCTCTTTTAAGATTAGATAAGTTTGATTCATATACCAGTTCAAGAATTGGGCAGGAGGCCTGTTCCCAGGGCTCCATCCTCCATTTTTTTCTTGCAAAGACGGCTCGATTCCTTGCTTAAGCCATAACGGTAGTTTTTCCATGGGCTTTGCACCTCTTTATTGATTTTTTAATAGTACGAGATTCGAGAAGTTTTGTAGAGACTTGCTCCACCATCGACAGTAAGACGGAACATCCCCATACTACTTCCGTCTTCACCGCCAAACGATGCGCCTATATTAGAAACATTGTTTTCAAGCGATACACTACATACATCAGCGTAGTGCGTTGTTTGACTTCCATTCAATTTCCCAGCAACAAAGCCAACTTCCGTTGTTCCAGTTACGTCGGAAACATATCCGTGATTTCTTGCATTGGCTATAAAGTTAGAAGGATATATGTCATAGCCGGTATAGTTATCATTAAAGCCTGTGTTCGCCACGACGATGCTTCCATCTCGTTTGACAGATATGCCATCCAGACTGCAATCTAAGTTCCCCCAAAGGTCCTCAATACCGCAAAACTTCACTCGGTCCATAGTTGTCATTGTGTCGCCCCAGAACATCCCCTTTTTATCCAAAGCTCCTGTTCTGCCAACTCTTATAGACGGCAAGTTTTCATCATAGAGTCCCTTTCCTAGCGCTGTTTGTGAGTCTCTATTCTTGAACATCACAAGGAATAGAACTTGAAGCATTAATAGCTGATGATACGTAACCATTTCATAGCCTGCACCATTTGCTTTAGCTAGTGTGCGGAACTCATTTGTGAACTTACCATTAGTGGGGCTTACGCCAGTCATGCTTTTTGTTTTTCCAGCGACTGTGTATCCTTGATACGCTGATATATATATGAAGTCTTTTTCTACTGTTCCTCTCATGTGAGCTAAGCATTTGTAAGATGAATCAAGCTGAAACTTACTATAGCGAACGAACACGTCAGTCCCAACTCGCTCAATCTTCCAGTAAATTTTCGGGAATTCAATCATTACGTCACCATTGTTTGTGGAAGTTGTGCCATCATCGAATTTTGTGAAATCATAAGGGTCTAAATAACCGACGACCTTTCCATTACTGAATAAGCATGGCTTTATGTCTTTGAACGGGAAACGTTTTCTCCAGCTACCATAACTGAAGCTTTTTGAATACGTTGGTTTGCCTCCTGAATCGTATCCAGTTAGTGTGATAACTGTTTGTGCAGGAATAGATTCAACAGCTCCGTCAATGTATGTCAACGCGCTTTCTGGGTTTGCATTCGTCGTGTCGATCTTGACACCGAATTTAGAGTCCCTTGCGGGCAACATTGTTAGTGTTTGACCTGATAACGTGTCATTCATTGTGTTTTTAACGCTGACAGTGAACGCTCTGAAGTAATATTCTTCATCGTTGATCAAATTTTTGACGATAACTGTCTCGCTATCGCCTTCATATGCCAAATAACCGTCTGTTACGCTCGTAGGATATTCGCCAATCTTGTAGCGAATGATGATTCTGCTGAACGTGTCATCAACAGGATTCTTCCAGACGAGCACAACAGAATTATTCATTGACTCGCCTTCAAACATTGTGATCGAAGGTACTTTGGTTATTCGTATCCATTGATCATCTATTTTGGCATAAACGCAGCCGTTCCAGTAACGCATGCCATGTCGCCCTTCTTCTGAGACGAATGATCCTTCATGTGCTTGTAGCTCCTCTAAAGCTCGGTAGGATTTATTCATCATCCAATTCAAGTAAGAAGCAGGAGCTTTGTATTCTGGACGCCATCCGTTATCTATATAGTCTGACGTAGGCTTCGTACCCTCATTGAGCCATACCGGTAATTTTTCCATAAACATCGTTTCCTTCCATTGGGAAATTTAGGTTATCGCTACAAAGGTAGAAATATATGATTTTTCATTAGCATTGCCGTCCTTGTCTACTGTGAAGGCTCTGAAAAAATAAGTCTTACCTTTTTCTAGATCAAAGATAGTGACTTCCTCACTGCTGCCGTCGTAAGCTAATAAGCCATTATGAATAGTGGCTGGATAGGAATCTGTTGCGAGCTTATAGCGAATTACAACCTTGTAAAATGCTGGATCAATTGGATTTCCCCACGATAGTGACACAGTTCCTTCATTTGATACTGCCTTGAATCCTGACACGGACTTGACAGTTGTGTCTATCACCGGATCAAGCATGGTGCCTTCCTCATAAACAGGTGTCCATAAGCCATTTGTTCGTACAGATACCTTTCCCTGCCAAAAGCGAAAGTCATGGGCGCCTTCTTTTATGAGTGTAGATTCCTGCATATGCTTTTGCCCTTCTTCTAGGGACAAGTACGTTCTATTCATGAACCAGTTAAGGTATTGTGCTGGAGGCTTTTGGCCTGGTACCCAACCATTAACTTTTTGACTCAACGAAGGTTCCTTCCCTTCATTCAACCAGACTGGTAGCTCTCTCATACAGAGCCTCCCCCTTTCGGTCGTCTATAAATTGAACCTAAATAGCCGCCAGTTTCAGGATTGTTCGTGTCTGAAAAGCCGCGCATTGGATCGTAAAGATCTTCATTTTCATCACCAAGTTCAAATGTACCTTGGAGTAATATTTCTTCGATTTTGATACCTGCAGCAATGATGTGACGTACAACTCGAACGAACTCTTCATCGCTCATACCTGCTTCAATAACTCTAGACAGCGGCATGTTGATTGCTTTGATCGTCAATGATTCTGGCTCAAATGGGTCATGCCACTTCTCTACAATTTTCACTTCGTCAAGCTGCGCGCTTAAAGCCATAGCAATAGCACGAATGATACCATCCATTGTGCCATCGCTTAGATTGCGTATGATTTTGGCCTTGATTAATAGTCTGTAGAGTTCATCTGTTGCTGAGCCTCTAAAAATCCGTACGTCGGAGCCGATGTTATCTAGCGTCGCTCCTTCTGCATCGTCAATATTACGCCAAAGCATGACAGTCTCATTTGCTTCTTTTATTTCTTGTACTTCGTTGCTCAATACGCCTAGTAATTTGCTGATATTACTATCTGGTCGCTTGTCAAAGTAATCAACAAGTTTTGATACGATATCCTGTGTATTAAACATCAATCGTCACCTCGATATTACTTGCATGTATCTGAGCAACTTGATAAATCTCCATAGCAATATTTTCTTCGTTCGCTACCTCGCCTTTTAAAAGTTGAATGCTTACATCCTCTACACCGTCTACGCCGAACACACTCAATAGCGCTTTCGAGTGAATCACTCTGTCTCCCATGTTTAGTCCTGCAACATGCTGACTGTTTGTCATGATTCCGCCAATATAGCGAACAAGGCTATCTTTTACTTGGTCAATTCCGTTGTATGGGAACATGCTGTTTTTCACTGAAATGTTTACGCGTGCATGAATCTCAATTTCATTCGCTCTTGTGAAGCCAATGTATTGATAGTTGCTACTAGCATCCTTAATTTCAAGCGCAGATGTTCCGAAAGCTCGGATACCTGCTGCTTTTTTCTTGTGGATGGCTTTTGCGATATCTTCATCCTGACCGCCCAGCACGAATACTTGAATGGAGCGAGCAGGCGTGCCAAAACGGTCTTCATAGTCCTCGTAGTTTTCAACGACAATCGCGGATCGTACGTTGGGCGTCTTAAGAAGCTCTGTGTGAATCGATGCAGCTGTACCTGAACCAAGACCTTCTACTGTTAAGTTTGCACGTTGTCTTGCTTCTGGATCTGTCTCTTTCTCACGTCCGCCATCTGTATAGTTTAAATTGTTAACAGAATTAATGCCGTACGTCGGGTGAACAATCTGATTGATTTCGCCTGTAAATACGTTTCCTGACGAACCTGGCTCTGACGCAACAATCTCAATCTCTACCTTTCCTGTTTCATCAATCGTGACGTCGTACAGCGTAAAGAACAGTACATCTTCCTCTGTTGAAACAAAGAAACCCGCAGGAATTTTTGTTCTTGGCGTGCCTGTTATTTCAATTATTCCGTACGCATACTCAGCAAGCCGCCTCTCAATACCTGCGAATGGCAGCAGCATGTCTAGCTGCACGCCTTCTGCTGTCTTTCGGTACCCAGAATGGTAAACATGCTCAAGGTCTTGCCACAATAGCGACAGGAACCATGCCATAATGCGAATTAAGATACCAAGCACAGAACGTTCTGATACGTTTGAGTCCTGCCCGAACTTCTCTTTTGCTTTTGCGGACATACTGTCAAGCAGCTCTTCGTATGCCTTACGTTTGAAGCCTGATTTAGTTAGACCCATGTATGTTCACCTCATTAGTTATGGTCTCGCCGCCAACAAGTGCAACAGTATAGTGCACGTCTAGTGTCCGAAGCCTTGTATCTTGTTTTGTTGTGATTTCACCGATGGTTTCAATACGCTCCTCTTGCGCAAGTACTCTGGCGATTTCTGACTGCACTTCATCGTCTTCCGGCTTTTCAAGCGCCAGATGATAGTTGAAACCAAAGTCTTCATTAAGGAACCATTCACCCAGGTTGGTGGAAAGCATGATTTGCAGGCATTGCTGCAATTCCTGCGTCCCCTCAATAATCGTGAAGTCCCCTTTGTCGAAAACCAAGTCTCCATCTTGTAAGCCAAATGTCTTCATATCCATCGTCCTTTCTTTAAAAGATACCTACGATGATGGCATCGTGGACGCTCATGATTCGAGACGCTCCTGGATAACTGAGCTTTCCTTCTTGTGCCTCGTCGATTGCTCGTTGCGCAAAGACAGCTAGCACTGTGTCTCCTGCTTTCAAAACAGGATGCAGTTCAATGAAGTCCTCAATGACTTTCATCTTCTTGTGTTCGTGTTTTCCTCCATCATGACTATGAACACCGGAGCCAGTGTATTGCGAATGGCCGCCTCCATTGTGGACGTGCTCACCTTCTGGGATGCTTACCTTGAAAAAGTCCTTCTTATGAACCTTCATTCGTTGCCAGAGCACCGGTACGTCTTCAATGATAGAAAGTGCTTCGGGTTCCATGCCAGCTTCTTTTGTCTTAAACAGCGGCTGAATCGTAGCCACACGCTTCTTTTCATCATAGGAGAGCACCTTACAAGGCATCGAGGTGTTTATAGTCAGTAACATCTGATTGCGGAAGTTCTCAAAGAACATTGCGGATTCTGCCATATTATTCGACCTCTACTTCTGTATAGAAATTATCACCGCTCCACCCATGTGTTCCTCGTCTAACCCGATAACGTCCTTGTACAAAGCGAGTTTTTATCTGGACAATGGATGCGGTAGTCATTCTGTATTGAAGCAGGCACTTGACCTTGTAGCCTTTACGCCCCTTCTTGTTGTCTGTCTCTTCTTCAAATGGCTCCGGTGCACCAATCAATCCCGTTTCCGCACTAAGCACGAACTGCGCATCGTCGCCTGCGTTAATGGCACGAATGTATAACTTGCTACGGCTGATGTAGAAACTTGCGTTGCAGTCTTTCGCTATCGATTTCATACTGTCTGCAATGGATCCGTTGATAGAGAAGCCTTTAGCGTATACTTTATCATTTGGGAGTTTAAGTACAGCGAGCTTGACGCCGAGCTTGGTAGACAAGTCGGATAGGATGTAGGAGGCTTTGACGCCTTTTTTGTATGACTTCTTCGCTGTCTTTTCAGTATTGAGGGGCTGTGAGTCAATCACAGAGATAATCGTGGGGTGGTCTGTACCGTCTCGTTTCGTAAGCACTTTTGTGATATGACCCGAGAGGATGACACCTTTGTCATTTTTGTAGCCAGCATTCAGTGTGATTTTGCTGTTTTTCTTGAAGCTGTTAATTGTAGTACCAGATAAGTTGTATATGGTGATTTCACTTGTGTTCGGTGTAGGATCGTCGTCAAAGTCGATGTGGAACTCAATCTTAAAATCATCACTGGATAAACGCTTGCCATTGCATAAGACTTCTGCGATGCGGCCGAATTGTATATTACTCATCTTCTTTGTTCACCACCATCAGAAACACGGTTTTACTCAGCGTATCGTAAGAAACTTTGGTCTCTACGCCTGCTTCATCCATAGGAATGATCGTAGGTGCTGGAAAACGATCGTCATGTATTTCAGAAAACAAAGGAACACCATAGACGATTTTCTCGCCATAGACCAACACTTCATCGTCTTTGAGTACGTCGAGAGTAAAGTAGTCATGAAGCTCGTTGTAGCGGACACGCAGTTCAAAGTTCTCTACGCCCAGTTCTACTTCGAAACGATATGGCACCATGTCTTTCTCGATTGGAATATGTTCAAAGCTCATTTCTAGCTCACCTCTATTTCACTCGTATTTTTTGTCCAACTTTTATCTTCTTAGAATCGATATTTCCATTTAGCTTCTGTAGCTGTTGCCATGTCGTGCCGTACTTCGGAGCCAATGCCCAGAGAGTATCACCCTTCTTGATTGTGTGCGTCGTCTTACCTGTGTTCTGGTTCTGCGTTTGCTTCTGTCCTGAAGTGGATTCAGGCTTTGCTGATTTGGATCCTGTCTTATAGGATTTACCTGCAATACGAATCTCTTGAAGAGTCATTGTGAAGTTAAAGCCATTAGCAATGTTGGAATCTGCGTCGTAGGAAAAGTTCTTTACGACCATGTTGTGATACACCTTGCGTCCGGTGTAGGTTGCGACTTTCCCTTGCTTTTCCAAGTTGATGATGCTCGCAATCGCACTATTCACGGCACTACTGGTATTACGTAAGATCTTCCCACTTAGGGAAAGGCTCTGTGGGAGCCTCTCAATGTGGTCCGAGATTCTGATACCGTTTTCGACAGGGTGCTGTGGCACATTCACATCGTTATCCAATGCTTCTTTTTCAACGTGTAAGTATAAACTGTTGAGTTTGGCCATTCATCATCCCTCCATAGTTGCTGGGAATACCGTGCTAAGCGTACTGAACCAGCCTTCGAGTTCATCTTTGATACTGACTGCAGCCGACTGCGGATCTTTTGATCCATCTACATGGATAGTGACCGATGCTTTGACTGAGCCGCTGTTGTTCGTTGTGCTTCGCGTAGCAGTTGATCCGGGATCAACACCAAGTGGGCTGTAACCTGCTACGTTCGCTGTTGCTTCTGGCATGTTCATTTGCGGTGAAGCACCGTCACCTCTTAGGAAGCCTGAGTTTCTTAATGCATTCGCTTGGTTTGCTGTGAGAACGGCTTCGTTCTTGTGGAGCTCTGCAGTATATCCGTTAAACGGTACACGGCCAAGACCTGTTGCGTGAGAACCATTAATGCCTTTT
Source organism: Sporosarcina sp. P17b (assembly GCF_002743115.1). Classification (NCBI taxonomy): domain Bacteria; kingdom Bacillati; phylum Bacillota; class Bacilli; order Caryophanales; family Caryophanaceae; genus Sporosarcina; species Sporosarcina sp. P17b. The sequence continues at coordinate 113,108 of NZ_PDYP01000008.1, read as the reverse complement.
AGTTTCCCCATAGGAACTGCTGGTCCAGATGCTGTTGCCTTAGCATTCGATGATGCCACGTTGTTGTTCATCTTGATGATGCGACGCTCTATGTCACCTGCGATTGCATAGACACTGTTTCTAGCTCCGTTCATCTGACTTACAATGGCTGTACGAACACCTGCGAATGAAGAAGATGCACTGCTTTGTATGTGAGCGAAGATAGCTCTAAGTGCTTGGGACATCTGTAAGCCTTGTACAAGTGCGCCTGTTTTAGCTGCAGCCATTTGAGATATGACCACTACACGCACTTTGATGAATCCTGCGTTCGTTGTGGAAGCTAAAGCTGATGTGAGCTGCCCCATGCTTGCAATGAATGATGTCCAGATAGTTGTTGCGCCCAGTGCAATACCTTGCATGGTCTGCCAGATGTTTTGTCCCATTGCAACGAATCCTGCTGAAGAGACAGTTCCAATTGCTACCATAGATGTACTCATCCAGTTAACAAAGGCGAACCAAATCACTTGAGCCATCAAGACTGTCTGTTGCAAGCCTGCTACGATGGAGTTGCCTACTTGTGCGAACTCTCCTGCAACTGCCATATTCATGCCACCAAGTGAAGTTGTTGCTGTAGTTGCAAGTCCACCTAATGAAGCGGTTGTTATGGCGTCTAATCCAGATAGTGAGCCGGACACTGTACCATTCATCATGCCAAGACTTATTCCTGCAGCAGTCGTCATACCACCGAAGGAAGTAGAAGCAGTGCCTGGGAGCATTCCGAGTGAAGCTGCTGTTATTGCATCCAATCCTGACAACGAACCAGATACTGTTCCGTTCATCAAGCCGAGTGAGTTACCCGCAGCCGTATTCATTCCATCAAATTGAGTGGAAGCTGTACCTGGAAGCATACCAAGAGAAGCAGCAGTCAATGCGTCTAGTCCTGAAAGGGATCCAGATACTGTTCCGTTCATTAAACCGAGTGAGCTACCTGCCGCTGTATTCATGCCACCAAATTGAGTGCTCGCTACACGAGGGAGTCCTGTTAATGCATTAGTCGCTGTGTTGTTGATGCCGAACAAGGAAGTGCCTGTTGCCATGCTTAGATGATCCATGCTGTCTATTGACTTGGAGGTTCCTTCTTGGAATGCTTCTGAGACGCCATTCCAGCTTTGCCCTACTGAGCCGCTAGTGTCTTTTGCATCCTTCTTCAAGCCGCCCCAGTTGTATCCTTTGATTCCATCGTATAGTTTGCTTCCAAGAGCAGATCCACCGATACTTCCAGCGATACCACCAACGACTCCACCGATTGCTGTGCCGATACCTGGTATTACTGAGCCGAGTGCGGCACCTGTTGCTGCGCCTGCCCATGCTCCACCAACACCACCTGCTGTAGCTGTGGCGGTTCTTCCAGCCGTGTCATAGTCCTTAGCCAATACAGAGCCGCCAATAGATACGCCACTGCCAATCAGACCTAAAATCCCTAGTCCTTTAAGCGCCTTGTTTCCACCGCCCAGCTTGCCCATCTTTCCTAGCAACCCTTTAGGTGTAGCAACCTCTTTAGGCTTTGTGACTTCTTTGCTGCTTGTCAATACGGACTTGGTTTTTTGATTCTGACTATCGACTGGATTCTTCTTGCTAGGTCCTTTTTTGCCTTTTTGGCCATTCTTGCCTCCAACCACACCACCGCCACCATTACAGTTGCATTGGATGTTGGATAAAGCACTAATCATTTTGTTTCCAGCGCTATCTAGCTTTTGAGCCGCTGCCATTAATGCTCTGGCAGAGCCATCTTGACCTACAGGGAATGAGTCAGAAGTGACGGTCGCTTTTCCAGCGCCTCCAAATGTATGGACAGTTTGTTTTCTTCCTTTTCCACCCATGCTATCCATTACTTCTCCTGCAAGTGATCTTGACCCACCGTTTCCAAAGCGATTAAAAATCCCTTTGATTATGTGGTAGCCTGCATAGATATTCCCGAAGACACCAAGGATTCCTGCTGCCACGCTTGCTAATGGTGCTGCAATCGTTGTTAGTATAATACTCAAAGCAATGAGACCAATAGAGAATCCTGCAACGAACTTCATAAGGTTCGGATGTTCATTCGCAAAGTCCATGAGCCCATTTGCTGCGTCTAGCGCCACTTCACCTATGCCAGCAAGTAACGGTGAAAGATCTACAAAGGCTGTCGCAAGGTCATCGATTAGCTCAAGCATCTTCGGTGTGTTCTCTTTGACATAGCTAATGAATGCTTTGAAGTTTTCGTTGTCGCTAAGTTCTGATGCCCACTCACGGAACCTGTCTGTCATGTCTACTAAGTACGTCATCATGTCAGATGAAGAAGGACCGAATGCTGCGAAGAACTCTACAAGGCCGACGTTCAAGTTACCGAATATCTCGCCTAGCTTGGGTAGATTTTCTTTCGTATAGTCCACGAACTTCTTGAAGCCGTCGGATTCTCCAACACCGTCAGCCCATAGCGCAAAGCTTGCTGTCATGTCCTCTAAGCCTGTTGCTACCCACTGACTGAGTGGATCAAGCGACTTGACTAGAGACAAGAAACCAATCAGTAAATTACCACCTGTTCTCGTCAGGCTGCCGAGTAGATTAGCGGCTTCATCGTTCAGGTACTTAATCACTTCTTGCCCAAGTTCCGAATCCAAGGAATTGTGCAGAGATTTCATTAGACCCTCACTCATGCTTGTTACTTTCAAGAACAATGGCTCCAGCATCGTTAGGACTTTACTAGTTGCGTCCATGGCCATTGCGTATGCACGCATTGTGGAGTCTTCTGTTTTTTTCATTATTGCCCGATAGTTGTCAACCAGCTTTGATTCTGAGTCCTTCGCTGCTAGCTGCGGTTTGGTCAACTTATCCTTCTTAGGGTCGAGGCCATTTAGTAAATTAATATTTTCAAGGAATGGGAGGAAGCCAGCGAGTCCTGCTACACCTGCGCCTCCAAAGAGTCCGACTGCCCCAAGTAACCCTCCACTTAAAGCACCAATCATCGGGCCTAAGTTTCCGGCTACGTTGGCGAGTCCTGCCATAACAGGAATTAGTGTAGGAGCTAATAGTTTGAGCGATCCCCATGGAGCAAGCATCTTGCCAATAAAGGTAGCACCATTGATTGCGCTAGATTCTATCCAGCGGAACCCATTAACTAGGTGGTCTATTCCACCGCCAATGAGGCTTTTGCCTTCTCTTGTACCGTTTTTATCTTGTCCCTTAAGCATTCGCCTTTGGATTTTATCTAATTCCTGCATATCTTTTACGATGTTTCGTGTAGAGCGTTCGCCGCCTTCAAAGCTTCCTGCCATGCTGCCAGAGTCTTTTGCAGCGCCACTCAAGTCCACTCCACCGATGCTTTTGCTCATTCCACCTGCTGAAGCCTTTGCTTCTTCAAGGTGTTTGCTGATTTCCTTGAGCTGTGCATTCAAGTCTTCCATGCTTTTCGTGAGCTTCGCCATTTCGTCGTTCGTGTTGCCTGACGAGTTAGATGATTCTTCCATGCTGCTTGATATAGTGGACATCTTGTCGCTGACTTTATCGAAGAACTTTTCAGAGCGTCTGGCAGAGGCTTCCATCGTCTTAGATGCCTGACGTATCTCTTCCCCGATGCCGCTGAATGAGTCTTTAAGTTCTCTTGAGGTCCTGCGTATGTTGTCGTCTATGCTACTGAATGTGTCCTCCATGGTTTTCGAGGACTTCTTCATCTGCTTGTTGATGTCTTTCATCGAGCGCTTAATCTCTTGCGTATACTCATGGGTCTCTTTGTTGATTGTAGTGGACGTTTCTACCGTCTTCTTCGAGTGCTTCTGTGTCTCGCGGTTGATGGACTTGCTTGACTTCTCCATCTTGCGCATCGAGTTCGACATAGACCATGAAGTCCGATCTGCGTCTCGAAGGTTTTCATCTAGCTTCTTTGCTTCTTTACGTGAACCTTCGATGTTGTCCTTGTATTGTTCCGTAATATTGGCAGTGTTCTTCATCGTCCGGTTGAGCTGTTGTACCTCTTTATGAGATTGCTCAAAGCCATTGGCAATGTGTTCACTGTCTACTTGTTCTATGGAACGACCAAGGCGACCTACCTTCTGGTTCATGTCTCCGATGCTTCGGTTTGCTTTCTTTGCTGATTCATTTACATCATTGAACTTTCTGTCCAAGCTCTCGACTGGACCTGCATCCAGTTTGCGTAACTTTCGTTCCAGTGCGTCAATTTCCGCATTCAGCTTCTTGAGTGGACCGCTATCGACATCGATACCAATCTCTACTAATAAGTCTCTAAGCATGATTACTTGTGGCCCCCTTTCTTGTTGGCCTTATTGACGGCTTCGATATGAATATCAAGGGCAGCATTCGCTTCCATGATTTCGTCTAGCGTCATCAGGGAAGCGGTACTGTAATCGATTACTTTCTCCATGACTAATCGCCACATTAGCCAATGCTCTTTTGCTTTTCCTTTATAATGCCGTTGAGGTTTCGGTTTAGCGAAAAGTGAACGTCATTGCCTCGCCCATTACGTCTGTGAAACCTGGGTTTTCCTCGAAGAAGTCGAAGTCTACTTTGCCGCCTTCTTTTGTGAAGACAACGTGCTCCATCAACTCACGGTAGATAACTTCCTCAATCATTGTTCCTGCGTCATTCTTAGAACGGTCACGCATACGGATGCTCTCAAGCAATCCTGGGTGTTGGAATAAGTACTCGATACCTTCAATTTTGATTTCTTTCTGTTCGCCGCGTTTAGCCATTTTCAATCTCTCCAATTCTTTGTTCTGATTTTTGGTTTGTAGGTGTGTCATAACTTCTTTAGTGTTGCGTTTCGTTGTTGCTGATGCTTTTTTTGCTGGTGGCTTTCGAGTTGTTGCTTTCTTTGTAGGTGTCTTCTTTTCTGTAGACATAATTAAGAAAGGAGCAGCGCATGGCCGCTCCCCTTCTCCTTATTAGTTAGAAACATAGTCGAACACTTTGATCTCATACGTACGCTCAGAGATCGTGTCGCTATATTCTTTATCCGATGGTTTTGTGACCATCGCTTTAGTCCCACCAGACTTTTCTTTCACTTCGTTGTTGCTGATGACCCAAACCGGAATCATCTTAGATGAAGCAGCTAACTGATCCAACATATTGATAGATGGTGATGTTTGGTTCAGTGTGATTTCCACTGTGCCTAGTGTGTTGTTACGTACAGCTACACCCACATCTCCTTGTGCGGATACGGAAGGCTCGAAACCGTCTTCGTCCTTTGAAGCGGTCACGAATGTAGATTCTGCATAACCTGTGATGAACTTACCGTCTACTGTTACTGTTACTTTCTTAGCGTCATAAACTGCGATATGTGGCATGAATGAATTCCTCCAGGAATATAGTATTTTTGTACATAGGAAAAGCGAAACCTTAGATTAAGATTTCGCCTTGGATTGATGCTTCGTGTATTGCGCCAGCTAGTTCAAAGCTGAACGACAAGCCATTGTAACGACGTTCTGCGCGATCAGCTTGGCTTACTTGTGAGCGGCTTAGTGCGCTGATTGTGTAAAGAGGAAGACCGTCAGCATCTCTAGCAATGATGCCGTTGCTTACTGCTGTTTCCATGACGTTTGTTACAACTGATTCAATCTGTGCAATCCCTGCGTCTGTGAATGGAACCTTGTCAGAAGTAGAAAGCAGTTTCTGAATCTGTTGTTCTAAGTTCAAGCGAACCCAGTCTTTACCGTGGATTACGTCGATGTACTCACCGCTCACTACGATACCTTCAGATGTTTGATTGATGCCTGCTTTTGTTACGTAAGCAACTGCACCTTTCTTATGCAACGACTGCAACTTGCCGCCACTCAAGTCTTGAGGTGTTACGCCAGCGATTGTCTTGAACTTCCAAGTAACCGATCCAACGGGACGTGAACCGACAGCACCAATTAGGCCTGCGCTCGGAACTTCTGTCACTTCGTTGTGGAAGAATACAACTGTGCGGTCATATTTCTTTGTGTTAAACGCTTCTACGTCTGTTTCAAGACCCACTGTATGAACAGCAATCTTCACACCGTTTGCTTCTACTAGGTCCGACACTGCAAGCTTGTCTTCCTTTGTACCGTCAGCCACCATAACGAAATAGAAGTCGTTATAGAAGAACTGCTCAAGCACCTGTACTGCTAGGATTGGCTTTACTGCTTTCTTGTTGAATACAGCGACTGCCACTTTTGCAGGACGGTTGCTCTGGTTAAATACTTTGGAAGCATAGCGATAGACTGCTTTCTCTGCAGTGAAGTCTACCAATAGATCTTCCAGGCTGAAGTATTCCTTGTAAGAAGCTTCAGTTGCTTTGTCGTCCTCTGCGAGAATTAACGGGACACCTAGACCGATCAGAGCTGATGGTTTCTTGATGTCGATGGATACAGTTACGTCTTGTAATGGCATTGTGTTTCCTCCTGTTAGTTGAAAAGATTTTTGTATTGCTTACGCACTTCTTCTTTCGTCTCCAAGGAAGCCTGTGCATATAAAAAAGCCATGCATTTGCATAGCTCCCTTAACTGGTTGATGTTCTTGATGGTGAAGTTCATTTGATTACCTCGACGCCCACATGCTCTATGAAGCCTACATGGACTTGCGTTTGAGTCGTAACTCTGAGCCTGACGTCGAAGCCAAAGCGTCGTTCGAACTCGATGCTGACGAAGTTGTCTCGACTATCGATCGGCTGGACTTTGACGATCGCAACGCTTTGTTCTTGTAGTTGATACATGCCAGTGCCTTTAAACCACCCGAATGCTTTGTGGATGTCTTCGAATGACTGATCCAGTTTGTCACTATAGGACGTGACGGAGACAACTAGCTCTGTTGCTTGACTCAACACGACATCGTCTTCTACAACTGTTTCCGTGCATTGCCCAACAGTTTGGCCAGCACTCAAGATTTTGAGTGTGAAGTAGGGATACTGTGGCGGCTTACCTGATTGGTCAGCCATGATCACGGTATTGCCAGTAGCTTCTTTCAAACCTTTGATCAGTGGCGTTCGTATGCGGTTAAGATCTAGCAAAGCTACTCACCGCCTTTAGTCTGTAGTAATAGAAATCGGTGTAATCGGAGAAGTCTTCTGCCAACTCGACCGAATACTCTCGACCTTTATAGAGGACGCGTGTCTTCAGAGAGAGCGGCTCGAGAATATACAGGAAGCAATCCTCTTCAGTGACGCGGCCGCCACTGTTGTAGATCTGCTTGGTTCTCGCATGGACGATAGCGCCTTGCATCGTAATGTCTTGTGCGACGCTCTCTACGTAATCACCCGTGTCTTCGTCGTAATGACCGTCTGAGGACATCTGAACAGTGAAAGTAACGTAATACTTCTCGATCAACCTCTGAAAGCGATAGGACTTGGTCATTTCACTTTCACCTCCATAGAGTCGATCATGTGGCCCGAGTCTTCCAGCGGGTCGTTTTTGCCTTTTTCTTCTTGTGTGAACGGATGGTTAGCAGGACTGCGAAGATCATCTGCATAGTCACGTATTTGATCACGCATTTCGTCACCCAACATCTTTAGGAACTGCTTGGCAGGGATATTGCCAGCAATCACGTCATCTACATACTTAGAAGCAAGCTGGTAGACATCATCTACACCACGATCAAATCCTGTACGTATGAAGGCTCGTTCTGGAATGGTGATGGTTTTCGTGCTTGCCTTTAGAGGCAAGCCTTGAGCAGCTAAATACGCTCGCATCTTGTCAGTGACTGTGATCGTCGCACCGAACTCTTGAACACCTGCAACCATTTCAGTGTGGTTCTTCTTGTGGTAGCCAACAACAGCAGTATTACGATTCAATTGCTTCATGTTACGCAGAGCTTTTGGAATGTTGTTCTTGTCCTTCTTGATCTTGACGTGCATCTGATTAACCTCCCCATCGCAAGCGTACAAGGCCTGCTTTACGGAGCATGTCAGTCAACGCTTTGTCACGGTCGTTCGTAGATTCAAACTCTTGCTTCATGTCTGCGATCCATTCTGCTTTGATATGGCGGCCACCAGCCAGCTCGTTCTCTACATACTGCGACGCTACTTTCTTTGCAGTCGGCGGTAGTGGATCAAACTGCTGATTGCAAGTACGCTGGATAAAATCAAGCGCATCTTCTAACACAACGAGCAAGTAGTCATCGTTCACTGTGTCGTCTGCAGGTATTCTTAGGCGAATCTTCAACTCGTTTAATCTCATTCTTAGCTTCCTTCTTTCTTCTAGGATGTCGTGTCGTATCGGTCTGACATAGGAGTCGACGGTAACGATAAACGCAATGGTTGAACGTTCTACAGCTACTCCTGACGTAATGTTAGACACAATTGACGTGACACTGGCTCGGTAAGGGCTCAGAAGAGTTTTGGAGAAGCTTTGTTTGATGTAAGACTGGAGAATAATTTTTTTCCCTATAGTGGAATGAATGATAATCGGATTAACACTGGACGCAACAACAACTTCTTGCTCTTTTGGCAATGTTTGGACTTTTATCGTCACTTCCGTTGCAGCTGCCTTTACGAAAGATGCAGAGACGATTTCTGAAGCACGCAGCGTGTCAGTTGTAATTTTTCTGACTGTGGATGTGACTATAGAGATTCTCTTACTTGCAGATGAGCTTACAGCGTGTGTGCCAACTTTTTCTGTGAAGGAGTTGTTAATGAACGTTTCCTTGCGGCTGACAACGATCTTAGAACGGATTGGCATGACTCCTGAAGAAACGAAGGATTCGTAGGTGTGGTCGCCTGATGCGAAGACGTTCGTTGTGATTGGAGAAACAATCGATGTGAGGACGAATGCCTTCTCCTTTTCTATTAAGGTTTCTGCATAACTCGAATGCATGTGAGAAGTTGTAAGAATTTCTTTTGATGCTGTAGCGGCTACCCTACTGTAAATTGCAAGCACATTTGATGCGAAGCCGACTTGTTTGCTCCTAGAAGCTTCTGAAGTAGATCTGATAGGCATTACAAAGGAAGTGGCTATGCAATTGCTACTGTTTTCTTCAATAATGCTAGACTCGCTTGGCTTCGCATGAGAATCAACGACAGTTTGTTTTGTCTTTGTAGCTTCAGAGGTGCTCTCAGCTGCAAAGACGTGAGTATTTGCTTGTCTGGTGGCGGTAGCTTTGCTGATAGCGCTTGCTGTGATGTCTGTTACGGAAGAGATGATGGATACAACCTCACTCTTCTCACGGACACTCTGAGAGCCAATATGTCTACTGAATGAATAAACCTTTGTTTCAAGCTCATGGTGAGCGGTTGTGGCAAAGGAGGCAGAAGATGTTGCAACAATGACCTCATGTGGCTCCAACTCTGGGACGACTAGGTAAGTCATATCAACGAGGTCTGCCTTAGCAGTGCAATGTTCACCAAGTCCCCTGCTTCTCATCCTTCTTTCAACGTAGAAAGTGTCGGCGTTTTCCGGAACAACAGCCCGATAAGGAACATCTGTGTGTTTTCCAGGCGACGTAATCGTCAGTCCGCCATAAGAGATGATCTTTCTGTTGACGTCAAAGAAGTAAACCCACACATGAGCTTTGTCGGAACTGTACGCATCAGAGTCTAAGCTCAAAAGAAAATTCATCTCGGCAGGCGTGCCAGACATCCCTAAATAAGTAGAGAATTGAAGATATCCAGTACCTGTGGTGTGAAAAACAACGGATTTATAGTGACCCGAATAAAGCGTCTTATTGACTGGAAGAGCACGAAGCTCAAGTCTGATAGGTCTTCCCGAAGCCCTTGACTGAATATGTCCGACTTGGGAATCAAGATGTGCGTGCCATGTCTTAATTGTTTCTGAGACGCTCTGTATCGCATTCGCACGGCTATTGGCCAACAGGACAGCAGAAGATGCTCTCTGAGAGCCTGTGTGAACATCTTTCATAAATGAAGTGACTGAAAGTGTTCTGTACCTTCCTAAATGAGAGAAAGAGTCGATCAGTCCAGCAAAGGAGTTTACAGTTGATATTCGTCTTCTACTAAGCTCCGATCTACTGCAAGAATCGATAGGACTGATTAAAGAACTTGTGGCGGCTTTGACGTTTGTGAAGACAACCGTGCCGATTCTGCCGCCTTTCGTCGAGGTAACGACTAAGGCATTCTTAGTGGTGGTTGTCTGAAGCGGTTCAACGTGTGAATAGCTGCTCTTCTGCACTTCAACAGCTGACTGTGACGTGATACGTTTTACTATTACATCAGATGTAACACTTGGACGTATGTTGTTGTCTGCAGCTATTTTCTTGACTGACGTCGTTACAGTAGCTTCGTATGACGTAGCTTCTTTTGAAGCATTAGGGATTGTATAGACTAAAATGACTCTTGCTGCTTCGTCTTTATCTACATTGGCTGCTATTTCTGCACGAAAGTAATGGGCATACCCTGGATACTGGATGGTTCCATCTGCGTCTATATAAGAAACCCCATTATTGAGGGAATAACTTAAGCTGTGGTAGCTTGAATCCATATAAGAAGATTCAATATAGTACGCTACATCGATAGGCTCGGGAATACTCCCCAAAAGAATTGCCTTTCTAGTTAGCGGATTGTACGTATCGGTGCCTACATCCAGCCAGTTCAAATCAGCTATAGTATGATCAATCTTTCTGATCTGCGTATAGGTTCGGTACCAGTTACCACCTGATGTAGAGTTGACTTGTATAGTCTCTACTTCTTTTACGTTTTCCGGAACTGGTATATAGAGCAAGTTTTGTAGCAGCACGGGATTCTTATAACCTTGGTCTATGCTTCCATCTTTGTAATGGTAGCGATAACGAAGGCTGTCTAATTTATTCACTATGCTGCTTTTTACACTTCCTCTTAAGTCTGTGTTTCTATATTCAAGATAGAAGTGGAAACCAGTGATTCTGCCTTTGCCCTCAAACGGCTCTGCGGTGAGATAGGCAGTCTTACTTATGGAAGGTGTAGAAGTTGTGATATTCCAGTAAGGTAAAACATAGGGTCTTGGTGCTCCGTACATAGTAAACCCAGGCTCTAATGTGTAAGTCATTCATTTTCACCGCCTTTCCAACAGATGATGCATTATACTGTCTGAGGCACTTGGATGCGGTGGCGGACTGTGATCTGATCTTCTTCCATTGTCATTTCGAAGTTCGAGTATGGCTCAACAGCTGTAACAGGTGTTGCTTCCCCTGCTGATGTGTAGATAGCAGATGCAGCGAATGTCTGCGGTAGTGTAACTTCAGCGTCACTGCCGTTTACTACGATAGACAGTTCCAACACTTCTGCTTCTGGAACATGTGTGAAGGTTACGCGTGGGTCTGATGTATCCAGACGTATAATTTTTGCTCCTAGATTGTCTTGTAGCTCAATATGGTTCCAGTTAGCCTCGATATGTTCTCTGATGCTTTTGTAACCGGCTTGTGTGATTTCAGCCATTTTTTGTGTCCCCTTTACCCGTTATTTCTTCTTGTTATTAGTCTTGTTATCTTTATTCGGCATTGGCTTAGCGTCTGATTTGACTTCGATCTCTGCTCGTTTCTTAGAGTCATTTTGTTGCTTCTCATGGTAACGTCTTAACAGCACGTGATTCACCTCTCTATAAAAATAGAGGAAGACCGGAGCCTCCCTACTAGCTTCAAATTATGTGATTGTGATCTTAACTGCTTTCGACTCATCTTCAAGTACAACACCATAATGCTCGTCTGCAGAGATAACAGTTGTCTTCTTCAAGATGTCACGATCCGTTTCTACTTCGACTACACGCTTTAAGTAGATAGCAAGAGCGCCAGCTTTTACTAAGTACGCTGTTTTGTCGTCCAACTTGTTTGAGCGGATAACTTGTGCGCCAAGCACTTCGCCGAATACGCCAGTGATTAAAATGCGGTCTCCAAGATCGGATGCTCGTGTCCAGTCAGCTGCTGCATCTTTACGCAATTGTGTTGCTGCTTTTGGTGAACAAATCAACACCATTGCTTCTTGGTCTTCATCATTAAAGATATCCTGCGCTGCTTCTACTGCATCTACAGATAGCTTTGTTGTTGTAGGTGATATAAGAGTCGTTGTAGCCAATACTTCTAAAGAATCGTTGTCGATCTTATTAACGATAGACATGCGTAACTGCTTACCTGCTTCACCAATTGGATCTCCGTAACCGGATAGAACGGATTCATCTGTTAACTCGACTGCTTTACCAGCCTTCTTGATTGTTGCTTGTTGAGTAGAAGTTGTAAGGACTGATGTGCCCATCGCTACGCCTTCCGCTACATCGTCTGCATCTCCGATATATTCGAATCGTGGAACTGTTACTGTATTTCCTGCTTGCCCTTCAAGTGTGCGATCGATACGTGCAAGTGGAGCAAAGCGGATTGCTTTCTCAAGCTTTGCTGAAATCATGTCTTTAAGTACTTCTGGGTTGACCATATTGGCCATTTTAGTTTGTGCCATGTTCTGATTCATCTCCTGATTAAGTAGTAGTTAGTTGCTGGTAGAGCTCTGGATTTTCTGTATACAATCGAGTTCGTTCGTTATAAGGCATCTGTTCGAACTGATCTTTTGTTACAGAGGGTTTGCGGCCACCAGATGGTAATGTCGGAGTTCGACCTTTAATACCATCAGCCTCAAACAAGTAGTCATCTGATAGCTTTATTGCTTTGAGCTGTTCTTCTAGACCGGCAAGTGTGCCACCAGTCAGTTTCATAGCTTCTATATCAAGCAAGGCTTTAACAGCTTTCGAATTCTTGACTTTTGCAGTGCGGAGGGCCCCTTCCAATGCAGAGTCAAAGTCCTTCTTCTGTAGCTTTGCTTCATATTCAGTTACGACTTTCTCGTTGCTCAACTGGAGCTCTTGGATCTTACTCGTCATCTCTTCATGGTTCGTCGTCTGTGACTTCAAGGATTCTAGTTGTGTATCCCTTGCTGTAAGCTGTTCTTTTAGCTCCTTGATTTCATCGTTCTTATCGTTGAGACGACTTCTAGGAACACGGTCTTTGGAATCTTCCTCAATTGCTTGAAGCACATCTTCCACTGTAGATTCACCAATCGATAGCTTCGTCAATAATTCTTTCATAATGATCCATCCTTTCTAATACGAGTTTTACGTGGATACGCCACGATTGAAAGCAAAGCAAATGAGCCGTTTAACGACATGCTCAGGTCGGGGTCTTACAGTTTGTTCCGTAGGTCGCTTAGTCTATCTTTTGCTACTAGGATTCGTTTGTGCTGTTCACCTAGTAAAGCAAGTTGGAAGATTAGGCAGAAGCCTTGAGCGATTCCAACGAAGCTCCAGATGCTTAGGGCGATGATAGCCATTACAGTCATTCATTCACTTCCTTCCACTGTTGTTACTTACAGCTTTCTCATACCAGCATAGTGACCGTTCTTGTCTCGAACGAGTTCAGCTCTGCCATTCTCTTCATTAAAACCAGCGCCACCTCTTATGCCGCTATCATCCTTTTTCTCTTGCTTCTTACGCTGCTTTTCACGCTCCGGATCTTTGACCCATGGATGATTCTCAATCAGTGTTTCTTCAGAGATAATACCCTGACTACTAACGGCCATGTCGATAATTTCTGCTTCATTAGTTAGAAGAAGCTTGTTAAAAGTAAAGAGTATATCCCTATAGTCGAAGCATTTCTGCTCTGTCTCATTGCAGTATTCCGCGATAAACCACATGAACTCTCGCAGTGCTAGAACGAACTTGCGCTCCATGATAGAAGCTTTCATATCTAGCAGTGAGTAAAGGTTCTTCAACGCTACACCAGAAGGAGCACCCCCAATTACGTCCGGAGAAGGATTGACCCCTTGACCAAACGCATAGATGTTTTCCTTGAGCATGTCCGTCTGTGTCTTGTAGGCTTCCACTGGAACTTCTGCACGGACAGTTTCAATGCCGCCTTCTAAGTCAAGCGACACGGCTTTATAGCGTTTCAGATTCTCCATGAACTCGCCTAAATCTTCACCTGTGTAACCTTTCAAAGCCCAAATGAGGGATTGCATATCTGCTAATGTGTTCTGTGCATCTGAGACTAATAAATCGTAAGCATCGATCGCTTCTTTATAGAAGAACAAATCACCAATACGCTCATTGTTATTGGCAAACTCAACGAACGGTACGCGCCCCCAGCTTCTCCACTCAGTTCCGTCCGCATTGGTGAAATGAGGAGCTGGATTCATTTCTTCGCTTTCATCCAGCACCACCTGATGGTCCGTCATCACATAATAGGTGACATCCGTATCTGTCCACACTTCAAGACGAACCGTTTCTTCTGATTCATCATAGAAACGAATGCCAGCTGTTAACTTACCTGTCTTTATGTCTTCAATTGGAATGAATGTTTCTGCTGGGATTAGCATGTAATCAAAAGCACCTTCTTCATCAATGAAAGGATGTAGCCATTCCTTTCCTTTGTTAGAAGCTCCCTTGATTAGCTCAGGCAAGACGTCCTCCCACTTTTCACCGATGAGTTCTTCAATCGTCTCCATGGTTTCTTTACAGCCGCTTTTAGAACTGAATACCATTGGTTCGCCGGACAAGTAGGCTGTCTTCTGATCGACTAGGATTTTATGATAGCCAGAAGGAATGCGTTCATTGCTCGCATCTACATCGACAACTTTGACACCATCACGATAGGCATAGATTTGGCGGCGGCCAATGTCGTTCTTATTAAGATAGTAGTCAATTCCTATTTGCATCTTCTTAGGATTAAATGCATCATAAATCTTCTTAATTTCTTCTGTTGGCAATGGCCTCGGTGCATTCGCTGCCAAGTGTGCCAGAAGCTCTTCTCCGTGCGTCTTGTTGCTAAACAGGTACATTGCGGACCTCCTTTTAACGTAGTATTTTAATAGCGTTCTTCTTCATGTCGTCAGAGAATGCGTAGCGTGTTGCGTCGATTGTATGGTTGTCTTTATCTTCAAGACGCGGCTTAGGATTGCCGTCACGGTCCACTTGATAATCGATGCTCTCAAACTCCTTGGCGATGTTTGGCGTTCGTCTAGAGTCAATACAGATGAAATCTAAGTCGTTAAGCCACTCTTCTCCGTATTCAACAGAGTCAGGACCTTTCTTCACGCCTTTAGCACGACGGATGCTGTGATCATTCTTTAGTTCAGCAATAGATTTTGGCTCAGCAGAGTCACAAAACAACTCCAGTGATTCATAGCCTCGTTCCTTGATCCATTTAGCCAGCTCACGGTTACTAATCTTCTGACCGTAGTATTCATCAACAGCATAGATTCCGTTCTTTTTCTTGTCGTAATGCCAACGTACATAAGCAAGTGGGTCGACTGCGTAACCGAAGTCTACAGCTTGGCGAATGTTATCAAAGTTCTTGATCATATCGTCAGTGATGCATCCTGCTTCAATTTGAAGATTGTCGAAAGGTACAACACCAGAGCCGACTGCTTTGCCAAGATACTCCCATTCGTAGCGGAGCTTGTTTCTTTCTTTGGCGGCTTCTGCTTCAGCGATGAACTGTTCAGAGATAAAGGGATTGTCTAGATAAGTGGAATGGTGAACAAATGTGTTAGTGGGTTGTGTGCTGGATTCATACTTCTTGTTGACCCAGCTTTGTCTGCGTTTCGGTGGATTGTATGAGAAGAAGAATTTGTACTGAAGTTTGTCAGGAAGCTGACCACGAAGGAAGGAGTTTGTAATCGTAGTGATTTCCGACTCCTCTTTAAATTCAGCTACCTCTTCTACCCATAGGATAGTGAAAGGATAGTTAGCGGATTTGAGACCTTTGATACGCTCCGGTTCTTGAGCTCCTCGAAAGACCATGTAGTTGCCACGAGGCGTGTACGTGATTCGCATTGGTGACTTCGTTATCTTAAATAGATGAGAGACACCTTGTTGCTCCATCGCCCATTTCATCTGTTCGAATATTGACAGCTCTAATGTGTTATCTACTTTCCGGATGCCGACTGCATTGACTGGAGAACGCATCAGAAGCTGAATGATGACGTGCGCTATATCAGAAGACTTACCGGATCCACGGCCGCCTTTACAGACGACGTTTAAGATCTCTTCTGCAAGAGCAGCTTTCCATACAGGATGGAACGCTTTAGGGATAAGATCAGATAGTTTAATCTGTTCCATCTGCATCATCCAGTATGTCGTCAACGAATGTGACGGCACTTCTTACATCGACTGTCTTATTCTCCTGCCATATGCCATAGCGTTTGCCAAGGAGTTCAGCTGCACGTATTCGTTCGGTTGTTGTGGGAGGCATATCATCAACGACCTGACTGCCTTTGCCAGTGCCTCGAAGAGTAGCGCCACTTTCTTCACCACGAAGAACTTTCGTTAGAGTTTCAAGAACTTCTTCCTGTTTGGCGATAGTTGGTTTTACATGTTGTTCCATCTTGTCAGCCATATAGGCTTGAATATCAACTTTTGTCAGCAAACGTTGCCCTTGTGATCGAGCTGTCTTCTGAGAGTATCCTGCGCGTATCGCTGCCTGTGTAGCATTCAAGTCGATGATGTATTCATCAGCAAAACGTTTTTGCTTTTCATTCAAAGCCATTGAATCACCTCCTTTCAAATTGTGTAACATCAGTGGGAATTAATTTCCCATTGTTAACTGAATATTCTGTTCATTGCGGGAATTAATTTCCCATTCCACATAAAGAAAGAAGCTATCCTTTTGAGATAGCTCCTACAAATGTTAAGCAAGTTTCCATTGATAACCTTTATGTGTCTTGCCCTTTCCTCTTACAACGCCTGAGATACATGCAGAATTAAAGCCATGATGAGCTGCTTCTGTCATAGAGAAGAAATACAGCGTGTCTTTTTGATTGTACGCAATAACAGGTTTTGACGACCGTCTATTTCGTGTTCCATAGTTGACGTTGTATTCAGCTGTACACCATTCCAAGTTACTGTAGTGGTTGTTGTTCTTCACTTCGTCCTTGTGATTGATCTGAGTATTGTCTTCAGGCTTTCTATTTCGAATAAATGCAGTAGCAACTAATCGATGGACGAAGAATGATTTTTCTACGCCATACTTACGTAATCGAAGATGCTTGTAACCATCTCTATCTGTGGTTTGTGCTAAGAGTTGTCCTTTTACTTTACGGATACTTCCTTTTGACGGCACTATCCGATCTAAACTACGTACCTGTCCATGACTACTTACTTGATAAAATCCTTCATATCCTTCGATGTCTTTCCATATAACTTGTTCCATTGCCAGAACCTCCAGAATCCCTTTGCTATTGTTTATCTGAAGTGAAGTGACATGATTCTTTTCTATCTATACAGTCTGCGAACCAGGTAAGGGGAAAAGGAGGTTTTCGGAGGGAGTAAAACCTTACCTGGTTGGCACACGCTATAGTGTTGGGAGGATAAGAGTAAGCAGTTGAAGACAGTCAACAATAGTAGGAGTGATTTTTGATGTTTCTGCTTACTCTTATATACTTAAGAGCTAAAACTGACTTTTGCTAAGGGGTATATCAGGGATTTACTATTTTTCTCCAAAACAAAAAGGAGATGCTGGATTGCACCTCCTTGATAAAACATATGTTATTCGTCTAGCTCTAGCGGTGGTAGACTATTTACTAAGTCTACTGTTTGTATTGATACGTTGATGATGCTTAACAATAAGTTGAAAATATACTTCTCATCATCAGAATATAGGTTTGGATTATCTACTAAATTTGAAGGTGGGTCTACTTTGACTTGATACTGCTCCATGATCCAATCAATTGCAGATCTTCCATTTAAATCATATTCATATGCCTTTTCCGGTATATTATGAATTTTAATATCATCATTAAAAATAATCGTAGATTTGTCATCTTTTTTTATAAATTTCATTTTAGATACTTTAAATGAAGGTTTATCTGATAAATATTCTATTTCTACTTCTTTACACCCTTCAGTATCTTCGTAATTCAAGTGTAATTCCGCGAGTTTTAATCCTATTTCAACGAACTTTTCTTTGTTTTTAATTACATTAGGAATTCTTGGAAACTCTTTTTTCAAATCATTTTCAAATCGATTTCTAAAATCTTTTGAGTGCATTATTGCATAAGTGTAATAAAAAACATCTTCATTTGAGATAGAAAGCATGCTAGCAGCACTTTCCTGTATATTAGAAGTACTCTTATGATTAAATAAACTATCTACATTTTTTTTGTCATAGAGAGTAAAGCCTTGTGTACCACCATAAAATAAATTTAAATCTGGAATAGTATTCACCATCAAACAAGCGAAATTTCTTTTAGAACCATTATTAGGCACTAGAATTACTTTGTTTTCTTCACCAAAAATGTCTTTCCATTTTCTTGCCCTCTCTATTATACTCTTATCATAATATAACCATTTTTTCACAAAAGGCCGATAGGTATGAATATTTAACTCTTTTGGATTTAATTCAATTTTTTCACCTTTAGCGAATAACTGTTTAAGTCCTGAGCTCCAACTAATAAAATTTTTATTCGAGTATAAATTAGATATTCTCTCCTCTTTATCAGTTATCTTAAATAAACGTTCGATTTCGGAATTATAATTATCAATCATATACTCTGCATTTTTTTTGACTATATCTTTAGAGAAACCATAAACCCAAGCATCTCTATTCGTACTGACACCAAGAGACTTTTGTATAAAAACCTCTCCATCCAGCGACTTATATATTTGACTATTTTTACTCTTTTGATTTAGCCAATCATAGTTGTGATCAGGTTGGATTGCTTGCCATTCTATAGAATTAATTGAAGAGAGTTCAGAGATTACTTGAAGTTTTTGTTCATGATTTAGATAATCTCCAATATCATGATAGTGAATTTCATGGTCTTCAGAGCCATCTTTGACCAGTATAACTATCGCTACCGAAGTTCTACTACCTTCTTTAAAGACGTTTCCAGCTTCTCTTCTACGCTCTTCACCTTGCGTTCTGGCATTTCCTCTTAAGTTAAAGATATATAAATGATTAAAATCTTCATAAAAACTCTTTCTTATACCTGATGCTGTAGGCGAATCGATAAAAGATCCATTTATAACAAACCCTATCACTCCTTTATCTTCTATTCTATCTGTCGACCATCTCAACGCTCGCACCAAAGGATCATAAAGAGTGTTCTTATTTGTAACATTAGAATACTTAACATAAGTTTCTTTTATTCTTTCGTCTATTTTAGGATATATATTTTTTTTATTATTATCATTTTCACTATTTTGTCTAGCTTTATAGGGTGGATTACCTATTATAGCAAATATAGGACTATCCTTTTGCTTTTTTATTCTCTCATTATTCTCATCAAACATTTCATCTATAAATGTATCCTTGGTATCTATAATCTCAAAAGTATCAGTTAATACGATACCATCAAATGATACATAGTTACCACCGTATAAACTATGAAATGTTTCTTCAATATTTATAGCTGCAATGTAATAACTTAATAGAATAATTTCATTAGCGTGAATTTCCTGAGTATATTTCCTTAATAATTCTTCTTTTGAAATCAGTCCACTTTGTAGCAATCGAGTGATGAAAGTACCGGTTCCAGTAAAAGGATCAAGAATATTAACACCTTTACTGGATAATGACTTTCCAAAATGTTTCTTCAATACATCGTCTACTGAACGAATAATAAAATCTACCACTTCTACTGGCGTGAATACAATACCGTATTGTTCAGTAGTACTTTTAAAACCAACTTTGAAGAACTTATTATATAGCTGAACTATAATGTCTTGCTTAGCTTTTAAATTATCGATACCTTCTGCCCGTATTTTCACACTTTCATAAAACCCTTTTAAACTTTCCTGTTCTTTCATTAAACCTTGCTTGTCTAAGATTTCTAAAGTGTTTTCCATTGATCTAGAAACTGGATTCTCATTTACAAAACTATACGATTCAAAAAGTGCTTCAAATACTGGTTTAGTAATTAAATGTTGTGCAAGCATTTCAATTGCTTGTGTTTCTGTAATGGAGTCATTTATATTATGACGAATACTTTTTACAAACTTCATAAACTCCATGTAAACTTTACCGTTCTTATCTTCTAACATTACATTAATACGCAGTATATGCTGTTGAGCAATTTCAGCAACATCCTTCGCCCAATCTTCCCAATAGCGTACATCGCCTACTTTTCGAACAATCTTACCGTATATGGCTCTTTCTAAATCTGTTAAATCTTCTTCTGTCAACATCATTTCTAACTGATGATTTACTGGCGTTAGTTCTCCATCTTCTGGAGCATCTCCAACACCTATAATTTGGATTTGATCTGGCTTCTTCTTATTTAATTCTAACTTGTTGATTGTTGCATCAAAGCGCTCGTCTAATGAGCGTAACGCATTCAACACTTCCCAAACAATACGGTACTTTTCATTACTATCCAATACATTATTAGCATCTTTACCTGCTGGCACACCCACAGGTAAGATTACATAACCATATTCTTTCCCATCTACTTTACGCATAACTCGTCCTACCGCTTGCGCTACATCGATTTTTGATTTTCGTGGTTTTAGAAACATAATTGCATCCAAATCTGGGACATCTACACCTTCTGTTAGGAAGCGAGCATTGGATAAGATCCGACAAGTGTTATCTGGAACTTCCCCTTTTAGCCATGAAATCTTTTTGTTCTTTTCAAGAGCATTCATTGAACCGTCCGCATGATCAATCTCAACATCGTATTGATGCTCATCGTCTGGATCTTGATGCAAGTATTCAGCTACAACATGCGAGAACATATCTGTAATTAATTTGGATTCACGTATTGTACCTGTGAAAGCTATAGCCCGTTTCATCGGAGCACCAAGCGCCTTATCAGAATAACTTTCTCTTCGTACTAATCCATTCCAGCAGCCAATGATTTTAGTAATATCATCAAACTCTAGCTCTGAATCCTTGTTCGCCAACATCTGTTGGAAACGTCGAGCAATCATTTCTTCATTAACGGCCAACACCATTACTTTATAGTCTGTCAAGATTCCTCTACGAATCGCATCTCCAAATCCAATGCGATAGAACTCTTCTCCATATAATGTAGGGTTATCCATATCAGCTACAATAACCGACATTTCTTCAGCCTTTTTAAGAGCTGCTTCACCATAGACACGCGGCGTTGCTGTTTGATACAAACGATGTGCAGCCTTTATGTTGTGATCGTAATGCACTTTAGTAAACCTACTATCTTCTTTTCCTTGTTCAGTTGCACCAGTGGTACGGTGTGCTTCATCGCAAACCACTAAGTCAAACTCATAGAAGCCATTCTTTTGCGCTTCAATGATGACATCAATGGATTGGTATGTAGAAAATACTGCCAGGAAGTCTCCTGCAGACGAATTGTTCTCAATCTTATGTTGATACTCGAGTAACCTCTGATAGTTCGTTGTCGCAGGAAATCCAATGTCAGCTGCAGCAATATCTTCCATCTCTGAATTACCTTGTGTTTTTGTAACTTTGCGATCTGAACAAACCGCTATAGAGTCCATCTGGAAGTTCGTATCCGCGTTCCATCCACGCAATGTCTGCGAAAGTAATTGAATACTTGGCACTAAATAAAGAACACGGAATACATCCTTTTTCTCTTCAGCCATCTTCTCAGCGATAACCATAGATGTATAGGTCTTTCCTGTTCCTGGAGCCATAATTAGCTTCCCTCTATCAGTAGTCTCAAAGCCTTTTACCACTGCTTCAATGGCAGGAATCTGGTGAGGTCTAGGTGTTTTTTTATCCTGTAATCCCACTTCCTTTGGATCACTGAATGAATAAGAAGACCAGTCGATTCTACTTTCATAGAAGTGGGATAAACCGATACGTTGAATATCTTTGTCACGGTCATCTAAGGCTTCTTCAGCATTGTTACTCCATTCGTCAGTAGAAGTAATCACGATGCCTTTAGCATAGTAGCTCTTGCCAACTTCATTTAGGAATGAATCAATGTCATCTTTATAGATTTTCTTTTCTTTATTGTAGAATTTACATTGAATTGCGACTAGATCTCCCGTATCTTTCTCCCTTGCTACCAGGTCCACACCCGTATCTTTTTTAGGTATATTATATTCTGAAGGTACATCGCTTAATTTCCATACAGCGTCAAATAAGCGTGCATATGTAGGCTCTTTCTCAAAGTAAGCTAATACTAACAGTTCGAATAGCGTGCCTCGATCTCGCTGTTCTCGCTTTTCATGATCTATTTCTTCCATTAAGGAAATGAAGCTTTTATAGTTATTGTTTTCCATGCTTATCACCATCCATGCTATATTTTTGAATAGCTTGCTCTGTGAATGATTATATCACTATTACTAAATAAGCATAGACAGAAATTGTAAAATCACACGGACTGTCTAATGATCAATTTGGATTACTTACAAATTTATGGTATATTCCCCTTAGTTAGAGCTTTTATGATAAAAGGGGTGTAGAAATGTATGAACTTTATTTACCAATAGATATTGTTTATAAAACTGCTATTGAATTTTCTAAGGATTTAAAAAGGATAGATCTAAGCAAGTACAAGGGAAAAGAAATTAAAATTAACTTTACAAATTTTATGAAGAATACCGGTCGCATCGAGCCTTTTGCCTCACTATTTTTAATAAACTCAATTAATACTTTTGTAAAATCTGCTAAAAAAGTGGGAGCTATTCCTATAAGGGTTTTTTCATCATTAGATAAAACCAAAAATACTTATGCTATGAACTTAAGATTTTACAGTAGTCTAGGCATACCGATTGGACAAAAACCGGATGAAAACTATACAGGTTCCTCAAGAGGTAAGTTTATTCCAATCATGAGAATGGAAGCCCAAGAAGTTTTTAAATCTCCTGACGAACATAGAGAAATTAAATATATTGCAAAAGACATTGCCACCGTGGCTTCAAGAGGAAACAAGGAACTTTTTGAATGTATTGATTATAGTATTACGGAAATCATACGAAATGTTCTAGAACATAGTGGTTCAAGTACTGTGTGGTACTCTGCACAATATTGGCCTTCGAAAAACGGTGGCGAATTAGTAGAAATTGCTTTAATGGATGAAGGTATGGGAATACAGGATTCATTGCAGGGTGAATTAAATGATGAAGATAATATTTTAAAATTTGCTTTGCTACCAGGTTGTAGTAGTAAGCCAACTACTCATTACATTGATGCACATGCTGATAACTCTGGTTTTGGTCTTTATATGACTAGTGAAATCGGCAAGAAAAACGGTGATTTTATAGTTTGCTCTAACAATGAAACATTGGCAATATCCAGTGAACGTGAAATTATGGAGGAATGCTTGATATCTGGAACTGTCTTGCGCCTTAGACTTCGAATTAATTCTATTAAGTGCTTTGATACAGAAAGGAAAGAGTTGGTTAGCAAAGGCATGGAGCTAACAGATGCATATCTAGGTTATAGAGAAAGAAAAAAATTCGCTCCAGGGCTTCCTCTTCCCGATCTATTCAAATAAACAACAGACTTTGCTTACCAATTAGGATATTTCTCTTCGGTATTGCATGTAGCACATACTTTTGCCAGTCGATTTATAGTACTGCTTTGTTGAAACGTTGTATCGCACATACTCCTGTCTTGTACAGAGCTTCATTCTATTAAAAGAGTCATGAGCAATAAATGGCTGATTGCAGATTTTGCATAGATGCCAACGCTTAGCTGTGACGCGAATATCGCGCCATGTCAGCTGTCGTTTGAGTGGGTTGTCTTTTAGAAGTCGATCTAAAATTGCATGGTATTGCTTGAGGTTCGATTTGAATGCTTGAAAGTCATTCTGTAGATCTTCTTCTGTCGTGTAATCTTCTGTGCGGAAGACGCTTAGAAATTGTTCTGTTAAGTAATTACAAATGATCTTACGTTCTTCAGTGGAGAGATGCATCATATCTGATACACCATACCTTTATTGCCAAGTAGTTCAGAGTTCGTAACTACCTTCTTACGTCCGCTTACACGCATACTTTTTGCTTGATTGCTGAAATCCTCATAGCAGACAAGGTTCTTCTTGTCTTGATTCCGGAAGTAGTCGTATTCATTCTTCTTAGCTTGTTTATTTCCTGCTGATTCAATGCTAGCCGCCGTTTGATGTGAGGGGTACTCATCTTCTATTGACTCACAGGCTTTATCCATTGAGAACGTAGAAGGTGGCCCCTGCTTACGTTGTCTTAAGACTTCCTTTGCAAGCTTGTCTTTATGTTTCGTGACTTCAAGCATTGTAGTGAGGAGAGCTTCGGTAACGATATATGGTGATATGATTCCTTCACCCACGCTCAAGATGTAGTCTGGGAACGCCTCAGCAGGCCTTACATGTTGGTATGCATTATAATTATTGGGCTTTCCATCAAGTATCTCTACAATAATCTGAATAGCTGCTTCCTCTGCATCCATTGCCTCTTCTAAGGGAATATCTGCGTAGAGTTGAATTTCCATGAAGCTTAGTTGCAAAGCATAGCGTAGCCCGATGATTGCTAGATGTATCGGTTCTAGTAGGTCTGATCTCAATGTACGATCAATATCCATCTTGATGATGGCAGCCATGGAATCATAACTGTACGTACCTTCTTCTTGTAGTCTGTAGTAGTTCTCAAGGAGCTTACGTACTCCTTTATGGTTGTATTCATATAGATCCTCAATTGATTTCTGCTTTGTATACGTATCGAACATTCTCCATCTTCCTTTTTAAGATCCTCATAGGGAATTCTTGTCGGGAAGTGCCGTTAGCTTGCTGTTCATCTCATCCTGTGAATTTCTTTTTCTCTCTTGTAAATATAACTATTGCAGCAATTAGCATGATGCATCCGTAAATCGGTTTCACTATAGCCGCAATGCATGCTAGTAACAACAGCTCCAGCATATGATCTCCTCCTCGTGATGATTTACTTACATTATCTTTATTACAGGGTTTTAAATGTTTATAACATCAGTTGTGATATTTTCTATTTCTAAGAATTTTTACTGTGTGATTTTCCTTTTAAAAACCTCTGGTATAATAAGTGGGACTATGACTCTTTCAAATATAAGGAGGTTTTATACATTGGAGAAAAAAAGTGGATGGGCAGATCCTGAAAGTTTTAGTCATGTATTTCGTTGCACTACTGTAAAGTATGCTGAAAGTTTATTAAGAAAAGGGGAAATAAAATTCAGTACACCTAGTTCTTGGGTTAAATACGCTCTTAAAGCAGGAGAAGGACGCGGAGATAAACTAGAAGGAACAATAGCAACATTTAATATGAGAGATGATGAAGGTATATCGGAAACGTACAAAAGTCACAACAAACATCCTGATTTATTTCCTATGAATATTGGTGAACGTGTTTATTTGAAGAAGACTAGAGATATGGAATTACCATGTTTTTGCTTTTATATTTTAAAGATGAACATGTTTACTTCTCCTAATGAAGAAGGAAAACATAGAATATCAACAACAGTGCCTGCAACATATTTCCAGGACTTTATGGATCAATTAGAACCTGACGAAGTAGAGCAATTGAATCCAAGCGACAGGCCAGCTGTAGTTTTTATAAATGATTTCGAAGAATTCAAATTACGAATTGTCAATTCTCTTATGGAACTAGGACTGAGAAGAGAGGAAATAATTTTTGAACGAATTAAATATATAGATTTCAATAAATACGGTAAATATGGTTGGTGGAGTTTTGAAGGGGAAACCCCTTTACAATTAGCTCTTAAGCATGATCGGTTTAAAAATCAAAGTGAAGCAAGAATAATTATAAATACAGATAATGAAAGTATTAAACAAATTTTGATGAATCCAATTGAAATTGGTTCACTAGAAGACATCGCCCAGGTAAGTAACACATATTTTTATGAAGGATTATCAGTAGAATTAAATGTTGACTTGAAATCAATAGATTAAATACTTTATCTTTTGAAATAAAAATGCGGGTAAAAGGGTTCGAGGTAAGACTTTCCTCGAACCCTTTCTTGAAATTTCGTCAAAAATTTGTGTTATACTACTCCTAGTAGCGGTGCAACGCTACTAGGAGTCCTTATCAGTTGTGTGGTTTATGCAATTGGTAAGTTCGTGAATACGTGCACTGTGCAGTTATTGCGCAGTGCGCGTGCTCTTCCAACAGCTTGCAATAACTCTGATTCAACATAAGTAAATTGAATTTCTTGGAGCATCGCATTTTCGCTGTATGTGTTGTAATAAAATTCGTAACCATTTCGCTCAACAAGTATGTACTTTACTCCACTTGTTGACTGGTCAAACGCAGTGACTTTGATCCCTAATAGTTTCGCAGTCATGATGTATTGAGCAGGATTCATGTTTGGCGTTCCTATAACTGCTAAGTCTTCTCCTTTATACTTGTCTATCCCCGTAGTCGCACCAAAGTGACAATCATCTATTACATTAAACCCTAACTCTTTTAAGCTTGCTTTATGCTTTGCGTACGTAATCACATTTCGTTCCCCTACTATCTCCTTTGCATCATTCAAGGCTTGTAAGGTACCTCTCTCCATTTTGTTAAGTGAATTACGACTAAATGATTTGTCGTAATGCGTTACAATCTTTCCTTCTTTTTTAATTGTACCTATATCAATGAACTGAACTTCCTTACCAAAAGCTTTTCGATAGAGCTTTTCTGAAGAAGTGGCTGAAAGAATGATGATGTTAGTATCTTCAAAGTTACTGAATTCATTACGCTTGCCGTACTGGAAGACGCCTTGCTCTGTACGAACAAAGTAATCACATGTTAAGAGCGCTTCAATATTACCTTCAAAGGCTTCCACGTTATCCTGAATCAGCTTCTCTAGACGATCTGTATCGATAATCACTGTTAGTGGTTTCGAATACACACCCACTTCTACAGTCAAAAACTGATTAGCCAATACCTGCATTTGATTCTTAAATGAATCATCTTCTTTAATAGACAACGCTACGAGATTACCTACATCATTAGCTTTGATCTCTCCAGCACTGAACAGCTCAGTCATCATAATATCTTCATCGATAATCAGGGTATCTACTTTATTCTTTATATTAAATATGCGTTTATGTGTTACTAGCAAGTTCTCAGCATGTCTCATACTTTGTATAGCAGATGTGTAATCTAGAACTTGTTGCTGTTCTTCCGTAATGCTATCCACATGTAACTTCATGTATTCCTTGGAAAGATTAAATATTAAAGCCTGTGCTTTCGAGTGCATACCTACACGTTGAAGGTTATTATACTCAATCTCCTTAGTTATCGGCAGCTCTGGTCGTTCTGGAATTAGTAAGAAGTTATGACCCGCTTCTCTTAAACGATCGTGAAACTCACGTCCAAGTTTATGCGTTGGCACTGCAATCATTGTGCTTTCATGATTGAGCTTCGTTACACCTTCCGTTTTCCCAAGCCCGGTCTCCCCTTTGATGACAGTAATGTTATGTCCTTTCAATGCAAATGCGGTGTTCAAAGCTTTCTCGAATTTCTCTTCTGCTTCTGCAATGCTGATAGGTTCTGACGGCAATTCAATCTGCCGGATTTCCCCACGTTTAGCCCCAAGTTTTAATAAGATATTTGTTCGTCGATTCGTACATTCTTCAAAGAACGGACAATTATCAGAGGAACAGCTTGAAGGCATATATCCTTGAGCCTTTGCATAATCGATGCCGCGAACCTTCATTTCTTCTTTACGATTCTGTTCACCGTACTCACTGTTTAGATCCATTGCTTTCATGAATCGGGTTTCTCCACCCTCTAGTTGAATGTAGTTTAGTGCTAAGTGGTACCGACTACTATATGGAAGATATTCACCTGACTCATGTGCAGCAGCAAGTGCACATACCTGGGGAATTTCTTCTAAATCAACGTCTTTTCTCGTTTTCCAAGACGTCTTGTTCTTAAGAATCGATCTATCAGAATTAGGCTTCGGTTTGCCTTTACCTGTTGGTATTTTTATTGGCATGAAGTCAGCCTCTGCTGTATTAAAGTCTGCTTGTAATTCACCTACTTCATTTGTTTTGACAGCCGGAAATCCATTTGTCATATTGAGACTACACTCTTGACAGAACTTGTTGATGTGTCGGGAGTAATTCTTTGGGTCTTCAATACGATATTTAGTAGCCAAGGCTTTCACAATGTCCTCTGGAGTCAATATAGAATTCGTTTCTAAGATGTTCTCTAGACCACCAAAGAATAAGCGAGCTTCGTCCTTACATTGTTGATCTGTTTTGCCATCAAATAACCGCACTAATGTGTTATAGACCATAAAACGTACACGCTTGTCTTTTACAGGCTTATCCAAGAGAAATACAGCTCGGAACCTATGCGCTTCCTCTGTATGGTTGTATGTCGTATATGCAAAGATCGGTTGTACTTTGTATCGATTACAAATATAGGTGAACTCATCTATTGTCATCCCATAATCATAGTCCAACCCGAATATCTGTTGGGATGTCCAGCATTCATTCGCTCTACGTATAACACCATTACTGTCTGGGGTGTTAAAGTAACCACAAGATAAAGCATGTCCGTTGATTGGCGCTTGTTTCAGTTCTTCTATTGATATAGTTACTGGATTAGTCTGTAAACGTACTGAGACGCTCCCTACGTCGTTCTTTGTAGGTTTATGGGTAAACGTCTTCGGGTCGAGCATAAAGGTCACGGTCATGTCTTTTATATCGTTCATAGTAATCTCTCCCATTTTCTATTAATAGCGAAAATATAGGCGCTAAGAAAATACTAGGTATGAAAAAGAAGACTATCTCATTTTTGAGGAATTGACCGCGATCTCTATAGTATATATATAGAGGTCTCGATGATTTCCTCAACTTTGAGAATCTAGCTTCAGCATATTAGTTTCTATAAAGGCGCTTTTTATCTGAGAGTGTTTTTATGTTAGCTTTTTATCGGAAGTGTAATCGTCAGGCGACGATTTAATAGGAATGTTCTAAAGTAGTGCGGGATGTTTTGCAGAATAAGCGGCACCATCAGTCACCATGCGTCCGGATCGGCTTATTTGTGGGAGGATGTGACAGCGATTAAGTCTTTAAGGGAGCAGGTAAGCGGCAGCATTAGTGGGAGGCCTTCATACTCTAAGCTCAACCTATTTGGACTCATCAAGCAGTTATGTCCTTCGATAAATATAAAATAACATCTTTTTCAGCATGAAGCAAGTGTTTGGTTCTAGAATCAATTTCATTGCTAACCAACTAGCTTCTATTGTATAATTAATTTATAATTCTTACATTGGAGGAGCCATTTATGAAAAATAAGATTCGGGAAGTTCTGCCTGAAAGCCAGCTCCATAATCGTCTAAAGACTCGCGTATCAATTGGTACAACTATCAGTACAGATGTTTTGGCTTCTACAAAGGAATATGCAAAAGCTGAAGGCATGACACTAACAAATATTTTCGATATTGCTTTAACAGAATTTCTTGCAGCGCGCGGTATTACAGTACCAAATAAACCTGAATAACGTTTCAAAGGAGCTGATTGCAAGCTCCTTTTTATTTTCTATACAATAAAGCAGAGTATACCTGACACACCTTAAACCCTTGGTGCGTAAGGTCTCACGAGACATTGTAAAGACCCCCTAACACTCCTAGGACAATCCTTACAATAAATATTGCTATCTAATAAGCAATCCTAGCTGTGAAAAATCTATTTACATAGTCAACTACTCTTCATAAAACTGAAAAAAGTTTTTTATTTCGTTCTAACTTCTTTCATAAGATGCTTTAAGTGTATAGCAGAACTTTTTTAAAGCCTTGTAAGCCTTGGTACGTATAGGCTTAGAGCACTTCGTACAGACCCCCTAACACTCCTATGCTACAGCAGACTGTGAGTACTTCATACGAACACCTAAATCACCTTTCAGTCCACAACCAAGATCTCTCTATCCAGTTCAAGCTGTAACAATTCTTCAAAGAAGAAATTCTCTTTATAGCCACCTCTAAATTCAATCATCACACCTCTATTGGTCCTCTGCACAACTTTTCCTGACCGAACCTTATGTCCTCTATCTAGAAATGTAATCGTGTTGACGTTAATGTAATGACTCGCTAATTTGATTCGGTTACGTCTAGCCTCTACTATACGGGCCTCAGTTCGTTCTATTGTTTCGTTTTCTCTCATATGCTTAACACTCATTTTCATCTTCTCCTTTTTTGCGATAGCTTTTTTCACTATCTACATAATTACGGAGACCAATGCGACTATACACTCTTATCCGAAAAACTTTTATTTTTTTCAAGGGTATAGTTCCACAATTATTCAGCATCATTCAATTTGCTAGTTGACAACTATTTCAAATTTCTATATCATCTAACTACAGGCAATGTCATGTTGCCTACCACACACGATAAAGTTATAAATCCACTAACGATAAACGCGCACCCAAAGATAGCGCATAAGAATAGCACTAGACTGCATCTGGAGTATTCCTGATGCTCTAGTGCTGTCTATTCTTATGAGATATCCATTGGATGCTTTTTTTGTTTCCTCAATAAATCCACTACTAGTAAAGTTATTACCATACTCACCAAAAGATAAATAAACTAACAGAGATAAAAAATGGAGTTCGAGAAGATGATTATTGAATTAGAAATGCCACAAGGATTAGAAGTACAGCTCAGAGAGGTCGTACTTGCTACAGTGAAAGATGCTATGGATCAGCACCAGAAATCTTTACTCTCTAAAAACTGGATGAGCCTAAAAGAAGGTGCTGATTACGCAAACGTTTCTTACAACACATTTATCAAGTTCCGTAAACTAGGACTTAAAGTTTGTGAAATCGATGGTGTTAGACGTATATCAAAAAAAGAGATCGATGCCTTTTTAGAAAACAATAGTTATTAATAATTCTAAGAGGCAACGATAGCATTTGAGCTAAACGTCTAAAGTGTGATATATCTAGATTGCTAGGTAAACACTTTAGTGTCTAGCTCACCCCTACCTTGCCTCCAAGTAAGAATCGGGGGATTAAGTAATGGCAAAGAAAAAAACTACTTCTATTGAAGATTACACATTGAAAAATGGTCAGAAACGCTACCGCTTTAAGGTCTACGTTGGAATCGATGCGTTGACCGGCAATGAAAAGCGTACGACACGAAGTAACTTCAAAACAAAAAAAGAAGCTGAACTTGCTTTAGCAAGAATTAAAGTAGAAATCAGTAAAGGTACATTCCAGAACCAACGTGTAGAAACCTACGAAGATATTTATAAGCTATGGGTCGTGTCATATGAAAAAACTGTAGAAGCAAGCACTTTTGTGAAGACGGAAGGTATCTTCAGGAACCATATACTACCTTCAATGGGTGCATACAGAATCGAAAGGATACATGTAGATATATGTCAGAAGCATCTAAATGAGTGGGCATCCAAACTAAAGAACTTCAGGATGGTGAAATCGTACGCGGCGAAAGTATTGGACTTTGCAATTAAGCGTAATTTTATACAAACCAACCCTTTTACTTATGTAGATTCGCCTGTAAACAATAAAAGACAAAGTCTAACAGACGAAGATGAAATCGTGAATTTCTATTCACGCGAACAACTCATTGAGTTCTTGTCATGTTTAGAGCGAGAAGACAATTGTAAAGTATACACTCTGTTTCGCCTGTTGGCTTTCAGTGGGATGCGGAAAGGTGAGGCATTGGCACTTACGTGGAACGATCTCAACTTCACAGCAAATGAAATAAGGATCAACAAAGCCATTTCGCGCGGAAAAGATAGTCAGTTGTATGTAAAATCCACAAAAACAGGTATTGCCCGCACTATAAAGATGGATGAAAGTACAATGGCTATATTGAAGCTGTGGAAAAAAGAGCAGAAAAAAGTATATGAGGAGCTAGATATTAGTCTTTCAAAATCCCAGCAGTTGGTGTTTAGTAATGAACACAATGAATTTCTGCAACCAACCAAGACACGTAAGTGGATGGTGAGTGTGCAAAAGAAATATCAACTAGCACCTATTACAACTCATGGGCTACGTCATACGCATTGCTCCTTACTATTTGAAGCCGGTGCAAATTTAAAAGATGTGCAGGATCGATTAGGTCATAGTGATGTTCAAACAACCATGAACATCTATGCTCACGTTTCCGAGAAGGCAAAAGAAGAAGCTATCAATAGATTCGATAACTTCATGGGTATGTAGAGCATTATTCCACCCGATGCTAACATCGGTTTTAACATCGGTTGTATGCTGGAACTTGCATATTGTATGACATAACGAAAAAAAGAACCCTTGATATACAAGGGTTCTTACGGTGTTTTAAACCATATGAAATTGACATATGGAGACGGTGGGAGTCGAACCCACGTCCAAAGGCTCTGCTACTTCAGCGTCTACGCGTGTAGATTGATCATTAGGTTTCGCGCAAACATTCTGCCATCAATCAGGGCGTCCTGTGCGCTATTCCGGGAATCTCTTATGACACCCTCAGAATGCAGATGTCATCGTAGCTCACTATAAGTGAACCTTACGCCTCCACATGAGCGATGGAAACGGAAGGTAGATTCAACAGCTTACGCTGCGAATGCTAGGTTGTTGTTTGTTTTGCCAGTTATTATTAACTGTCGTTTCTGACGGAGACGATCCCTCCGACGCGCGGCTCAAGCCCAGACCACCCCTGTCGAATCCGTAACGTCCCCGAGGGAAAGTCCGGAACCCAGGCCCGTTTCACTTAAAACGGCGGGTCGTACTTGATACTTCATCTAGTATATAATAAATCGGCTCGATTATCAATCTTGTTGATTCGATTTGAATACTCGCTGCATGTCACGCTTATGCTCTTTTTCTTTCAAGTCTTGGCGCTTATCATAGAGTTTCTTCCCTTTACCTACACCGATCAATAATTTAGCGAAGCCATTCTTAATATACATTTTCAACGGAATGATCGAATACCCTTGTTCTTTCATCGTGCCTGCAAGTGAAGCGATCTGTTTTTTGTGCAACAGTAATTTCCGCACGCGGACAGGATCGTGGTTATGAATATTCCCTTGTTCATACGGGCTGATGTGCATATTCGACAACCATGCTTCGTTATTACGGATTAATATAAAGGCATCGCGCAACTGGACTTTCCCTTTGCGGATCGATTTAATTTCCGTTCCTTTTAACACGATTCCTGCTTCAATCGTTTCTTCAATTGCGTAATCAAAATTCGCTTTTTTATTGACGGCGAGTACTTTACCGGTTCCTTTGGCCATGCAACTTCCTCCCTGACAGAAGACCGGAGACGCGCTCCAGTCTTATTTTTTCTTCGGTCGTTTCTTAGATTTCTTTGGCATACCTTCGTAAAACTTACGCTTTGGCTTCTCGTGCTTTTTATTGCGCTTGTCGCCGTCGCTCTTCGCTCCGCCACCTGCACGAGGTTTAGTAGAATCAGCACCTTGCCCTTTGCTTCTTCCACGTCCTGCGCCTTGGCCTCGGCTCTTGCCTCTGCCAGACTGAATGACTTTCGGTGTTTCTTTACGAGAGCCTCTAAAGTTTTCTTTCATTCCGACGATTTCGAAGTCCACTGATTGTTCTTCTGGCTTAACAGAAGTCACACGCACTTTCACTTCGTCTCCGATACGGTATTGTTTCGCTGTACGTTCTCCGATCATCATCATTTGGCGATCGTCGAATCGGTAATAGTCGTCGTTCATGTTCTTGACATGGACAAGTCCTTCTACTGTATTCTCAAGCTCGACAAAGATCCCGAAGTTCGTAACAGAAGAAATAACGCCTTCAAACTCTTCCCCGATTTTATCCAACATAAACTGTGCTTTCTTCAATGCGTTCGTATCACGCTCTGCATCGACTGCACGGCGTTCACGTTCTGACGTGTGTTTCGCAATCTCAGGTAGCGTCGCAGACCAGTGTGCAACCGTTTGTGCCGATACGTCTTTATTGAATAAATACGTACGGATTAGACGATGAACGATCAAGTCTGGATATCTTCTGATCGGTGCGGTGAAGTGTGTGTAGTAGTCCGTTGACAAACCGAAGTGTCCGATGCTGTCTTCGAAATATTTCGCTTGTTGCATTGAACGCAATAGCATCGTCGAGATCAGCGATTGTTCTGGCATTCCTTCGATCTCCGCAATGATGTCTTGCAATGCGCTGGAATCGACTTTTTTACCTGATCCCTTCACAACGATTCCGAATGTCGTTAAGAACTCGAAGAAGCGTTGTAGTTTCTCTTCTTTAGGATCTTCGTGGATTCGGTAGAGGAACGGTACTTTCATCTTGTCGAAGTGCTCTGCAACTGTCTCATTGGCAGCTAGCATGAATTCCTCGATTAGACGTTCAGATACTGTACGCTCTATAATGACGATATCTTTCGGCCAGCCTTCTTCATCTACAAGAATTTTGGATTCTTTGAAGTCGAAGTCAATGGCGCCACGATCTTTACGCTTCTGACGGAAGTTCCCAGCCAGTTTCGCCATATCGTTTAACATCGGCACGATTTCTTCGTACTTCTTCGATAATTCTTCATCTTGATGTTCGATAATTTGGTACACTTCATCATACGTCATACGGTAGCTTGAATTAATGACACTTGGATAAATCTCATGATCAATCACTTTACCATTTGCATCGACTTTCATTTCGCAAGTGAGAGTCAAACGATCTTCCCCTGCATTCAATGAACAGATTCCGTTCGACAAGCGATGCGGTAACATCGGAATGACGCGGTCGGTTAGATAGACACTCGTACCACGGTCTGCAGCTTCTACGTCCATTGGCGAGTTCTCCGTGACGTAGTAACTGACGTCTGAAATATGCACAAATAGACGATAGGATCCGTTATCTTCTTTGAAGACCGAAATCGCATCATCCAAGTCTTTTGCATCGGCACCGTCAATGGTCATCGTCAGTTCTTTGCGTAAATCTCTACGGCCTTCGAAGTCTTCTGGCTGAACCGTCGACGGTACGCTTGTCGCGTGTTCCATGACGTCTTCAGGGAAATCGACTGCAATGCCGTGCTTGTGGATGATCGATAGAATGTCTACACCCGGATCATTTTTATGTCCGAGAATTTTTGTGATCATGCCTGTTGCATTGTTTTCATCAGTTGGCCAGTTCGTAATTTCCGCAATGACTTTCTGTCCGTCTACTGCTTCGAGTGAATGACCTTTTTCGATATATAAATCCATCGGTAATTTTTTATCATCGGGTAAGACGAAGCCGTATCCTTCGTGTGCTTGATACGTTCCGACAAGTTGTGACGTTTTGCGTTCGACAACTTTCGTAATGACCCCTTCGCGACGATCACCGAATGAGCTGCCGGATACGCGTACTAAGACGATATCGCCGTTCATGGCGCTGTTGATTTCATGAGGTGGGATGAAGACGTCATCGCCCTCTACTTCTTCTGGTACGACGAAGCCGAAGCCTTTTGCGTGACCGATGAATTTCCCACGGATGAGGTTCATTTGTTCAGGCAAGCCGTATCGGTTATTGCGTGAACGAACAATTTTCCCGCTTTGCTCGAGTTGTACGAGCATTTTTACTAGATCTTTAAATTCGTCTGCCTCTGTCAATCCGAGTGCTTCTTCGATTTCATGGACTGTAGACGGCATGTAGGATTTTTCTTTTAGTAAAGACATAACCCGTTCTTGTAACTCTTTTATATTTGGTTCCAAACAATCATCTCCTCCTTTTGTTTCTGTAAAGTAAGTTGGTATAAACGTTGATTTCCGTTCCAGGCGGACGCTTTCCACTACAATCAACTGAGTGTCCTTTTAGAAGGTAATTTCTAGCAAGGACTGAAGTTCAACTTCTTTAGTTATATCTTCCCCTGTTTTCACTCTTGCCAATCAAGGGATTCTAAGAATTTTAGTATATTTTCGTGAAGTTGTGCTTTTTCAGGACCGAGTGTTATGACGTGCCCGGATTCTTCGTACCATTGTAGTTCTTTGTCTGTCGATTCTGCTTCGTCATAGATGATTTGTGCAGAGTTCGGATCGATTACGTCGTCGTGACGTGATTGGACGACGAGTAATGGTGTGTAGATGCAGTCGACTTTGTTTCGTACGCTTTGGACCATCGATTGTAAGCCGTCGAGACCTGGCATGGACTTGGTTTTCAAGTCGTCCATTTCCTCTTTGATTTGTTCATCGGATAAGCCAGCGAACTTTTTGTAGTCGCGTGCGTATTTCAGTACACCTGACCACATGAGATCGGTTGTTTTCATCGACATCGGTGCACACATCGTGACGATGCCTTTTAGCGGAAATTGTGTTGCGAGTCTCAATGAAAATACACCACCGAGCGATAATCCCGCCACCGCAATCTCTTCATATCCTGCCTCTTTTAGTTGATTATATGCATCCAAGACATCTTCCCACCACTGGTCAGGATTTGTCTTGATCAATTCTTCAGGTGGCACACCATGTCCACGGTAATGTGGTGCCAGTGACGTGTAATGATGTTTTTCAAGGAAGCGTCCGAGCATCCGCACGTCCGCCGATGTTCCTGTGAAACCATGCAACAGTAATACCGCACGTTTTCCATATTCAAAAAAGAATGGCTTCGGTTGAGCAATTCGCATGTCTTTCGTTCCTTTCTACGAAAAGCGCCTGACCGTTCAAACATGGTCAGGCGCTTCCATTTATATTTTCATAATCGCAATGGTTAGGACAAAAAATAAGACAGATAAGACGATTGTCGCTCTTTGTAGAACGAGATCCAATCCACGTGCTTTTTGTTTACCGAAAAGTTGCTCTGCCCCTCCGGAGATGGCTCCTGACAGTCCCGCACTCTTACCGGATTGCAATAAAACGACTACTATTAATGCTATAGCTACGACTATCAGCGATGCTGTGAAAACGGCATGCATGTTTTTCCACCTCCAAAAATAGCAAGTTACAACATTTCTATTCTACCAAAGCAAGTCTCTCGACACAACCTTTTGTTGCGAATTATGCCGAGTGACCTGTAACGAATGCTATTATTTGTTTAAATTATAGAATGTGTCTTTACCCAAGTACTGCGCTGTTTCGAATAACTGATCTTCGATACGAAGCAATTGGTTGTACTTCGCTACCCGATCCGAACGAGAAGGTGCACCCGTTTTGATTTGGCCAGCGTTTGTAGCGACTGCGATATCTGCGATCGTTACGTCTTCTGTTTCACCTGAACGGTGAGAGATAACAGCTGTATAGCCTGCGCGTTTCGCCATTTCAATCGCATCGAATGTTTCTGTCAATGTACCGATCTGGTTCACTTTGATGAGGATCGAGTTACCGATTCCTTCTTTGATTCCGCGTGACAACTTCTCCGTATTTGTAACGAATAGATCGTCACCTACTAATTGCACTTTATCGCCAAGACGATCTGTCAATAGCTTGTGGCCATCCCAGTCGTTTTCATCCAAGCCGTCTTCAATAGATACGATTGGATATTTTTCGCAAAGCTCTTCATACCACGTAACCATCTCTTCAGATGTTTTACGGATATCTTCACCTGCAAGGTAGTAGTTGTTTTGTTCTTTATCGAAGAACTCGGAAGATGCTACGTCCATTGCGAGCACGATATCTTCGCCTGCTTTATAGCCTGCTTTTTCGATTGCTACAATGATCGTTGATAATGCTTCTTCGTTAGAAGCCAAGTTCGGAGCAAATCCGCCTTCGTCTCCAACTGAAGTGCTCAAGCCTTTTTCATGTAGAACAGATTTTAGGCTGTGGAAGATTTCAGCGCCCATGCGTAGTGCATGACGGAATGATTCCGCACCCACTGGCATGATCATGAATTCCTGGATGTCGACGTTGTTATCTGCGTGCTCTCCACCGTTTAGGATATTCATCATCGGTACCGGTAATTGCTTCGCGTTGAATCCACCTAGGTATTGGTATAACGGAACGTCTAGGTAATCTGCTGCTGCGTGTGCAACGGCCATCGATACACCAAGAATAGCGTTTGCGCCCAGTTTACCTTTATTATCTGTACCGTCTAGATCGAGCAATGCTCTATCGATGACTACTTGATCCAAAACAGAATAATTTTCTTCCAGTTCTGAAGAGATGACTTCATTGACGTGATCTACTGCCTTCAGTACACCTTTACCGTTGTAACGATTGTCATCGCCGTCACGTAGTTCTACTGCTTCATGCTCTCCAGTCGATGCACCCGATGGTACGAT
The DNA here is from genome assembly GCF_002743115.1 of Sporosarcina sp. P17b. Taxonomy (NCBI): domain Bacteria; kingdom Bacillati; phylum Bacillota; class Bacilli; order Caryophanales; family Caryophanaceae; genus Sporosarcina; species Sporosarcina sp. P17b. Next base: position 75,146 of record NZ_PDYP01000008.1, on the reverse strand, counting down.
CGCACGTCCAAAGGCACCGCTTTCTGTGAATACTTCTACTTCTACAGTTGGATTGCCTCGTGAATCTAGTACTTCTCTAGCTTGAATGTGAGTAATGATTGGCATGAAGATCTCTCCTTAGAATAATGATTTTCCGGTCATTTCAACCGGTTGTGGAATTCCTAACATTTTTAACATGGTCGGTGCCAAGTCTGCAAGAATACCGTCTGTACGCAGCACCACATCTGGATTCGTGACAATGACCGGCACAGGATTGGTCGTGTGCGCTGTCATCGGTTGTCCACCCATTGTAGTAACTTCGTCCGCATTGCCGTGATCTGCTGTGATGATAGCTGATCCGCCTTTTGCAGACAAGGCATCAATGATTCGGCCGAGACATTCGTCGACCGTTTCAATCGCTTTAACAGTTGGCCCTAGCATTCCGCTGTGGCCGACCATATCCGGATTCGCGAAGTTCAAGATAATCGCGTCTTGTCGTTCCGCTTCGATTTCTGCTACGAGTGCGTCCGTTACTTCGTATGCGCTCATTTCAGGTTTCAAATCATACGTCGCGACTTTTGGCGAATTGATCAGAATGCGAGTTTCCCCTTCAAACGTCTCTTCGCGTCCGCCACTCATAAAGAACGTCACGTGTGGATACTTTTCTGTTTCCGCAATGCGCAATTGACGCTTGCCTTGGTCTTCTAGCACTTCACCGATTGTTTTCGTTAAATTGACATTGTGGAATACAATATCTGCTACTACATCATCATTATAATGCGTAAAGCCGACAAAATGTAAGTCCGTAAACTTTTTGACACCTCTGTTGAAACCATCAAAGCCCGGTTGCGTTAAAGCGCGTGACATTTGGATGGCACGGTCTGGACGGAAATTGAAGAAAATGACTGCATCTCCATTTTCAATCGTCGCCACCGGTTTGCCATCTTGTTGAATAACAAACGGCTCAACAAACTCATCATGTATTTCTTCGGCATAAGAAGCTCTGACTCCTTCTTCTGCCGATTCACAATGTGGTCCGATCCCGTAGACCATCGCGTCATACGTCTTTTGTACACGTTCCCAGCGCTTATCGCGGTCCATTGCAAAATATCTTCCCGATACGGTCGCAATTTGTCCAACTCCGACTTCTTCCATAACATCTTCTGTACGCTTGATATATGGAAGTGCCGTCGTCGGTCCCACATCACGTCCGTCAAGGAATGCATGCAAGTAGACGCGCTCTACGCCGTGTTCTTTCGCCATTTTCAATAAAGCGAATAAATGCTCATAGTGACTGTGAACACCGCCGTCAGACAGCAAGCCCATGACGTGAAGTGCAGAGCCTTTCGTTTTCACATGCTCCATCGTCTCAAGCAACGTCGCATTGTCGAAAAACTCGCCTTCACGAATCGACTTATTAATACGCGTTAAACTTTGATAGACGATACGACCGGCACCGATATTCAAATGCCCGACTTCAGAGTTCCCCATTTGTCCTTCTGGTAACCCTACCGCTTCTCCGCAAGCCGTCAATGTTGCATGCGGGTAGTTCTCCCACAGCAAATCAAAGTTCGGAATCTTGGAGTGTGCAACTGCGTTACCGTATGTTTCATCTCGTAAGCCAAACCCGTCCAGTATGATTAATGCGACCGGTTTATTCGACATGAGTTCCAGCCTCCACCAATTTGACGAATGCTGCCGGATCAAGACTTGCTCCCCCAACCAATGCGCCGTCAATATTGTCTTTGCTCAGTAATTCTGCAATGTTTTCTGGTTTTACACTGCCTCCGTATTGAATGCGAATTGCCTCTGACACGTCTTTTGCGTACAGTGTTTCGACTTTATGACGAATCGCTGCACATACTTCATTGGCATCGTCAGCTGTTGCTGTTTTGCCAGTGCCAATCGCCCAAATCGGTTCATACGCAATGACTGCTTGCTTCGCTTGATCCGCCGTCACACCACTAAATGCTTTTTCGACTTGCGCTGATACGATCGAAACCGTTTCATGTGCATCGCGCTCCTCCAATGTTTCGCCTACACAAACAATTGGTACTAAGTGATGATCGAATGCTGCCAGTACTTTTTTATTGACGCTTTCGTCTGTTTCATTGAAATACTGACGACGTTCCGAATGTCCAAGAATGACATAGTCTACGCCTACGTTTTCAAGCATCGCAGGACTGATTTCCCCAGTGAATGCGCCTTCGACCGTATCATGCATCGTTTGAGCGCCTACTTTGATCGCAGTCGTTTCAAAACGTTGGAGTAAATCGTTCAAATACAACGCCGGTGGACAAATGACCGCCTCGACGTGATCGGATGGCTTGAGTTGTTCTTTGATCTGTTCCGCAAAATCTGCAGCTTCGTTAGAAAGTTTAAACATTTTCCAGTTGCCCGCAATTATTCGTTTTCTCAAAAGAAACCCTCCTTATTCTTGATCTTCTAATACAGCTACTCCTGGCAATTCTTTGCCTTCCATGAACTCGAGTGAAGCACCGCCACCAGTAGATACGTGATCCATTTGGTCTGCTACTTCAAACTTTTCAACAGCTGCTGCAGAGTCTCCCCCACCAATTACTGTATAAGCAGATGTTTCTGCCATAGCGTCCGCTACTGTTTTCGTACCGTTTGCGAATGGTTCCATTTCGAAGACACCCATCGGCCCGTTCCAGATCACGAACTTCGAGTCTTTGATGACTTGCTTGTAACGCTCTGCTGTTTCCGGTCCGATATCTAGACCCATCCAGCCTTCTGTAATGTCTTCCACAGAAACCGTTTTCGTCTCTGCATCCGCCGCAAATTTATTCGCTACGACTGCATCTGTCGGCAAGTACAGATTCACTGCTTTTTGCTTCGCCTTTTCAATGAACGACTTAGCTAGTTCTACTTTATCCTCTTCTACTAATGAATCTCCAGTTTCATGACCTTGTGCACGTGTGAAGGTATACGACAGTCCGCCACCGATCAACAAGTTATCGACTTTATCCAATAAATTATCAATGACGCCAATCTTATCTTTCACTTTCGCGCCGCCAATGATTGCTGTGAACGGACGCTCTGGATGCGACAATGCTTTTCCGAGGACATCCAATTCTTTTTCAAGCAAGAAGCCAAGAACACCGGGTATGTACTCCGCAATTCCAGCAGTAGAAGCGTGTGCACGGTGTGCTGTTCCAAATGCATCATTGACAAATACGTCTGCCAGACTCGCATATTGCTTGGACAGATCTGCATCATTCTTCTCTTCGCCTGGATTGAAGCGAACGTTTTCAAGCAAGATCACGTCGCCGTCTTTCATTTCAGCGATCGCTTTTTCTACTTCTTCACCGATTGATGAATCTAGCTTTTTCACTGTTTTGCCAAGAAGCTCAGACAATTTATCGCCAGTAGGTGTCAAACGCATCTCTTCATTTACTTCACCTTTGGGACGTCCCAGGTGGCTGGCTAAAATAACCTTTGCTCCTTCGTTCGTCATATATTCAATTGTAGGAACAGCTGCTCTGATGCGTGTATCATCCGTTACCATTCCATTTTCCATCGGTACGTTGAAATCCACGCGGCAAAATACGCGTTGGCCATTCAATTTAATATCTTTAATCGTCTTTTTCGTCTTCATAAAGTAAGTCCTCCTTGGCTTAAATACAAAAAGAGGAACGGGTTCACCGTTCCTCTGACCCATATTTATTCATTATAATCGGTTACCTGTAGAATGGCTATGATTTATAACAGAATTGATGGTTTTCGCTTTTTATAGTCCTTGTTCGTTCATATAACGTGCCAAATCGATACAACGAGCAGAGTAACCAGACTCATTATCGTACCAAGAAATAACTTTGACCATATTGCCTTCCATTACCATTGTAGACAAACCATCTACTGTAGAAGAAGCTGTATTGCCGTTGTAATCAACAGATACGAGTGGTAACTCACTGAAGAATAGAAGTCCTTTTAAATCGCCTTCTGAAGCTTCCTTCAATGCAGCGTTCACGTCTTCAACAGTTACCTCTTTCTCTAATTCCGACACAAAGTCCACAAGTGAAACGTTTGGAGTCGGTACACGCACTGCCATTCCGTCTAATTTGCCTTTTAATTCAGGAATTACTTTTGTTACAGCAGAAGCCGCACCCGTTGAAGTCGGGATCATCGACACGCCTGCCGCACGCGCACGTCGGTAGTCTTCGTGTGGAAGATCAAGAATCTTTTGGTCATTCGTGTACGAGTGAATCGTTGTCATCATTCCGCGTTTAACACCGAATGAATCGTTCAATACTTTAACGACAGGTGCTAAACAGTTTGTCGTACATGATGCGTTCGATACGATGTTGTCGCTCGCTGCATCGTACGTTTCTTCATTGACACCCATTACAAGTGTTGTCATTTCACCTTTAGCTGGTGCGGACAAGATGACTTTTTTCGCGCCTGCATCGATGTGCTTTTGTAGTCCTTCTTTCGAACGGAATACACCTGTACAGTCGACAACGATATCTACGCCAAGGTCTTTCCAAGGTAGGTTCGCAGGGTCTTTTTCTGCAAACACGCTGATCTTCTTGCCATTGACATTGATCGATGATTCGTCCGATTGCACGTCTGCGTCAAAGACACCGTGCACAGAGTCATATTTCAATAAATGCGCCAACATCGCTGCATCTGTTAAGTCATTGATCGCTACTACTTCCATATCTTCTGATGCAAATGCTTCTCGAAGTACCAATCGTCCAATACGTCCAAATCCATTAATCGCTAATTTTACTGTCATCTTAAATCGCCTCCGTAAAATGGTTGTTATGTTTTCGCCTTTTAGGCATAATATCTACGCTTTACATAAGCGACAGCATATGTTCCGCTGCGCCTTCGTCTGTTACTAAAATAGTCTGAGACGGTGCACTTGCTAAGTACGACAGCAGTGCTTCCGCTTTGCTTGCTCCGCCGGCTACTGTGAACACGTGCGGTATGTCTTGCAGATGTTCCATTTGAATTCCGACTGTGCGGATTCGATGGACAATTTCACCTTGCTGGTTGAAATAAAAGCCGAATGCTTCTCCCTTTGCTTGCCGATCCAGTAGAATCTGCTGTTCGTCTTCAGGAGAGTTTCGTAATACTGCCATTTTCGCCGCATTGCCGACACCGTGGATGACGCAATCCGTCTGGCTATATAACTCGAGCATTTCTTTTGCTGCTGGTTCATGCTGAAATACCGCATGCGCTTCTTCACTTAATGTGTCTGGATAATAAAACGCTTTGTATGTCGCATGACAACTTTCTGCAAACGAAGCTGCAATCATATTCGCTTGTAATCCAATTTCTTCCCCTACGCCACCTCTTGCTGCGATAAATTGCACATTGGGCAGTTCATCTTGCTGCATAAACGATGGAATCGCGGCTACTGTACTACCGCCTGTCACTGCAACGATTTCATTTCCTTTAATACGGGAACGAAACTGTTTTGCCGCTTGCATGCCAAGCAACTTTTTCGTCAAAGGTGAATCATCAGAATCTCCTTCTACTACATGTACTTTCAGAATGCCCAGACGCTCCGCCAATTCATTCGCAAGTTGACGTCTACCGGACCTTTCTTCCATCGTATCATGCAGCGCAAAGAGTACTTCTATACCTTTTTCCGTAGTCGAAACACCTTCTTTGGCAATATTCACCAATCCCTGCTCTTTCAATAAATCGAGCATCGTCCGTGTTTCCCTTTCGGAATAACCGGACACAGAACTAAGTGTTCTTCTGCCGACAGGACCCGACGCTTTAATCAGTTTCAACATGTGATAACGTTGTTCAATCAATAGCGGAAGTTCTGGTACAAGTGCGAGTTGCGCTTCCAAAAATGATAAGTTCACTCACATCACTCTTTTCAAGTGGGCTGTTTTTGATCCCTTGATATTATTACTGTCCCACCTAGTGTAAAAAAATACTATACACGTAGTATAGCATCTTGAAAATCAAAACACAAATAAGAAAGCGTTTTCACTAGTCAATTAATTCCAAAACGTCGATATAGCCTATATTCCCGTAGGTTCGCACACGTCCTTCGTGTTCAATAACCGGGATCATCAGCATGTATTTTTCATGGATTTCGTCATCTTCTTCTATATTAATGGTCTCCCACTCGAGCGGATGATCTTCCGCTACTAATTTAAGCATGCGCTCCGCTTCTTCGCACAGCTCGCAATTGGGTCTTGTGTAGAATGTAATGTGCATGTCAGGGTTCACCTCGTTTTTTATTATGATGGCATGGATTGGGGCGGATTTCTAGTGAATTGCTTTTTTTAAGGGGGTGATGGGTTTGCTTGTGGGATGTGGGGTGTGGGGTGTGGGCTATGAGCGGTTGCGTGGCCCGATAGAGCGGATAGCGTGTGGCTATGATCGGATACGTGATGTGATAGAGCGGATAACTTCGTGGATAGAGCGTTCGTGGGTAAGTATAGAGCGGTCACCGGGATTCATTGAGCCTCGAGCGATCAGGTCAAGTGCGGAAAGAGAGATGGCACGGCACATAGAATTCGTGGAGATCCGAATGTCGTGCCGCGGGCTTAGAGCGGTTACGCGACTGGATAGAGCGGATAGCGTGTGGCTATGAGCGAATACGTGGCGTGATAGAGCGAATAACTTCGTCGATAGAGCGTTCGCGGGAAGGCATAGAGCGGTCAACGCGATTCATTGAGCCGCGAGCAGCCAGCGCAGCCAGTTAGAGCACAGCGATCAGGTCAAGTGCGGAAAGAGAGATGGCGCGGCACATAGAATTCGTAGAGAACGGAATGTCGTGCCGCGGGCTTAGAGCGGTTGCGTGGCCCGATAGAGCGGATGGCGTATGGCTATGATCGGATACGTGGCGTGATAGAGCGAATAACTTCGTCGATAGAGCGTTCACGGGAAGACATAGAGCGGTCAACGCGATTCATTGAGCCTCGAGCAGCCAGAGCAACCAGTTACAGCGTAGCGATCAGGTCAAGTGCAGAAAGATGGCGCGGCACATAGTATTCGTAGAGAACGGAATGTCGTGCCGCGGGCTTAGCGAAACTCCTCCACAATCAAAAAAGTGACGACAACTCGTCAAACGAGTTATCGTCACTTTTAAAGGCTTACCAGCTTCTGCCGGCGCCGCCTCCGCCACTGGAACCACCGCCGCCGAAGCCACCAAAGCCTCCGCCGCCGCTGCTTCCACCTCCGAAACCTCCACCGAAGCCGCCACCGGAGCCTGGGAAGAATATTGGGCCGCCGCTAGATCGACCGCGTGGACCGCCGCCTCCTCTGCCACCTCTTCCTCCGCCTCCGAAGAAGAGTCGGAAGAGAATGTAGAGGACGATGACAATGATGAAGAAGTTCGGCATTCCTACATCTCCGTCGTCACTTCCACCTTCAAGATACGTGACGGGTAAGTCGTCGCCATTCAAACCATATTCTGCTGCGATTTCATTGTAGAATGCTTTATACGCTTCCATAATCGCGAGGTCTGGTTGTTCATTTCGTAAATATGGCATGGCCAGTTCATCAATGAAACGTCCTACTTTACCGTCAGGCAGTGCTCCTTCTAGACCGTAGCCAGTGAGCAAATAAAATTCACGGTCTATTCCTTGCGCTTCGTCTTTCTCAGTAGAAACGACTAGCAACGCACCGTTTTCTAGCTTGCTATCGCCTAATTTCAATTCACGAAATGTCCGTAATGCATAATCCTCTACAGGCTCGCCTTCAAGTGAATATACTGTACGTACCGCAAGTTCAGCTTTTGTCGCTGCTTGTAATCTTATACCGTATTGCTCTATTTCTGATTCTTGTTCAGGTGATAAAATATTTGCATCATCTACCACCACATCCGTAATCGCATGGGCTGTCGTAGTACTAGTAAGGGCAACTAGTATGGCTACGAGGAACATGCAGAAACGGTTGATCACTTCTTGTCATCCCCAAAATCGACTGATGGCGGTTGTTGCGCCCCTTCGACCGCTTTGAAGTATTCTTTTTCATCGAATCCGAAGATGGAAGCGACAATCTTGCCTGGGAAACGTTTTACTGTTCTATTGAAGACTGAAACGACGTCGTTATAATCTTTACGTGCAACGGCGATTCTGTTTTCCGTACCGGCTAGTTCATCCATTAACTGCTGGAAGTTTTGATTCGCTTTTAAATCTGGATAGTTCTCGACCACGACTAGTAAACGACTCAATGCACTCGATAGTTCTGAATCTGCTGCTGCTTGTTCTTCAGGACCTTGTGCTCCGGCCATTTTACTACGTGCGTTGGCAATGTTTTCGAGCACCTCTTTTTCATGTGAGGCATATCCTTTTACCGTATTGACCAAATTCGGGATTAAATCTACTCTTCGTTGTAGTTGCGTTTCGATTTGTGCATATGATTGATCTACGTCTTCTTCTAAGTTCACTAACTTATTATACGAAGGTACGATCATAATCGCAGCTATGACAACTAGTACTATAATGGCTATAAGCGGACCAGCTAATTTCTTCATAGATCACTACTCCTTTCCTTATCTCTTTAGTATATCCTTACCCTTATTCTTTCACTCCCCAAACTTACAGTTGAAATTAATTAACTGGTAGTAGTTGGGTGTATGTCTAGTTTCACTTTCATTTATAAGCATAGACTACTTTAAATATGATTCGTTTCTCACTACAATCATTGATACGGCTTGGAATTTATTTTCAATTAGCTCTTTACAGATTATTTTTAGTAAGTTATACTATTAAAGTTGCACGAGGGAAAGAATATAGTCCTAATCATGCATTAGAGTTGCGTGAAGGAAACTATTGCTTTATATTAATAAATAAATTAACTACAATTCTACTCAAGTCATATATAATAGTGCTTTATTTTTTGCGTAAAAGTTGCACGAGGGAAAGAAGGAGGATACAGTATGATCGAACCGATAACAGTTAAACATATTAGTGTTTCATATGACGGCAATGAAGTCGTAAAGGATGTATCTTTTTCATTTGGAGCTGGCAGTTTGATTGGTGTGCTTGGACCAAACGGCGCGGGTAAATCCACGTTACTGAAAGCGATGCTCGGCTTGATCCACAAAGATCATGGAGACGTGAAAATCGGTAGCCAGACTGTGAATTCCATGCGTAAACAAATTGCTTATGTTCCACAGCGTTCCAATATCGACTGGAACTTTCCGATCATCGTAAAAGACACGGTCTTACTGGGTACCTACCCAAGAACCGGTATACTTAGACGTCCTCGTAAAGCGGATAAAGAATTCGCTATGGAATGTTTGAAGCAAGTCGGCATGGAAAGCTTCGCAAACCGTCAGATTGGTGAACTTTCAGGCGGACAGCAACAGCGTGTGTTCCTTGCACGTGCGCTCGCTCAAAAAGCAGATTATTTCTTCCTCGATGAACCATTCGTCGGAATTGACGTATCCAGTGAAGAAATCATTATCGGGATCTTACGCGAATTGCAAGCAGCCGGTAAAGTGATTTTCGTTGTTCACCATGATTTATCAAAAGTAAAAAGTTATTTTGACGAGTTGATTCTTATCAATAAAGAGTTAATTGATGCAGGCCCTACTAGTAAAGTCTTCCAGTCGGGCAATATGACGAAAGCATACAATCGTGAATTTATGATCGACGGCTTGGAGGTTACTATGTAATGGAGTTTATTCAAGATTTAATGACCTATAGCTTCTTGCAAAAAGCGTTGATCACTTCCGTTATGGTCGGCGTCATCTGCGGCGTCATCGGTAGTTTTATCGTTCTTCGCGGGATGGCACTAATGGGAGATGCGATTTCCCACGCGGTTCTACCGGGAATTGCCATTTCCTATATGCTCGGTATCAACTATTTCTACGGTGCTGTGTTGACGGGCGTTCTGACCGCATTCGGTATTGGAGCCATTTCTCAAAATAGTCGAATTAAAAATGACTCGTCGATCGGAATTGTCTTCTCCGCATTTTTCGCACTCGGGATTATCTTAATTACTCGGGCAAAAAGTGCGACCGATCTAACGCAAATTTTATTCGGTAACGTCTTGTCTGTCCGCACATCGGATATGTGGCTGACATTGATTATCGGATCTGTCGTTATTCTAGTCGTTGTGTTGTTCTTCAAAGAACTACTCGTTTCCAGTTTTGATGAAACGATGGCTGCAGCATACGGTTTAAAAACGCAGCTTATCCATTATACAATTATGTTTTTACTGACATTGGTTACAGTCGCTTCCTTACAGACAGTTGGCGTGATTTTGGTCGTTTCATTGTTGATTACGCCCGCTTCCACAGCGTATCTGTTAACGAATCGCCTATCGATCATGGTCGTACTCGCAGCATTCTTCGGTGCAGTATCTTCTATTATTGGTCTGTACTTCAGTTTCTTATACAATATGCCGTCAGGACCAGTTATCGCGTTGGCAGCGACAGGAATATTCATCTTGGCATTCCTATTCTCCCCTAAGCAAGGGATTATCGTCAGCAAGATCCGTTCAAGAGCGAAACGCAAAGCGATTACAAATGCTACAAATTAAAGATTCAACCGCTGCGGCGGAAATATAAATTTATTATCCATAAAGGAGTAGAAACGATTACATGAAGAACTTAGCAAAGTGGCTGACATTGTCATTGCTCGCTGTATTTATGTTAGCAGCGTGCGGCAATGACGATAAAGGCAAGCAAGGCGCAGAAGACGGCGACAAAGCAGCGGAAACGGGTGACAAGTTGAAAGTCGTTACATCGTTTACTATCATTGCAGATATGGCACGTGAAATTGGCGGAGACTATGTGGAGGTTTATAACCTAGTACCCACTGGAACGGATCCCCACGAATATGAACCATTGCCAAATGATATTAAAGCCGCAACAGATGCGGACGTTTTATTCTACAACGGCTTAAACCTTGAAGGCGGAGAAAAAGGTTGGTTCTTCAAGATGATGGATTCCGTTGGACAGAAAGACGAAAACATCTACAGCTTGACTGAAAATGTTGAGCCTAAGTATCTTGGTGGCGATGATGGGCGTGAAGAAGAAATCAACCCACACGCGTTCATTGATCCTGCTGTTGGAGTGAAAATGGCAGAAGCTATACGTGATGCTTTGATTGAAAAACACCCAACACATAGCGAACAAATCCAAGAGCAAGGCGACAAGTATGTTCTACGCCTACAAGAGCTTGACGACGAATTCGCAGAGCGCATTTCTACAGTTCCTGAAGAAAATCGCGTGCTTATAACAAGTGAACGTGCATTCCAATACTTGAACGACCACTACGGTTTGAAAGAAGCTTTCATTTGGGAAATTGATACAGAAGAGAACGGTTCTCCTAAACAAATCAAAGAACTTGTTCAGTATATTAAAGATCACAAAGTTCCTGTGTTATTCGTAGAATCCAACGTGGATACTCGTCCAATGGAAACTGTTTCCGAAGAGACCGGCGTACCTATTGCTGAAAAGCCGATCTACTCTGACGAAATTGGTAACCCTGGTGACGAAGTCGATACGTATGTAAAATATTTAACGTATAATATGGATCTAATTCATGACGAGTTGAGCAAAGAACGATAAACTCACGGTCAACCGACCTAATACAAAAAGGAAGTCACACTCCCCTGTGGCTTCCTTTTTTGTTTATAAAAAGTATTGTATATATAAGTCCGTGCTTATATGATAGTTGTACTAAAGAATAAAGGAGAATTATATGAATCCCGAACAAATGGAAAGGTATTTAAAAACTATCGGGGACCAATCCCGTTTACAGTTATTGAAAGCATTAGAAAACAGACCTTTATGTATTTGTGATGTACAGCCTTTACTCGATATTTCGCAGCCCGCTGTCAGTCAGCATATGCGCAGACTAAAAACTGACGAAATCGTATGCGATGAACGGCGCGGACGTTGGGTATACTGGTCACTCAATACGAGCCATCCCCACTATTCTTTACTGCTCAAATTATTGAAGTTATTACCGGTTCCTTCTATTGATCGACAGGAGGAGAGTCGATGCAAATAATAGTAGCGAGTTCGATTTTTCTACTCACGCTCATTTTCGTCATTTGGCAACCACGAAACTTATCAATCGGCTGGTCCGCAATTGCCGGTGCACTTCTTGCGCTACTGGCTGGCGTCGTCAGTTTCACTGACGTAATCGACGTAACAGCGATTGTTTGGAATGCTACATTAACATTTGTCGCTCTAATTATTATTTCGTTAATTTTGGATGAAATCGGATTTTTCGAATGGTCCGCTTTACATATGGCGCGTTTTGCCAAAGGAAGTGGCGTCAGGATGTTCTTGCTAGTCATCCTACTCGGCGCCGGTGTATCGGCTTTATTTGCGAATGATGGCGCAGCTTTGATCCTAACGCCAATTGTTCTTGCGATGGTGCGTGCGCTTGATTTCAAAGAGAAGATGATTCTCCCCTTTGTCATGGCATCGGGATTCATTGCGGACACCACGTCGCTGCCTCTCGTTGTCAGCAATCTCGTAAACATCGTCTCTGCCGACTTCTTCGGTATCGGTTTTGCCGAATACGCAAGCCGGATGATCATTCCGAACTTCTTCAGTCTCGGCGCAAGCATTCTCGTGCTGTTTATCTATTTCCGGAAATCCATTCCAAAACGTTTTGATGAAAAGTTGCTGCGCACACCCGCTAGCGCCATTCGAGATCACAAAATGTTTCGGATTTCATTTGTCGTACTCGGCACCCTACTCGTTGGCTACTTCATTAGCGAATCAATTGGATTACCCGTCTCCTTCATTGCCGGTTCGATTGCGATTGTATTCTTATTGATCGCGAGAACGAGCGATGCAGTAGAAACCAAAACCGTAATCAAAGGCGCACCTTGGGCAGTCGTGTTCTTCTCAATCGGAATGTACGTAGTCGTCTACGGTCTGCGCAACGTAGGACTGACGTCTGTATTGACAGGATTGATCGAGTGGACGGCTGGACATGGTTTGTATGCCGCAACGATCGGCATGGGCTTCATTGCCGCAATTCTGTCGTCGGTTATGAATAATATGCCGACCGTTATGATTGACGCATTAGCCATTCAAGACGCTGCAGTTCCACCAGATGTGCGCGAGGCATTGATCTACGCAAACGTTATTGGATCAGACCTCGGTCCCAAAATGACACCTATCGGCTCACTTGCGACGCTGCTGTGGCTGCACGTACTGTCCCTAAAGGGCGTACGTATTTCATGGGGCTATTACTTCAAAGTAGGAGTAGTTCTGACCGTGCCTACGCTGTTGATCACGTTGACTGGGTTATGGTGGTGGCTGACGGTTTCTTGAAGGTAGTGAGAGGGGAATTATAATCTGGTGCGACTTTGATACAAGATAGGTTGAAATCATGAAACTGGCAAAGGTTAGGGGCGGGAATTGGCGCTACGGAGGGGACGCTTTCCTAGAGGGCTCGCGGTGAGCCAACCAGTCGCAAGCTCCCTTGGTTGTCTCTCCTGTCGAGCTGATCCTCTGGGAGTCGCCCCTCCTACGCGCCAATTCCTTGCAATGTAAGTGGGTGATACCTTTTGTTGTTCATTAAAGTTAGTGTTGTAATAGGTTTTGAACTTCAGTACTTGTACCTAAAGAAGTTAAGACAAAACAATAATTCACATACTATCTACAGTGAGTGATCTAAATAATTGCACTATCAATGTAAGGTTGGAAGCGGAAGTTGGGGCGACTCCGGGAGCATCAGCGTGCGCCTTGAGACCCTGGACTGAGCTGAAAGCGAGGGAAGCGGATCAAGCCACGCCCTTCGAAAAGCGTCCCCAACTGGAGCTTCCATCCCCATGCCAACACTACCTAACTCTCATTTCCATTCACGTTAACCTTTCAACTTAACCCCAACATAAAAACAAGTTTAAAAGAAGTTCTATTAGGGGAAAATGAATAGCATGATGTCGTTTCGGGTAGTCTGATTGACAACACAAAAAAGCGTTTGAACATAATCGCTACATGCGAACTGTTCAAACGCTTTACTATGATGCCCTCGGCGGGAGTCGAACCCACATTTTGAGCTTCGGAGGCTCACGTGCTATCCATTGCACCACGAGGACGAAACATGTATGATCAAGCTTTAGCTATGATAACTCCACTACAGAAAGAACTTTTCTTCTGTAAGAGACATCTTCCATTGTATCTTAGAATATAATGAAAAGCAATGTGTATTTTTAAGGCAAATGATTTGACCTTTGTTGACCTTAATAGGTAAAATACAGTTATAGTTGAAATACAAACTGATTTCAACCGAACGAATATTATGAAGTAATTAAAGGAGGAAGTCTAATTGAATCTAATTCCTACAGTTATTGAACAAACAAACCGTGGTGAGAGAGCGTACGACATTTACTCTCGTCTATTGAAAGACCGTATTATCATGTTGGGTAGCGGCATTGACGACAACGTAGCCAACTCTATCGTTGCACAATTGCTCTTCCTAGAAGCTGAAGATCCAGAAAAAGACATCTCGATCTACATTAACAGCCCAGGTGGAAGCATTACAGCAGGTATGGCGATCTACGATACTATGCAATACATCAAACCAGACATCCGCACAATCTGTGTAGGCATGGCAGCATCAATGGGTGCATTCTTGCTAACAGCCGGTACAGAAGGCAAACGCTACGCATTGCCAAACGCAGAAGTCATGATTCACCAACCACTAGGTGGCGCACAAGGTCAGGCAACTGAAATCGAAATTGCCGCAAAACGCATCTTGCACCTACGCGAAAAACTAAACCAAATCCTAGCAGATCGCACTGGCCAGCCAATCGACGTCATCGCAAAAGACACAGACCGCGATAACTTCATGACTGCCGAACGCGCAAAAGAATACGGCCTAATCGACCACGTTCTAGAACGCAACGAAATCGAAAAGAAATAACAACTACAGGTTGTCGCAGAAAGCCAAAAGGCCTTCCGCGACAACCTTTTTATTTTGTGTTTTTATATGAGTTTGAGTTTGAGTTTGAGTTTGAGTTTGAGTTTGAGTTTGAGTTTGAGTTCGGGTTTGGGTTTATTTTGGTTTTGATTTTGGTTTAATCTTCACAACACAAATGTATCAGCGTTCTAACTCCAAAAAGAGACACCAGTTGGTCGTAGTGGAAGGCGGCGACTCCCGCGGGAATAGCATGAGCCTTGAGACCCCGCAGGTAGCGAAGCGGACGAGGAGGCTCAAGCCATGCCCGCAGGAAAGCGTCCGCCTGGAACGGAGACCAACGGCTTCTCCACGTACCCCCTTATTAAGTCAGAACAAAAAAAGATGACGAAACCTCAAAAGGTCATCGCCACCCATATCCAACTCACTGCTCCACTTCGACTAAATCAGCCAAATTCTGAAGGGCCAAATCCTCATCAATCCCGTCCGTAATCAACGTGATCTCCGTCCCCTTCGCAATCGCCAAACTCATAATCCCCATAATGCTCTTCGCATTCACCTGACGACTATCCTTCTTCAAATAAATATCAGCCGTATACTTATTGGCCTCCTGTACAAACAACGCTGCCTGTCGCGCTTGCAAACCAGGCTTAATTCCTACTATTACTGTTTTTTCTACCATATTGTGTGCTCCTTTTCTTCCTCTTCTCATGAAGGATCTACTAGTAATTTCAACGTAACCGATCTGCAATTTCTTCAATTTTACGCAGTCTATGATTGACTCCCGACTTACTGACCGTTGCACCCGTCACCAGCTCGCCTAGCTCTTTCAATGTCACATCTTGATGCGCAACACGTAATTGAGCAATCTCTTGCAAACGTTCTGGTAATTGATCCAAACCAATCGTGCGCTCAATCAACTTAATATTTTCAACTTGTCTTTGTGCCGCTCCGATTGTTTTATTCAGATTGGCCGTTTCACAATTCACCAATCGATTCACACTGTTTCGCATATCGCGCATGATCCGTACATCCTCAAACTTCATAAGGGATACATGTGCGCCGATGATGCCTAGGAAATCGGATATCTTTTCAGCTTCTTTCAGATAGGCGATAAATCCTTTTTTACGCTCGATAGACTTTGCATTCAATTGAAAACGATTCATCAACTCGACAAGCGATTGACTATGTTCCTGATAGCTCGAGAAGACTTCCAAGTGATAAGAAGACGTCTCCGGGTTATTAACGGAACCTCCTGCCAGGAAAGCTCCCCGTAAGTACGCGCGTGCACAGCAGTCTTTTTCAATTAGCTGTGGATCGATCGTATTGATCATTTGAAAATCATCCGTCATAATCGATAATTCTACCAATAAATGCTTGGCCCCGTCACGGATTCTGCAAATATATACATTATTTTTCTTAAGACGCATTTTTTTTCGTACAAGCAATTCCACTTTATACGGATATAGCGCCTTCACGTTCGAATACAGACGACGCGCAATAGAGGCATTTTCTGTTTGAACGTCGAGACTCAGTTGTTTATTTGAAAAAGACATGACACCATTCATACGGATGAATGCTGCAATTTCAGCTTTCGTACAGCAATCATCCGCTTCAATCTGCGTCAATTCTTTTTTCGTTTTGGATGCAAAAGACATGATATCCCCCCTCTTCGGCGATTTTCATATCTATCCGCCTTCTACGTTCTCTCTATATAGCGCATCAACATGTCTGCTACTTCCGTCGTTTTATGCATAATCGTTCCATCTACAATTGTCGCGATTTCCTGCACAAATACTTCGGGTACTAGCGCTTGCAGTTTTTCTAAATCGTTCTCCACAAGCCAAGGCTCTTCTTTTTCATCGCGGTTGTGCGTGCGTCTGAACGCTTCTGCATTATTCACCAGTACCGCATCGAGGAAAGGTGCTCCAGCATGGTCATAGAGTGCCTGCACGTGCTCAGAAGCGGTGTAGCGATACGTTTCACCACGTTGCGTAGTTAAATTGCCGACATATACCTTTTTAGCGGTGCTTTCGATAATCGCATCGCGAATATCCTGCACTAAAAGAGTTGGCAAAGTACTAGTATACAAGCTTCCCGGCCCAAAAACGATTAAATCTGCATTTTTTAGCGTATCGGCTGTTTCTGGCAATGGTTTTACATCTTGTGGCGTGATGAAGACATTACGAATTTTTCTTCCATAGAGAGGAATTTTCGATTCACCTGTAATAATTGAACCATCTTCAAGCTCTGCATGCAAGGTAATTCGCTGATTTGCTGCAGGTAATACTTTCCCCTTTATATTCAGCACAACGCCCATCTGCTCGACTGCACGGGCAAAATCTCCAGTGATGGTCGTGAGGGCGGTAAGCATTAAGTTCCCAAGAGAATGCCCCTTTAAACCATCTGATCCTTCGAAACGGTGTTGAAACATTTTCTCAATCATCGGCTCGACATCTGAAAGCGCTGCCATAACCTGTCTTATATCTCCGGGCGGCGGGACATTGTACTGGTCGAATAAACGACCCGAACTGCCCCCATCATCCGCCACCGTGACAATAGCTGTCAACTGAATCGGATGCCGTTTTAATCCCCGAAGAATCGTAGATAACCCCGTACCGCCACCGAACACAACGACTTTTTTCATAGTAGTGGATTGCATATTTATGTCAACCCTTTCTTTTTTCAACATCCCGATGCGATACGTATGTCGGGTAGTCCTCTTTAAAGACACCTTTAAAGTATTCAGCAAGTGTAACAGAACGATGTTGACCGCCAGTACAGCCGAATGCAATGACCGCTTGACCTTTACCTTCTTGTTTATACTGAGGTATTAAGAACTTGAATAAATCTGTTAGTTTTTCGATTAATTCTTTCGTATCTGCCCATTTCAATACGTAATCTGATACTTCATGATTCAAACCTGTCAACGGACGCAATTCTTCTAAATAGAACGGATTCGGTAAAAATCGTACGTCGAATACAACATCTGCATCGATCGGCATACCATGCTTAAATCCAAATGACACGAAATTCAATGTAAATTTCGGCTCACCCGCTTCAGAAAATTCACGTGTGATTTTCTCGCGTAATTGCTTTGGCTTTAATTTCGATGTATCAATAATCGAACGCGAAAGTCCTTTTAATTCTTTTAGCAAATGACGCTCTTTGCGAATTCCTTCGAGCAACACGCCACCTTCAGACAATGGGTGTGATCTGCGTGTTTCTTTATAGCGTTTTACAAGTGTTTCATCATCTGAATCCAAGAATAACAAACTTGTTTTCACATCTTCCATTTTGAATAATCCGTCGAGTGCCGCAATCAAAGAATCAAATAAACTTCCACCGCGTGTATCCATCACGGCTGCAATCCGTCTCATTTGATTATCCGACTTCATCATCAAATCCAGGAACGTCACAAATAGTTCCGGCGGCAAATTGTCTATGCAATAGAATCCCATATCTTCAAAGCATTGCATAGCGACTGTCTTACCTGCACCTGACATACCTGTAATTATTACGACTTCATATTCATTTACCGCTTGTGGCTGATCCATAAATGTTATTCACCTTCCGTCGATTGTTGAAGCGACTCCCGCAAGAAGCGGAATTGCTCTGTATAATAGAACGTTCCATACTGCGTACCTTTTTGACTGACAGCAAAGAGAAGATTCTTGCGGTCTCCTTCTGCCATTGGCAATGTATGCAAACTGTCCAGTGGATGCCATTCCAGTTCACCTTCTACGGTGGTCTTCAATAATTCTCCAGAATAATCATGGGCAACAAATGTGAAGAGCAACCATTCATTCAGTAATTCTTTCCCTTCATCATCCATGATCATCATCGTATATACGCCTTTTAAATGTGGTGCGATAGCGTGCGCTCCGGTTTCTTCAAGAAACTCCCGACTAGCTGCTTCATAAACAGACTCACCTTCATCGATTTTTCCACCCGGTGCCACATACCAACCGCGTCTTGGCTTCTTCAGTAAAAGGACTTGACCGTCTTTCACCACGAGCAAATTAGCAATTTTTTGCATATGTAGTTCCCCACTTTTCAAGTATGTAGTTATAGTATACAATGCTTTCAATGAAAACGATAAAAAAAGGTGACTATTCACGGAAGTTTATACCGCAAATAGCCACAAAGTTGCTATATTATGAAAAGGGGGTCTTTCTTCTTTCTATTATCCCCCATCTATATTGCAAGACGATTACATATACGTTACGAATTCATGACCCGTTTATGCTTTCGCTTCTACTTCCTCCATCAACTCTTCAATGTACTTCTGAGCTGCTTGAGCTGCAATACTTCCGTCTCCTGTAGCTGTCACGACTTGACGCAATAACTTCTCGCGCACATCGCCTGCTGCAAAGATACCTGGAATTTTCGTTTCCATAATGTCATTTGTTTCAATATAGCCGTTTTCATCCAAAATGCCGAGATCTTTGAAAGGTTCTGTGATTGGGTCCAATCCGATATAAACGAACATACCTTCAGTTTCCATTTCACGTTCAGAACCGTCTTCAGTAGAAACTAGCGTAATGGAACCAATCTTACCGTCTTTTTCATTCACTTGCTTAACCGTTGAATTCCAAATGAAATCAATCTTTTCATTGGCAAACGCACGCTCTTGGACGATTTTTTGTGCACGCAATGTATCACGACGGTGGATAATCGTTACCTTGTTAGCAAAACGCGTTAAATATGAACCTTCTTCTACCGCAGAGTCACCGCCACCAATAACGACGATATCTTTATTGCGGAAGAATGCTCCGTCACATACCGCACAATAACTTACGCCACGGCCAGTTAGTTCTTCTTCACCTGGTACACCGATCTTGCGGTATTCTGCACCCGTAGTTAAAATAACTGCACGCGCTTTATAACTCTTCTCGCCTACATGAACCGTTTTGAATTCACGGCCGTCTTCGATTTTCGTTACGTCCCCGTAAGCATACTCAGCTCCGAAACGTTTCGCATGATCGAACATTTTAGTTGAGATGTCCGGACCTAAAATACTTTCAAATCCAGGATAGTTCTCAATTTCTTCAGTATTGGCCATTTGACCGCCTGGCAAGCCTCTTTCTAGCATCAATGTAGACATATTTCCACGTGATGTATAGACAGCTGCTGTCATCCCTGCTGGTCCTGCTCCGACTACGATTACGTCATATACCTTTTCTTCCATTGTCATAGTGATTTTCCTCCTTCAAAGTACGCATCCCTTGGTTTTCATCGACTTCACCAAAGATTTTATCTGGCTCGCAGATAAAACTATCGCTATATAAAATCGTACGAGAAATACACTTGAATATCAACTTAAATGCAACATCTGTTTGATACTTAGTCCTTTGTTTGTGGCAAGAATTCGATCAGTTCCTGAATATACTTCGAAAGTGTTGCAACAGAGACGCTATAATTTTCTGCAATAGACTTCTTTGTGACTTTTTCAAAATGCGCCGTTTGGAACATATAGTCCACAGCTGCAGCGATTGCATCTACATTACTGAACGCATATTTCTTTTCCAGTGCATTATCACATAACGTAAACCACATTTGAAATAGCTGTACGCCTTCTTCATCCAGCGGTTTATACTCTTCATACAATACGTCACAAATCGCCAAAGCTTTTTTCAATGCTTTTTCAAACGAATTGCTCGCCTTGAATGAATATTCTAAGCTGTGCGCTAAGAAAAGTTGTTCTGCGGCACTTAACTTTTCAACATCTATATAGCCTGGATGCGAAAGGATCTCTTGTAAATGCGAGGACTTACCTAGCAAGTACAGTCCGAACATTCTCTCACTGCGATAAGGATTTGAGACTTTCTCGATCAAGAACGGTACATCCTCTTCATAGGAATCCGCGTCCAACTCTTCGTCCAGTGATTTCCAAGGTTCGAACCCTTCTTTCGTTGGATCCAGCTTCAGCAAGGCTTCATTAGCTTGTTCCGCCACTTTACGATGACCTGTAAAATAAGCAGCATTCGCTAGCCAGAAGTAATACCCTACATCCCCTTCAAATCCACGTTTCTGCAGACTACGGAGCCAGTGATACGCTTCCTCATAACGACCTGTCAGCGCAAACGTCGCACCCAGTTTATAGCGTTGCTCGAATTGATAAGGTTTAATCTTCGACAAAAGCTCCATCATGCTTTTCAGACGCTCTTCATCTCGGTTGTAATAAAAGAACACAGCCAAGTTGCAAAGCGCGTGGATATTACCTTTCTCTTCACGCAACACATCATATAAAATTTCCTCTGCGTGCTTCTCTTTACCAATATAAAAATACGCTAGCGCCAAATTATTATGGACAGCCCATGTTTTCGGATAATTCACAAGCAAATCTTCTAGCACTTCAATCGCTTCTTCAAAATCCCCTTGCTCCATCATACGTCGCGCTTTTTCTTGCATGAATACTACTGCGCCATCAAGTTGTTCGCCTTCTTCAACGAACATTTCTTCTTGATCAGCGAACTCAGATATTTCATGTGCTTCTTCCACAAATACGCCATCTGGTGCCATACCAACATACTTCAATGCATATTGTTTCGCTTCACGTAATAAACCTAAATGTGCGTGAACTTCTGCTAAATAGAATGTCGTTTCTTCATTATTTGGATCTAGATCATCAGCCGTTTGCAGCAGCTCATATGCGTCTTCAAAACGTCCAACTTCCATAATGAATACACCATATTCCATATGTGTCAGTGCATCATCTGGATTTAGATCCAATGCACGTTTATAGTATTTTTCAGCGTCGGAAAATTGTTCTCGTTGCATAGCTTGCATAGCGCGTTTACGATAAAAATCACCGTCAGGCAAAAATGATATAATTTTATCTTTTATAAATCGTTGGTTGTTTTTCAATCGAACTCCTCCGAAAAAGTAAGAGGAACGCACTTGACGTCCCCCTGCAATGTATCCTCTAGTATACCACAACTACTTAGCCCGTCATTCATTTGCTTTCACCCGCTGCACGTTCCGCCATTTGTTCGGCAGTATATATAATGCGCACTGGGTTTCCACCAGCAAATGTACCAGCAGGAATATCCTTATTCACGAGTGAGGCAGCGGAAACAATTGCACCATCGCCTATTTTGATGCCTGGCAAAATCGTCGTATTGGCGCCAATCAGCACATTATTACCTATTTCCACGTCACCAATTCGATATTCATCAATCAAATATTCATGCGCTAAAATCGTCGTATTAAACCCAATGATGGAATTTTCACCAACAGAAATTCGTTCCGGAAACATGACATCTGGCACGACCATCAGCGCGAAAGCCGTATGCTTCCCGATTTTCATCCGCAAGAACAATCGATAGAGAACATTTTTCCATGAAACAAACGGAGTGTACCGCGCAATCTGGATGACGATGAAATTCTTAGCTACTTTAAAAATCGAGACCGTCCGATAAATATGCCAAAGTGAATTTGCATCTCCTTTGGAAGGATGCCGCTCGGTGCGTCTCATAATTTGATTCCCGCAGTGACTTTCAGTAAATCGGACATATGCTGCAACATGTAGTCAGGTTTGAAAGTCTGCAAATACTCTTCCCCTTTTAACGCCCATGCAACAGCCGCCGTTCGTACTCCTGCATTTCGGCCACCGAGTATGTCATGGAAGTTATCGCCAATCATCAGTGATTCAGCAGGTGTCCGCCCTAGACGTTCTAATGCAAGTAATAATGGTTCAGGATCCGGTTTAGGCTTTGTCACATCATCCAGTCCAATCACCGTTTCAAAATAAGGCGTGATCCCAAGAAGATTGACCCCTCTTTCTACCATGTCACGCTTCTTCGTCGAAACGACCGCCATCTTCAAGCCTAGATCATATAATTTGCGAAGCGTGTCTGTCACGCCTTCGAATTCCGTTACATAGTCATCATGATTTGCTAAATTCCATTCACGATACTCATGGATCAATTGATCGGTCATATCCGGCGCAATAGAGGAAAACGTATCATGTAACGTAGGTCCGATAAACGGCAACATCTCTTCCCGTCCGAAACGTCCAGGGAAATGCTTCTCAAGGACATGTTCAAAAGAAGAGAGTATTAATTCATTTGTATCAGCAAGCGTTCCATCAAAATCAAATAATAATGTAGTAATCGGTTGATTAGTCAATAACAGCTTCCCCCTTCTCTTTCGGCTGCTTCCATAGAATACTCACTGAAATAGTCAGTACAATGGCAGTTACAAGCCGAATGATCAATAATGGCCAAATTGGTATACCCAGTGGTAGGAATAATAGTGTATCCTCAATCACCGCATGGCATGCCATCAAGAATATAAACGCTAATGTAATATCCCGTTTTGATACGCCGTCTTCCTGCACTGCCTGAATCATGACCCCAGCACCATATGCCAATCCAATCAATAATCCCGCAACGAGTGTCATCGACGCATTCGGCTTCACACCGATCAATTTCGTAAACGGTGCCAAGCCATTCGAAAAACGCTCCAAATAATTACGGTCTTTCACATATTGCACAAACAACATGAGCGGAATAACGATCAACGCCAGTTGCAACACACCAAATGCTGCCTTTTCAAGTCCCAGCAAGAATATTTGTAAAAATCCTTCTGGCACGACTTCCGCTTGCGGTGTCAGACCGTATTGTGCGATTTCATTGCCACCTGTCCAAAACAGATTAATGAGTACACCCGCCAGCACAGCCAATCCAAGCCGTACGACGAGCACCATCCATAGCTTAACGCCTACTTTTATGGCGACAGCTGTTTCAATGAACAGATTATGCGCAAAACTAATCATGACAGCGATGATAAATACTTCTTTAACAGTTAATTCCAATGAAATGATACCAGCAATTCCAGCGTATAAGTTTAATGCGTTCCCAAGCACGAGCGGCACGGCTGCTTCACCGCGTAAACCGAAAAGATGCATAATAGGTTCAACTAATTGAACAAGCCAAGGTAAAATAGGTGTGAACTGCAAGATGGTCACGAGTAATGTAATAGGGAAAATAATCTTACCGAGTGACCATGTCGTTTTCAGTCCAACTTGCAAACCGTCTTTCAACGTACTGGATAACGCAATATTATTTTTGTTTGTCATTATAGTTCTCTTTTACTTTCATTACATACCTGCGATATAGCAAGATTGCGATCCCTATGACAACTCCTGCTACAGATACTAACTGCGCTGCACGTAGACTGCCGATCACATACAGACTATCCGTCCGCATTCCTTCAATGAAGAATCGGCCGATTGAGTACCAGATGACGTAAAACAAGAACACTTCTCCACGTTTCATCTTCAGCATTCTTCGGATCACTAAAATCAAAATGAGTCCAACTACATTCCATAACGACTCATACAAGAATGTTGGGTGATACGTGATCCCATCAATCGTCATTTGATTCATAATCCAATCAGGAATGATCGTACTTTCTTTAAACGCTTCTGAAACCGGTCCGCCATGAGCTTCCTGATTCATGAAGTTCCCCCAGCGTCCGATAATTTGTCCAATCAATAAACCAGGTGCCGTAATATCTGCAACTTTCCAAAACGACACGCCGCGCTTCCTACAGAAAATCACAGCTGTAATGACTGCACCGATTAACGCACCATGGATCGCAATTCCACCATTCCAAATTTGAATGATTTGCTCTGGATGATCCTGATAATAATCCCATGTGAAAATAACATAGTAAATTCGTGCACTGATGATAGAAATAGGAATTGCCCAAATGAGCATATCCGTTAGTAAGTCAGGGTGCATTCCCCGCTTCAGCATTTCTCTTTGTACAATCATAAACCCTAAAATAATTCCGAGCGCGATCAAAATACCGTACCAGCGAACTTCTAAGCTGCCAATACTGATCGCGACTGGGTTAATCGCTAGCATGGATACATTCACTTAGTCGCGCCCCTCTTCTTCTAATAGTTCCGCATTGTCTGCGATCGCTTGATCCAAACGCTTAGTAAACTCTTCTGCAGCATTAATTCCAAGACGTTTCATTCGATAATCCATCGCAGCTACTTCAATGATGACTGCGATATTCCGCCCAGGTCTTACCGGAACTGACAATTTTGTAATTTGCGAATCGAGAATTTCTACTTTCTCTTCATCAATCCCAAGACGATCATAATGCTTCTTATCATCCCAAATCTCTAAATCGACCGCTAATAATACACGCTTATCATCTTTCACCGAACTCGCACCGAACAACGTCATCAAATCAATAATACCGACACCGCGAATTTCCAACATATGCTTCAACAGTTTCGGTGACGTTCCAATCAAGATGTTATCGGATACTTGACGAATCTCGACCGAATCATCCGCTACTAGTCTATGCCCTTTTTTAATGAGCTCTAACGCCGTTTCACTTTTCCCTACTCCGCTGCCACCCGTGATTAATACTCCGACACCATACACATCGACAAGCACGCCATGAACTGTCGTCATCGGAGCGAGTTGTCCGACCAAGTAATTCGTCAGCATACCCGAAAACTGAGTCGTCTTATAATCCGTCCGCAAAACAGGAATATTTTTCTCCCCTGCCAACTGGCTCAACTCTTTCGGACCTTCTTCACCATGAGCAATAATGAACGCTGGCGTATCGCTCGAACAAAGTCGCTCCAAACGCTTTCTGCGCGTGATAGCTGGTAAAGTTTCAAGGAAGGACATCTCCTTACGTCCAATCAACTGCACACGTTCTGCAGGATAATAATCAAAATAACCAGCCATCTCAAGTCCTGGCCGTGAAATATCACTCATTAGAATTTGCTTATGAATGCCCTCGTGTCCAGCAATCAATTCCAATCCGAAACGATTCATAATATCTTCTACTGTTAATTCACCCATGAAATCCCTCACTCTCTGCTACAATGAATAAACTCTTTACGTCATTGCTAAATCATCGTTTTTTTTACTTATGTAGCTATCATTCAACCCATTTTACCATGAAGGAAACGAAAAGAAATGGATTACTCCTTGTTCTATACATCCTTTTTGTATCCTTTTCAAAAGTCTTCTCTATATAGAGGATAAAGGAGAGTGGATAGAATTGACACTAATTATTCTCGACGCGGGTCATGGACCGGATACACCCGGTAAACGCACACCTGACGGAAAGCTTCGTGAGTATCATTTTAATTCGGCAGTAGCTGCACTTGTTGGTGGACTTTTAACGAAGGAAGGTCTGACAGTGAAGTATACGCATGACTCTTCACGCGACGTGCCGTTAAACGAACGAGCGACTTCAGCGAATCAAATGAAAGCAGATGCATTTATCTCAATCCACGCAAATGCATTCGGCAATGGCTGGCACACGGCACAAGGAATTGAAACATATATTTATCCACAAGCCAGCAAAAGTTCCGCAACGCTCGCTTCAGTCGTGCAGAAATCCTTAATCTCCGCTTGCCAACGTCCCGACCGTGGCGTAAAAAAAGCCAACTTCGCAGTCTTACGCGACACCAATATGCCTGCAATTCTAGTAGAGTGCGGCTTCATGTCGAACCAGACAGAAGCCACGTTATTGCAAAGCAAAGCCTATCAACACCAATGCGCACGGGCAATTGCTTTTGGGGTTTTGTGTTGGGAGTATGGGCGGTGAATGTTGCTGGGGTGGGGGGGCTGGAGGGAAGTAGCGGGCGATAGGCTATGAGCGGATACGGCGTGGCTTAGAGCACTCAACCCATTTCTATGAGCCGATAAAACCCGGCTTAGAGCACTCAACCCATTTCTATGAGCGGATAAAACACAGCATAGAGCACTCAACCCATTTCTAAGAGCGGGTAAAACGCCGCTTAGAGCACTCACCCCATGTCTATGAGCGGATAAAACACAGCATAGAGCGCTTAACGAGATTCATTGAGCGACAGTAAGCGTCTCCCACTCGAGGATCAAAGATAGATGGCGCGGCGCATAGTTTGCGTGAATACTCAGTGTCACACCGCGGGCTTAGAGCGGTCACGTGCTTTAATAGAGCGGATCACGTGTCGCTATGAGCGAATACAAGACGCAATAGAGCAGATCACTTCATGGATAGAGCGCTCGCGTGGATGCATAGAGCGATTATCGAGATTCATTGAGCGACAGTAAGCGTCTCCCACTCGAGGATCAAAGATAGATGGCGCGGCGCATAGTTTGCGTGAATACTCAGTGTCACACCGCGGGCTTAGAGCGGTCGCATGGCTTAATAGAGCGGATCACGTGTCGCTATGAGCGAATACAAGACGCGATAGAGCAGATCACTTCATGGATAGAGCGGTCGCGCGGATGCATAGAGCGCTTAACGTGTCGCTATGAGCGAATACAAGACGCAATAGAGCAGATCACTTCATGGATAGAGCGCTCGCGCGGATGCATAGAGCACATAAACGGATTCATTGAGCCCCCTTCTCTTTCTCGCCCTCCCCCCTTTGAAGTAACCTCCACCCCCCACCTACTAAATAAACAAAAAAACACCTGCACCGCCATAAAAATGGCCATGCAGGTGTTTACTTATTCTATCAACCCATATCAACAGAGTTATAGCGAACCATAACAGTGCCTGTCTTAGACTCGCCCGTAACATGTAGCGGCTCTTTCGTCTCGTCTACCCCACTCTTGCTGAAACGAATAGTGCGATGCAAGAACTGCTCTTGCTCCTCTACACGCGATACATCCTTTAACTGCAAGTCGAGCTTACCCATGTTGGAAGTAATCTCTCCTTTAACACCTAAAGTAGATGGGAAGTAAATTTCCACTGTACCGCTAATCGACTTCGCTTCCATTCTCTTGGCTTCAGTAGAAGAAGTCGTCAACGTCACATTACCATTTAGAGATTTCGCATCTATATCTGTGATAGCGCCATCTACATAAACACGGCCGTTCAATGTTTCAGCTTCTAGTTTTTCACCAGTTACTTTCAATATACGAATCATACCGTTTGCCGTTTCGAGCTCGGCTTCATGGAATGTAGTATCAGCGCACTCGATTTTCCCATTCGCTGTTTTAATTCGTAGATCTTTGAAGTCCACACCTTCAGCAGAACATCCGCCATTCAACAAACGTACAGAAAGTTTACGATACGGTGTTGTAGCCGGTACGTATAAATGGACATTCACTTGCAACATCTTCAAATCGCTACCGATACGTAGTTTGTCGCCGTCTTTTACAAACAATAATTTTTCAAGGAACTGGCTTAGGGCGCCTGCTTCTGAATCATTATTGAAATGCTTCACGGAAAACTTCGCCACGATCTCATCATTGTCTGAAGGATGAATTTCCACATTACCATGATCGATATGGATGATGATTTCTTCGATGTCTTCTGCAGATTTACTTTCTGTATGTGTGAAGGAAACCGACTTGCTGAATGGTGCTTCGAAATCGAATTCTTTCACACGGTGTACAGCCGTATCCATAAATTGCATGAAGCGGTCACCTGCTGTGACGAATTCTTTGCGGATATCTTCGAAGAAAGCATCAGCTGATGAACTTTCTTCTGCTGTTCCTTGTTCAGATTCTTTACCCATGGCTTCCAGTAATCTCAATGCTTCATCAGCCGTGATTTTACCATCTTCTAGCAACGTAAGTATTCGTATGCGTTCATTTTGCATTTCTGGATTCCTCCTCGTTTTGAACAATCTTTTCAGTACCTATCTATTTATACGGTTCTGCGGAGTAAAAGTTTCATTTTCTATTTTTTTACTACTTGTTTAATTTGTTCCTTCATTCGATTTCGATCTCTATCTAAGATCGTCTTCAAATATTTCCCTGTGTAAGACTCTTTCACTTCAGCTATTTCTTCCGGTGTTCCCGTCGCAACAATTTCTCCACCTTTGTCTCCGCCTTCCGGACCGATATCGATTATATAATCAACCGTCTTAATGACATCCAGATTATGCTCAATGACGAGAACCGTATTCCCTCCGTCAACTAGACGTTGAAGAACTTCAAGTAGTTTGGCTATGTCATGTACATGCAAGCCCGTTGTCGGCTCATCTAGAATATAGAATGATTTGCCCATGGAACGTTTATGGAGTTCGGAAGCGAGTTTTACACGTTGGGCTTCCCCACCTGATAATGTCGTTGCCGGTTGGCCTAATTGTACATAGCCTAGCCCCACATCAACAATCGTTTGTAATTTACGATTGATTTTCGGAATGTTTTCGAAAAATACTACCGCATATTCCACTGTCATCGCTAGTACGTCTGCAATATTCTTACCTTTATACTTCACTTCAAGTGTTTCGCGGTTATAACGTTTGCCGTGACACACTTCGCACGGTACATACACATCAGGAAGGAAATGCATTTCGATCTTGATGATTCCGTCTCCACGACACGCTTCACATCGTCCACCTTTGACGTTGAAACTAAAGCGACCTTTTTTATAGCCGCGTACTTTGGCTTCATTCGTCATCGCAAACACATCACGAATATCGTCAAAGACTCCTGTATAAGTAGCCGGATTTGAACGTGGTGTACGTCCAATTGGTGATTGATCAATATCAATGATCTTCTCTAAATGTTCCACACCACTGATACTATCGAACTTTCCAGGCTTCTGTTTGGATCGATTTAATTTTTGAGCTAACGTCTTATGCAAAATATCATTGACCAATGTACTCTTACCTGAACCTGAGACGCCAGTGACCGCGATAAATTGACCGAGTGGGAACTCTGCATCAATATGCTTCAAGTTATTTTCTGCAGCCCCTTTAACGATAATACTGCGTTCATCACGTGATCTACGTTCAATCGGAAGCGGAATAAATTTCTTTCCACTTAAATATTGACCCGTCAACGACTTCTTGTTTTTCATCACTTTCGCAGGTGTACCCGCAGCGATTACTTCTCCGCCTGCGACTCCAGCGCCAGGACCAATATCAATTAAATAGTCTGCAGCCATCATCGTATCTTCGTCATGTTCTACAACGATTAGCGTATTCCCAATATCGCGCATACTTTGCAACGTGCCGATTAATCGATCATTATCTCGCTGATGTAGGCCGATGGAAGGTTCGTCAAGTATATAAAGAACGCCTGTTAACCGGGATCCGATTTGTGTAGCCAAACGAATTCGCTGTGCTTCTCCACCAGATAATGTACCCGCTGAACGAGATAAATTCAGATAATCGAGTCCGACGTTCACTAAGAAGCCTAGACGCTCCTGGATTTCTTTCAGAATCATGTCGGCAATCTGTGTATCTTTTTCGGAAAGTGTTAATTGGTCAAAGAACTTCGTCGTTTCAACAATTGAACGTTCCGTGATCTTCCCAATATGCTGACCATCCACTAACACCGAAAGTGATTCCGGTTTTAAGCGGTATCCCGTACAAGTCGGACAGGATTTTTCCGTCATATACTTGCCCATTTGCTCACGTATATAGTCTGATGATGTCTCATGATAACGACGTTCTACGTTGCGCAATACACCTTCAAAATAGATGTCGCTGTCGCGTGTATTTCCGAATTCATTCGTATAGCGGAAACTTATTTTTTCCTTTTTGGATCCCAACATAAGTTTTTCAATATCCGAGTCGGCTAGCTCACCAACAGGTACATCCATTGGAATCTTATAATGCTTGGCAATCGTCTTGAGCAGCTCTGGATAATACTGAGAACTCGTTGGCTCCCATGGTGCAATGGCGTGTTCTTTTAACGTCAACTCACTATTAGGAATAACTAAATCAGGGTCGACTTCAAGCTTCATGCCAAGCCCATCACATTCAGGACATGCACCGAACGGACTGTTGAATGAAAACATACGCGGTTCTAGTTCACCGATAGAAAACCCGCAAATAGGACATGCATGATGTTCACTGAAGAACAATTCTTCTTCACCGATTACATCGACAAGAACATTGCCGTCAGCTAGGCGTAATGCAGATTCCAATGAATCACTAAGTCGTGTTTCGACGCCTTCTTTCATGACGATTCGGTCAATGACGATTTCAATCGTATGTTTTTTATTTTTATCCAAGTCTATATTATCATCAAGATCAATCGTTTCGCCGTTAACGCGGACACGTACATAACCTTGTTTCTTTATATCTTCGAATAGTTTAGCGTGCGTTCCTTTACGTTCTGAAATAATAGGCGCCAAAATTTGAATTCTAGTACGCTCAGGCAACTCGATTACGCGATCCACCATCTGCTGAATCGTCTGCGTAGAGATTTCAATGCCATGATATGGACAATGCGGTTTCCCAACCCTTGCGTATAACAACCGCAAGTAGTCATAGATTTCCGTAACGGTTCCTACAGTCGAACGCGGATTTTTGCTCGTTGTCTTTTGGTCTATGGAAATTGCCGGTGACAATCCTTCAATAGAATCCACATCCGGCTTGTCCATTTGTCCAAGGAACTGACGAGCATATGCGGATAATGATTCTACATAGCGGCGCTGTCCTTCCGCGTAGATTGTATCGAAAGCCAGTGAAGACTTTCCTGAACCTGATAGGCCCGTGAGCACGACCAATTTATCACGCGGAATCTTCACCGTTATATCTTTTAGGTTATTCGCTCGCGCTCCTTGTATTATAAGTTCTTTATTTTTCATGCGGACTCTACCTTTCTGCTTTCAGTTCTATTACCGTGTCGCGTAGCTCTGCAGCTCTTTCGAAGTCCAAAGCTTTCGCTGCCTCTTTCATTTCTTTTTCCAATTTGATTAGCAATAAGCCTTTCTCGTCTTTCGAAAGTCTCTTGCCGTTCGTTACCTTCTGCAAATAAGATTCCGTTTCTTCAGCTACTTGAGTCGCACGGATCAATTCGCGAATTGGTTTGACGATAGTTGTCGGTGTGACTCCGTGTTCTATATTATATGCCTTTTGAATTTCACGACGACGCTCTGTTTCATCAATGGCTTTCTTCATTGAATCTGTCATTTTATCCGCGTACATAATAACGCGTCCTTCAGAGTTACGCGCAGCTCGACCGATCGTCTGAATCAATGCACGTTCCGAACGCAAGAATCCTTCTTTGTCTGCATCCAAAATCGTGACCAATGAAACTTCCGGAATATCTATACCTTCACGTAATAAGTTGATGCCGATGAGTACATCGTACGTTCCGACACGCAGTTCACGAATAATTTCTGTCCGTTCAAGCGTCTTGACGTCAGAATGTAGATATTGAACTTTAATCCCGATGTCCTTTAGGTAATCCGTCAAGTCTTCTGACATTTTTTTGGTCAGTGTCGTAATCAATACTCGTTCATTTCGCTCGATTCGAAGGTTGATTTCATCCAGTAAATCATCAATCTGTCCTTCAATCGGTCGGACTTCAATGATAGGATCAAGTAATCCTGTTGGACGAATAATCTGTTCAATCATTTTATCTGTATGCTCTATTTCATATGGTCCTGGGGTTGCAGAAATATACATCGCTTGTTTAACATGTTTTTCAAATTCCTCAAACATTAATGGGCGGTTATCCAAAGCAGATGGTAAACGGAAACCGTGTTCCACCAAAACTTTTTTACGCGCTTGGTCTCCGTTGTACATACCGCGGATTTGCGGCAAGGAGACGTGGCTTTCATCTACGACGATCAAGAAGTCGTCAGGGAAATAATCCAGAAGTGTATAAGGGGTTGCGCCTGCTTCACGCAATGTTAAATGTCTAGAATAGTTTTCAATACCCGAACAGAAGCCCATCTCGCGCATCATTTCCAAATCATAGCGCGTCCGTTGCTCTAGGCGTTGCGCTTCCAATAACTTATCGTTATCACGTAAATATTTAAGCTGTTCTTCCAACTCGATTTCAATATTTTCAATCGCTTTTAATAACTTCTCTTCGCGCGTGACGAAGTGAGATCCTGGGAAAATAGCGACATGATCACGATCGCCGATGACTTCACCTGTTAAGGCATCCACTTCACGGATCCTTTCGATTTCATCACCAAAGAATTCAAGACGTATACAACGCTCATCGCGTGCTACCGGGAAGACCTCGACTACATCCCCTCTGACACGGAATGTACCACGTGTGAAATTGATATCATTGCGTTCGTACTGGATGTCCACTAGTGTGCGCAACAATTGATTACGCGGTATTTCCATCCCTTTACGTAATGAAAAGACCATGTCATTATATTCTTCCGGGGAACCGAGACCGTAAATACACGATACGGATGCAACAATAAGTACGTCATTTCGTTCGAATAAAGCACTAGTCGCTGAGTGACGAAGTTTATCGATTTCATCATTGATTGATGAATCCTTCTCAATGAATGTATCTGTCTGCGGAACATATGCTTCCGGTTGATAAAAGTCATAGAAGCTGACAAAGTATTCTACTGCATTATCTGGGAAAAACTCTTTGAACTCGCTATATAATTGGCCAGCCAACGTTTTATTGTGGGCAATGACCAGTGTAGGTTTATTAATTTCTGTCAGTACATTGGAAACCGTAAATGTTTTACCTGTTCCTGTTGCACCGAGCAATGTTTGATGTTTCTTACCTTCTTTTATGCCATTAACAAGGCTAGCGATCGCTTTTGGCTGATCTCCTTGCGGCGTATATGGTGCCTGCAATTGAAATGTTTCGTTCAAATGGTTCCACTCCTCTTCTTAAACACCTGTCCTTCTATTTTACCACACCTCGTGTTTTTTCTAAAGAAATAACGAACGTACGTTTTAAGCTAACTCTCTATGTACTTTATTGTACCCTTGTACTTTGTGAAAGAAACTTACAGCTATGACATTCTCTACAATAAAAAAACACTGCCAGGATTTCGCCCTAGCAGTGCCTATGAATACATTATTTTGTTTTAAGTTCATATCCTTGTTCTTGTGAAATATCGAGTAATTGTTGTGTATACAGGTCGAATGCGTCTTTGTCATTTTGATCTAGCGCTTCATCAATCAAGGTCATGATTCGCGCTTGCGTTTGTTCCCAATGAATGTGTTGTAGAAACAGATCCCAATAGATTTCATTCAGCAGCTTTTCCGCTTGGAGAGAAGTACTGTTGTTACCTACCGCTTTCAAAAATTCAGCATATGAGTTGTTATTATTCATCTCTCTCACCCCTGATACCTTTTAGTAATTATATATGCAGTAGAATATGAATTGCAACCTTTAATCTAACTATTCGAACTTTTGAATTACTTTCGTATAAATAGTAGAATATTGACTAGGTACATATATTCAGATAATTCTGTTACAAAATGAATAATTACTTGAAAACTATTTCTTACTAACACCATTTCCTTTTACGCCTATCATCATATCTCTCTCACTTGTTCTTTCGTTAATCGAATCGTCGCTTCTCCGACAATCAATGCAACCACCGCAATCAAGACGGGTGTAACGCTTAAGCCATATAACGGCAAGGCCGCCAATAATAGAATAATCGCTTGTAGCCAAATCAATTTTCTTACTAACGAACGAACCGCTTTGATTTGCGATTTTTCCTGCATTTCAGGAAACAGCTGATCCATCGTGAATTCGACTCCGCCTTCGAGTGCCAAAATCAACTGAACGGCAGTCGCAAAGGCTAACGCTCCTACAAATATGAATGACACAATTGGCAATGGTATTAAAAACGCGCCCAATGCAGATAATGCCGTCAATCTTACCCACAACCAAAATGTATCATCTGTACGAATGAATGTCCGGACAATTAAATAATTCTGCACATCTCTACGTTTAAACGTAGAACGTTTCATTGCAAATTTCAACCAGCTACGCTTACTTACTGATCCAACCAAATGTGGTACTTCCGTAAAATAATTCGCGAATCGATAAAACCGCATCATACGATTTTGTTCCAATTCAATAAACTGCTCATAGGGGAACGGATAGTGTGCTGCTTTTTTATCCCAATACTTCGCATAGAGCATGGCGATCAAAATTCCAATGAAGATTGCCACTGGACTCCAACTCAATGCCAATAGAATCGTTAAAAATGTTAGAACTAGTCGAACAACACGATCGGGCCATACGAAATCATGATTGGCGATCCGAACGCTATATTCAGTCGCTACAAACAGTCCTTTAAAAGCGATGATCACTAACATGATTAACATATAATCCGTTCCAGTTCCCACTTCTGTCGCCTTTAATAAAGGCAACGCGACGACCATGGCGATTAGCGGCAATGGCAGTTGGGAAAATGTCGACCAAGTTTTCGAACGTTTCATATAGTTCGGCAATTGATTTTCCAATGGCAAGAAAAATACAATGTCTGCCGGCTTAAGCAAAGTAGTCGGCGCCGCCTTCATTAATAATAGTGCAATGACAACGGATATGATAAAGGCAGACGGGAATGTAACCGGTACTCCCTTCAACCATTCACTGTACGCATAGCCCCCTGCCCCAATTGCGAACATGAAGACGATGGCCAAATGTCCTGTGAATACATAGCGCATATATTTCTGTAATTCATTGACATAATGGAAGAACCGCTGTCCCCAAATCTCATGCATGTTGTTCATGATCGGTTTCCTCAGTCATAGCAATATATAAATCATCCAGTGTGGCATCCGGTCGTCCGAACGCCTTGCGCAAGTCGTCCATCGTACCATTCGCACGCACCCGTCCTTCGTGCAACAGGATAATACGATCACAATATTTTTCAGCCGTAGCGAGCACATGTGTCGACATCAAAATAGAAGCGCCGGCATTTTTTCTCTCGATGATTTGATCAAGCAATGCACGAATCGCCAACGGATCCAATCCAACAAATGGCTCATCGATAATATATAATTTCGGTTCTACAAGGAAAGCACACATGATCATGACTTTCTGTCGCATACCTTTGGAGAAGTGCGCTGGAAACCATTTCAAGCGCTTTTCCATACGGAACTCTTTTAACAATTGTTCGGTACGGATTTCAAATTGCTGCTTGTCCAGACCGTATGCCATTGCAGTCAGTTCCAAATGTTCTTGTAATGTAAGTTCTTCGTATAACACGGGCGTCTCTGGAATATAACTGAATGATTGGCGGTAATGTTCTTTGTCACTAAATGTAGCACCATCAATTTTAATTATTCCTTCGAGCGGGTTCATAACACCTATAATATGTTTAATTGTTGTACTTTTACCTGCGCCATTTAGGCCGATCAACCCGACCAATTCACCTTCTTCTATCTGAAATGAAAGATCATGTAAAACCGGCTTGCGCGTATAACCACCTGTTACATGTTCTAGTTCTAGGATTGCCATTGTATTTCCCCCTATCTTCTTTTATTATTTTAGCAAAGAAATTCTAAAATTGCTTTATCCGCCTTCGTTAACTATCTGAAAATATGCTACAATACATCCAAACATGAAAGGAAGTGTAGAAATGACTTCATGTATTTTCTGCAAGATTGTAGAAGGAACGATTCCAGGAGAAAAAGTATACGAAGATGAACATGTCATCGCCTTTATGGATATTATGCCGGTTACAAAAGGCCACGTACTTCTAATTCCGAAAACTCACCGTGAGAATTTGTATGAATTAACTGAAGATGAAGCAGGAAATCTATTTAAAGTAGCACCAAAAATTGCCAATGCTTTAAAAGAAGAATTTCAGCCATGCGGCATGAACCTTTTGCAAAACAACGGTTCCTTCGCAGGACAGTCGGTTTATCATTTCCATATGCACTTAATTCCTCGTTATGATAAATCAGATGGTCTAAACGTAGAATTCCATACAAAAGTGGAGCAGTTCCCTATGGACGTTGTCTCTGAACTAGCATCAAGCATTTCAAAACGCCTGCAACAATAACACACCGAGTAAGTAGAAAAGAAGTACATTGTATTTCTTTCTACTTCATTTGATAAAAACCTGCACTCGCTTCTACCTTTTAGGTCGAAATGCTTTTGATTGTATAATATTTCATTAATTTTCTTGCTCATATACGTAGTAACATGCTTTAATAAAATAATAACTATACAAAAGGAGTGTCGTCTACATGAAAGCGTCCACATTCTTTATTGGTCTGGCAGCTGGTGCTGTAACCTCTGCTGTAACGGTTCTATATTCTACTCCAAAAGCGGGTAGCGAACTACGAGACAGCGTCAAAACTGCATCATTGGAACTGAAGGATAAGTTGAAAGATGTCAAAGGTCAAGTAGCAGATTTAAAAGATTCTGTAACGGATTTATCTAAAGAAGCAAAAGAGCTTGTACCAGAGACTGTCGAAGAAATGAAAGTTTCCGTAGCAGACTGGAAGCGCTCGACTGAGCACAATAAGAAGCGATTAGAGAAAGAAATTTCTGCCATTCAAAATGCATTGGATGATCTAGAGAAATCCATCGGAACTCGTTAATCTATTTCTCTTTCGGCGTCCATCCAGTACTTGCTGGTCAGCGTGTGCATACCCACATGATACAAGCTATTAAACAGCTGTATTACATGGGTATATACACCTAGGTATAATTATTTTATTATTCCGTCTTTTTTATTTGTTGCTTTTTTGGTATAATAAATAAAAAGACTGACAGAAAGCAGGTGTCTCGATGGCAGAGCAAATCATTTCACGTAAAGATGCCATGATCTTCAATCAGCGCGTAGCCCAAATGTCCAAAGCATTATGGAAAGCTGTAGAGAAAGATTGGCAACAATGGATTAAACCGTATGACCTCAATATCAACGAACATCATATCTTATGGATCGCTTACCACCTTGAAGGCGCCACCATTTCAGATATCGCCAAGTTCGGAGTTATGCACGTCTCAACTGCCTTCAACTTCTCCAAGAAACTGGAACAACGTCAACTTCTATACTTTTCCAAAAAGGAAGACGATCGTCGCAATACATATGTGACGGTTTCAGAAGAAGGCAAAAAGTTGCTCGTAGAGATGAACGCAAATTATCATAATGAAGATTACAGTGTTCTTCAAGGGTCACTTCCTATTCGCGATATTTACGGGAAGTTCCCAGAATTTCTCGAGGTCATGTCTGTCTTACGTAATATTTATGGCGATGACTTTATGGATATTTTCGAACGCGGTTTTCAAAACATCGAGAAAACCTATGTCGACTCGAATGATTACCTAACAAAATCTCGAGTGGAGTCTTAACTAAAATCTCGAGTGGAGTCTTAACTACCTTCTCCATACAAGGTTTAGGTTTTTCCTTTTGCTCACAAATTCTGCTATGATGGTACAGAAGCAGAAAGAGGAGGTCTAAAATGGTTATAGCGATTACCATTCTATTTTCATTGTTCTACTTATATCAAATTAATAAAATGACATTTGCTCTTTGCCAATCTAGAGAGATTCCAGAAGAAAAGCAGCCTAAGATATATCGGACTGTAAACATTCTAATCACAATCCTCATTTTATCCTTATATGTAGAAGTATTCTTTAGCGCATAACACTATGTATTGCCCACCCCCATTGCTGGGGGCGGGCTTTTTTTTAGCACAAGTATGCAGCACCTACAATGATCAACAAAATGAATAACACAACAATTAAAGCAAAGCCTGATGATCCAGAACCGCCTTGAGTGTAACCGCTCATGGTGACACCCCCTTTCACATTGTATCCTATGCGAATGTCGAAAAAAACGGTTGGGCATATCAGATCTATCCGTTCAATTGAGTGGTACAAAACACAAATTATCGCAAAGAATAGACCGCTAATTCGCATAGGAATTAGCGGTCTTTAAATGGAAAGATGAAATAACAACCTTCTATTAGTAGCACCTTCACTTCTATAATTCACGATATATAGGAATTGAAATTCATTCAAATAATGATTGTTAT
Source organism: Sporosarcina sp. P17b (assembly GCF_002743115.1). Classification (NCBI taxonomy): domain Bacteria; kingdom Bacillati; phylum Bacillota; class Bacilli; order Caryophanales; family Caryophanaceae; genus Sporosarcina; species Sporosarcina sp. P17b. The sequence continues at coordinate 36,662 of NZ_PDYP01000008.1, read as the reverse complement.
GCAATGAACTCGTTGTATCCATAATTCCCCCTGTTGAATAAATCAAGATTTCCCTCAAAATGTTTTATTGCCATCCACCTTTACCTATTCTTAAAATCGAGTTGATTCGTGTGTTATTTAATTTGGTATCTCGTATTTTGTACTATTCAATCGAATGGGTTACATTTCAGACGAAGGGAACCTTTTTGATTTCCATCCGTTCTATGCTATAGTGTTTACTTAAAGAATATACAGAATCAATACTTAGATTAGGGGAGTTAATTACATGAAAAAGAAAATGTTAGCATTTACACTTGCAGCTTCGGTTGCCGCTTTATCCGCATGTTCTGGTGGCGGCGATGAAAAAGTCATGACATCAAAAGCAGGAGACGTTACGAAAGATGAATTCTATCAAGAAATGAAAGCATCTGTCGGTGAACAAGCTCTACAAATGATCATCTTGGAAAAAGTTTTGGATGATAAATATGATGTAGACGATAAGCAAGTAGACGCAGAATTTGATAAAAACAAAGAACAACTCGGTGAAAACTTCGATGCATTCTTGGCTCAACAAGGTCAGACGCCTGAAAGCTTCAAGAAAATGATCCGTTTAAATAAACTACAAGAAGCTGCATTGACTGATGGTGTGGAAGTTTCTGATGAAGATTTAGAGAAGCGCCTTGAAGAATCTCAAACTGAGATCAATGCTCGTCATATCTTAGTTGAAGATGAAGCAACAGCAAAAGAAGTAAAAGAGAAGTTGGATAAAGGAGAAGACTTTGCAAAAGTAGCAAAAGAATTCTCTACTGATCCAGGTTCTAAAGACGAAGGCGGCGATCTTGATTGGTTCGCATACGGTGTCATGGTTCCTGAATTCTGGAACGCTGCATATGACCTAGAGCCAGGCAAAATCAGTGAGCCGGTTCAATCAGAAAACGGCTTCCACGTTATTGAAGTAAAAGAAAAGCGTAAAACTGATGATGAAAAAGTGACTGACGAAAAGAAAGATGAAATTCGCCAAGAACTATTGATGGAAAAAGCTGACGAGAACGAACTATTGGCTAAAGTTTCGAAGTTAGTGAAAGATGCTGACGTGAAGATTAAGGACGAAGATTTGAAATCCGCTCTTGACCTGTTCAAGATGGATGAGAAACCAGCTGAAGACGCTCCTGCTGTCGAAGAAGAAGCACCTGCAGAAGACGCTCCAGCTGATGACGCTGAAGTAGAAGTTGAAGAAGAAAAGTAATTGGTACATGAAAAAGGTCTGTCTCGGAAATTCCGATGACAGACCTTTTTTGTTGTTTTACAAACCCTTTTCTCTTCTTGTGTTTTGCAGAGGTAGTGGTTTGACTAGCAATGTAAATGGGGTGATCATTGGCCCCACTTCGACGGTGGCGGATGGCTTCCGCAATGAGCCAGGCAGGAAGAGCGCCTGGCTGTCTCATTGCTACGCCTACCACGTGCAGCCGCCTACGTTAGATTATGTGTAGGGCAGTTCTGATTCTTCTTTTGCAAGAATAAGGAACGAATACTACCAGGTCACTGGTTTTATCTTCTATAAACCGCAACCTGACTTGGTAAGTACTTAGTAGCGCAGGCACAACTGCGGGGTAGGCCGTGGCCATGAGACAACTGGCAGCTCCACCGCCAGCTGGCTCATGGCTGTAGGCAATCCCCCACGTGCCTGTGCGGGTCCGAAAAGCAGAACCTTTACTTATTTCCATGCACAAGTCATCCTCGAGCAACGACCCAATAAGTAGATCAACGTTGCCTTCTACTACCCTGACTCGTTATTTACCTACATCACTCAAAAGTTGGCTTATAGAACGAACGGTTATCCAGTGGGAATACGCGCTCAGAGAACTCGCCTGGCGTAGTTTTCGACATGACGCGGTTCAGCATATTCATCTTCGCATCGATATTATCAATATAATGAAGAATCTCCGCCTCCTTCAACATCGGACGCTTCGGACTGCCCCACTCCTCTTTACCATGGTGAGACAACACCATATGCTGAAGCAACATCACTTCCTCGCCCTCAATCTCCAACTCTTCTGCAGCCTTGGAAATTTCATTGACCATGATCGTAATATGCCCTAGCAAATTCCCTTCGATCGTATACTGCGTACCGACCGGGCCTGACAACTCGATAACTTTACCGATATCATGCAAAATAATTCCTGCATACAGTAAATCTTTGTTCAATGTTGGATACAATTCCGCAATTGCCTTACCGAGTTTCAACATCGAAACAACGTGGTCTAATAAGCCTGAAACGTAGTCATGATGATTTCTCGTAGCCGCTGGATATAATACGAAATCTTGCTGATGTTTCTTCAATAAATGACGTGTCACGCGCTGGATTTGTGGATTCTGCATTTCAAAGAAATACTGCATTAATTCGTCTAACAATACTTCCTTGCTCTTTTCGGCAGAAGGTACTAAATCCGCAATTGTTACCCCTTCATCTTCTTTCGCAGGACGAATTGCTTTCAAACGAAGTTGATTTTTTCCACGGTACTCATGAATTTCTCCGCCTACTTTTACGATGGTTGCTCCCTGATACATCTGAGCTTGTTCTTCACCCGCATCCCAAAGTTTCGCTTCAAGGTCACCACTTTTATCTTGCAGAATCAACGTCATGAACGGACTCCCTTGCTGTGTGACACCTTTTGTTGCCTGCTTAATCAATAAATACATGTCGATTGTTTCGCCGACTTGATAGTCAAGTAGTTTTTTCATCAGTGGATCTCCCCTTTAACTTTTCGTCCAATCTCAATTGTATGAGGTTCACTTGGCCATTTCGACTTCATTTCTTGATGGCAAGTAAAGTACAGAAATTGATGAGATGGTTGTAACTCCGTAAGTATTTCTATCATACGCGAAAGTCGCTCATTATCAAAGTGAACAAATGGGTCATCCATAATAATTGGAAACGGTGCGCGCTCTGATAATTCATACGCTAACGCCAAGCGCAACGAAAGGTAGGCTTGCTCTTTTGTCGCTTGACTAAGCTCATTGATCATGAAAGATTGCCCTTCTGTTGTGACTGCCTCGAAATAGCCTTCCACAGTTAAGCCAAGCGTCGCATATCGATTCCCAGTTAATTTGCTAAACCATTCATTCGCCTGAAGAAGAACGGCCGGTAATTGATGTTCTTTCCACTCGCTCATCGTTTGCCGAATTGCCTCACGGACGGCTTTTCGGATTACCCATTGTTCTGTCATATCTTCTAGCTCAGCTTTTCGCACTTCAAATAATTGCTGAAGTTCGCTATACGTTCGGCTTGCAACCATTTGCGAGATTTCATGTCCAACTTTCACTTGCTCATCTACAAGCTCCACTACTTCTTTGCGAATCATTTCCAGGCGGTTTGTCGTTTCACTGCGCTGTCGCTCAAGTTCAGGTAAGGTCCACTCTTTAACTACCGGTTCCTTGGTATATAAGGACAGTTGTGCTTCTACTTCTTTTAGCTGTCGTTTTAATAATTGTGCATCTTGATCTTGCTGATATGCTGTGTAAAATTGTTCTTTTTCTGATACCCCAACAACCTCGAACAATTGTTGAATTTCTGCTGTTACCGTCTCCAACAATTCCTGTGTTTCAACTAATTGCTCTTTAATTTCACGTAGCGTTTGTTCTTTACTTAGATGCTTTTCTTGTAGGCTGTTCTGACGCTGTAGTTCTTGACGAAGTCTCTCATACAAACCTTCTTCAGCCACTGGCCCGAGTACTTCTTCCACTTCTTGAATTAATGACCGTATTAGCTGTGTCGTAGTTTGTAGACGTTGTTGCCATGTTCTCTGATCTATCTCCACGTCTTGATACTCGCGCAACAAACGAAAGCTTTCTTGGATATTGAATGTTGGATCGAATGGCTCATCTCGTAACAGATCTTGCAACTTCTTCACCGCTTGTTGTTTTAACTGATAAAGTTGTTCCATTTCCTCTGCGTATTTCTGCAATTTACGATCCATTCTTTCAATCTCTGTTGATATTTGTTGCTGATCACGTTGTTGCATGTCATGACGTGCAGCTAGCTTTTCCAGTTCGATCGCCAGCTCTTCATGGTCTCGAATGAACGTTTGCTGGTCTGATACAGAATCAGGTTTTTGTGTAAATAACCAAAATCCGACCGCCATGACTACTAGACCAAGCCCCACGAACAACCACTGCTGCTGCATGACACTATATGCCCCGATCACTAGTCCAATGAGCAAAATAATGATCGGAACCATTCCATTCGAAGCCTGCTGACCCCCTGCAGATACAATGAATTTAGCTTCTGCAAGTTTACGCTGCAATTCCGGCCAGGTTGCCAGTTTCTCTCGTTCAGAATCAGTCAATCTCAAACGTTCAGTCCGTTCTTTTTGTCGCTCCGCTTCTTGACGTTCACTTTCCGCCTCCGCCAATAAGCGCTGCAATGCTTTTAATTGCTGATCCATTTCTTTCTGTTCTTCAAGAACGGGTTCGAGTTGGCGTTCACGTTGAATGGAAACATCCATTGTCCCTATAGATGCTAGTTGTTCATCCGTTAATCCTAAACGATTGATGAACTGGTGCCGTTTCTTTTCAAGTACTTGTATTTCCTGTTCAGCAGTAAGCCGCTCCGATCGTAATCGATGCCATTCTGCTTCTTGTGCTACCCAGCGTTCCAGTTTTTGTTGTTCACTTTTGGGGCGCAAGTCGATCAATTCCGATTGCCACTCCGCTTGTTCTTTCTCTAAACGTGATTTCTTTAACTTCAATTCTGATTGCTTACTTGCAAGTTCTTCGTAACGACGAATACCTGCTGCTGGAAAATCATCAGGTAGATGGGAGATTTGTTCAAGTAATTGGTTGCGCTGTTGCTGCAACGGAACAACTTGCATCGCGATTCGCTGTTCTTCAGATTGCTTGTAAAGGCGCTGCTCTTCTGAACGTAATGCCGCCACTTGTTCGTCAAGTTCTTGCTTGCGAATAGTCAACGGTTCATACGTGGAAAGCTTTTGTTGTTCTTTCAACATCGCTTGTTCCAGTTCACGTATTTCGGCCAGTTTTTTATTCATGGGTGGTATTTTGCCCGATTTTTTGAAGAGGCCACCCATTTCCTTCTCCATCTTCTTTTCCACTTTCCATAACGTATCGAGACCTGTCGTCCCAGACGCAAGTAATGTCCGACTCAAATCATTTTCATCCATTTTCTCAAGATCTTGTAGTTGGAATAAGGAGAAAGAGAAGATCGATTCAAATGCTTGCCGATCATAACCTCTTAACAACCTCTTCAATTCCTCTTCTTCTGCAATACGTCCATCATCAAAACGGATAGAGACGTCACCCGAAGACTTTCCACGCACTCGTTCGATCATCCAATTACCATACTCTTGATCATCTATATAGAGACAGCCACCGTATTTCCCACCTGTTTTCGGTTCATAGCGTAGCTCTTGTTGATTCTTTTGAGGAAATCCAAATAAAATATGAAGGATGGCTTGCTGAATAGTCGTTTTCCCCGCTTCATTCGGTCCATATAACAGGTTCATGCCGGGTCGCAAATCCATTTCCAAATTTTCATGCTGACCGAATCCGTACAGAAGTATTTTTCGGATTTTCATTTTAGCCCTCCTTCCACATTTCATCCTCTAGCAATGCGGCTGCCTGCTGTTTCAATCGCTCAAAATCTGTAGGTGTTAACGCTTCTAAATAGCGACCCGCTTTATGGCTATACACTTCTTTTACCAAGTCATTCCAGTCATCTGTTTCCCAGCCGGATAACGTGCTCTCCACTGGCTCAAGTAATGAATTTGAAACTACCGTATCTCTGATCAATGGCCATTCAATCGATGAAATCCAGACGAATGGCTCCATGTCTTCATATTGTTCTCGCAGAATATCAAGCCACTCCACTTCAGATCTAGCTAAATCGTTTGCTAGCCCTTCCGTATGTTCCATCACTAGTTCTACGACGACACTGCCAATTTCGGCTGTCAATTGATCAACGGCTTCCTGACATGCTGAAATCCAGTCATCCGCATATTCGATTCCTTCGCATGAAACAGTCAATGACGTGAAGACAATATCCGACGTTTCCACAAATGTAAGAGACGTGTTGGAAGGTGTCAACGAGACGTCGTAAAATCCTTTATGCCCTTGTTCATTACGGTGCCTTCCTTGAATATTACCTGGATAGACGATGGGCGGTTCTTGAGACAACACTTGGCGTTTATGAATATGACCAAGCGCCCAGTAATGGTAGTGCTTACTTTGCAATTCATTGATAGTAAACGGTGCATAGACGGCATGCTCTGCGTCACCCGCCACACTTCCGTGTAACAGGCCGATATGTATTCCATCTGCCGCATTTGGATAGTGCGAAATCATCGGTTCTTTGACATGACGCTGCGGGTAGCTAAAGCCGTGTAAATAAATAGTTTCATTACGAATAGTTAGTTGTTTTTGCTCTACATGTTCAGAAAACACGTGAACGTTTTCCGGCAATGACACGCGAGTCCATCTGCCTGCTAAATGGTCGTGATTTCCATATGACAGGTAGACCGGGATCTTCACTTTTTGAAGTTGTTGCATACCTTGCTGGAAACGAATTTGCGCACGCAAGCTACGGTCTTCACCGTCGTATAGGTCACCGACAATGACAATGAAATCCGGTCGCTCTTTAACTGCGTAGGCTATGAATCGGTCGAACGCAGCGAATGTAGACTGCTGCAGTCGAGCGAGCTCGTCCGGCCCTGCTGCGGACATGCCTTTAAAAGGGCTGTCCAAATGCAGGTCGGCTGTATGTAAAAAACGGATGGGTTCCATAGGTTGCACCTCTTCCACGAATACTTGTTCCTATTTTACCATATTTCATCTATTACTGGAAAGCGGACAGGCGAAACAGTAGTAAATGGGAAAGCACCGTTAATCGACGTTCCAGGCGGACGCTTTCCTGCGGGCATGGCTTGAGTCTCCTCGTACTCACTAACTCCCCTTACACTTGAATTTGAACTTGAACTTGAACTTGAACTTGAACTTGAACTTGAACTTGAATAAGTTTAGGCATAACAACAGTTCACACACTACTTACAATGAGTGATATAAGTACCTCCACTCAATAAGTAGGATGGAAGCGGAAGCTGGTGGCGAAGTGCAAAGACGTGCTCCTAACGCTGCGCTTTTACTCGCAAAAGCCGTTCTTCGTTACGGCTCTTCCCGCAGGATCAGCTCGAAAGGAGAGACAACCAAAAGGGAGCTTGCGACCTGGTTGGCTCACCGAGAGCCCATGGGAAAGCGTCCGCCAGCTGGAGCTTCCATCCCTTGTACTCACTAACTCCCCTTACTCTTGAACTTGAACTTGAACTTGAACTTGAACTCGAACTTGAACTTGAACTCAAACTTAAATCCACATAAAAAAAGTATCCCAAGAAGCACTGTAACTTCAAGGGACACTCTTCACCTAAACCTATTCCTTTCCAAGCTGTATAGCCTTCTTCAAATCCTTAAGCGAACGAGACGGCCCATACATCAACACACCGCCACGGTACACCTTCGCACCGAACCAGCCAAGGATGAAGATCGTCACTAGCATGATACCGATCGAAAGCAATGGCTCCCACAACGGTAAATCGAGCATACCAACCCGCAAGAACATGACGAGTGGAGCGAAGAATGGGATGAAGGAAGCAATTTTCAAATAGCCCATCTCTGGATTCCCAAGCCCCGTTGCAGCGATAATGAAAGCTGCCACGACGAGTAACGACATCGGCATAATCATCTGTTGTACGTCTTCTGTCCGGCTTACTAATGAGCCAAGTAGCGCGGCTAGAGTGGCATAAAGGAAATAGCCTAGCAAGAAGAAAATGACAGCATAGACCAGCGTGCTAACTTGCAAGTTTTCCAGGCTGAAGAATGCAGATAGTTCATTTTCCTCTCCTGTGGATGATAGTTTATAAGCCAAAAACCCTGATACGGCATAGACTAGAATTTGCGCAATCCCGAGCGATCCGATTCCAAGCACTTTCGCAAACATATGCTTAACAGGTGATACGCTTGAGATCAAAATTTCCATTACACGTGATGATTTTTCCGTAGCTACTTCCGTCGCAATCATCGAAGAATAAATGATCACCGCAAAGTAAATGACGAACATTAATACATACACTAAGACTCGAGCTTGGTTCAGCTCTTCTTCTGACTTTGCTGTTTCTGAAATATTATGCTTTTCAAATTGAATCGGCGCAAACAACTCAGAAACTTGTTCGCCCGATAAAGACAGCTGTTCAGCTTTCACTTGCGTTTGAATATTTTGCAATGCATCTTGTAGAGCTGAAGGCAAAAATTGATCTACCAAACTACCTGTTGTATAAGATGCTTGGATAGTTTGATCTTTATCAAAACTCAATACCATGAACGAAGCGATTTCTTCCAATTTCACTTGCTCTGCCAACTGATCTTGCGAGTCTTCTGTCAGCTCCAATGAAATTCCTTGTTCATTTTGCTGAAGTTGTTCATGCAACCGGTCAAACAATACCCCACTCTCATCTACGACTAGTACACGGTCATCTTCACTGCTCCCCATTAACTGACCGACTTTGTCTATAATGCTCGGCAAATTCGCAAAGAGAAAAATACCCGCTACCATGATGAGCGTTGTAATGAAAAATGATTTCGTTTTAGCTTTGGTCAAGAAACTTTGTTTAAAAATAATCCAAAATTCACGCATGCTCTTTCCCCACTTTCGCAATGAATATATCTTGCAAAGATGGTTCTTCTATTTCGAAATGGCGTATTGGCCCTTTTTGCAATGCTGCTTGTAACAACGCATGTGCCACTCGTTCATCTTCTACCTGAAAAACTGCACCTTCCAAAGAATAATGAGCAGTCGTAACTCCTTCAAAGCCCTCTAGCTCAGTGAGGGGGAAGTCTGAACGAATCCGGACATTCTGTTTGCTGAACGAACGCTTAACGTCACGCAACTTTCCACTGACTAGTTGTTTGCCATGATGAATAATACTGAGTTGCTCACATAACTCTTCCACATGATCCATACGGTGGCTGGAGAACAAAATCGTTGCTCCGTTATTGCGGAAATCCACTATCGCTTTTTTCAACATCTCGACATTTACTGGATCTAGTCCTGAGAACGGTTCGTCAAGGATCAGCAATTTAGGATCGTGCAATAATGCTGCGATAACTTGTATTTTCTGTTGATTACCTTTAGACAACTCTTCTACTTTTTTATTCGTATTTTGCGGTACTTCAAAACGATCCAACCACTGAAGTGCCGAACTTTTCGCAGCAGACTTTTTCATTCCACGCAACTGTCCGAGAAAGATTAACTGATCTAGCACTTTCATTTTTGGATACAGGCCACGTTCTTCTGGCAAATAACCGATGAGCGGGCTCGTTTCATAGGATATGGTGCGTCCGTTCCAAGTAATATTTCCTTCTGTCGGAGTTAATAATCCGAGGATCATTCGGAACGTAGTCGTCTTCCCAGCACCGTTTGCTCCGAGGAAACCGTACATTGTCCCCTCTTCTACTGTCAATGACAGCTGGTCCACAGCTGTAAAATCTCCAAACTGTTTAGTCACTTGTTCTAATTCTAAGGCCACGCACATCGTCCCCTTTAGTAATCTCATTATCTTGTTATACGATTCAATTGAAAATAGGTTTCAAAATTATAAATATTCTTCTACTAAAGTTTAACATGAAGAATCTTTTATGCTTTCAATATTATGAACAGCTATTCATTTGACGTGATTCATAGTATACTGAATAAAAGGTTTATGGAGGCGATATGATGAAAACTTACAAACTTACTGCTTATGAAAAAAACGGTTCACTCATTACAGAAGAGACCTTCTCTGCAGAATCAGATGACGCAGCAAAAGAACAAGGTAATCAGATGCTGATCGAAAAAGATCTGCTTGACCGAACACATCGCTTGGCTTCTCCACTTGGGAAACTATTATTATTCCATACGTAATTACACGACGAAATCTCCTTTTCACAAGAGATTTCGTCTTTTTTTTGATCAATTCTTCCTATACATAAATTGCTACCCTAGTACTCTTGCACGTTTTAAGCATAAGGGAGATACTATTTCATGCACGAAATGCAAGAAAACTAGGAGGAACAGATTTGAAGAAGATTTTGTATTCATTATTTATCGTGGTACTGATGCTCGGTGTATTTCCGCAGCAACAAGCTTTTGCTAAAGGATTTCCAGACGTTTCACAATATACGGATGAAATCCAATTTCTCACGGATAAAAAAATCATTACAGGATATCCAGACGGAACATTTAAACCGAAAGACAATCTAACTCGCTTACAAGCTGTTACTATGATTTTGCGAGAAAAACAGATTACTGATTTCACAGCACCAGACCCTGGCTTCACTGATTTGAAGAAAGGGAATCACGGCTATGAAAAAGTTGCAAAGGCCGTGCAATTAGGTTTTATATCTGGAAAGACCCATACAAACGGTTCAAAGTACTTTGATGCTTCGGCTCCGTTGACACGCGGACAAATGGCAAAAATCTTAGTTCAAGGCTATCAGTTACCTAAAACCAAAGATGTATACTTTACAGATGTTAGTGATCTAAATGGATTTAAAGATGATATCAGTGTCTTAGCTTCTGAAAATATCACTACAGGCTATTTGGATGGTTCATTCGGACCGAATAATAAATTGACGAGACAACATTTCGCAGTCTTTATGGCGCGAATGATGAATCCGAGTTTTAAGCCGATGCCAAATATGCAAGTTCACTTCATCGACGTGGGGCAAGGGGATTCTATTCTGATCCAATCGCCAGACGGCAAAAATATGTTGATTGATGCGGGAACTGCGCTCGACGCACCTAAAGTCATTGCCTTCCTGAAATCTCGAAATATCAAAACGTTAGACATCGCGCTGGCTACACATCCACATGCTGATCATATTGGTGGTTTTGAAGAAGTCCTTAACACTTTTACAGTAAAACAATTTATCGACAGTGGGAATGTTCATACGACTGCAACATATGTTAATTTACTTACATTAATCGACAAAAAGAATATCCCATTCTCAGTAGCACAAACAGGTGACGTAATCGCTCTCGATCCTGCGATTAAACTGAATGTACTGCACACAGATGACCGAGCAATTGATCATAACGCCGCTTCCATTGTCACACGACTAGCGTATGACAATGTCAGTTTCTTATTTACAGGTGATGCGGATGAACGTGTAGAGAAAGAAATGATTGGTCAATCTAATCTAAAGAGCACGTATTTGAAAGTAGGTCATCATGGTTCACGGACAAGTACTTCTGCTGATTTTCTTGCAGCTGTGAAGCCACAAGCCGCCATATTGTCTTATGGGAAAAATAATATATATGGACATCCACATGCGGAAACCGTCAAACGTTTAAAAGATGCGGGTATAAAATCCTATGCTACGGAAACTGCAGGTACGATTACAGTGACTACGAACGGCACAGCCCATTCCGTTACTACATCACTGACAAAACCCGTGCCAGTTCCTAAGCCTGTACCGAAACCCGACCCTAAACCCGTACCAAAACCTGATCCTAAGCCTGTACCAAAGCCTAACCCTAAACCAGATGTCAATTCAGGGTTGTACGTCATACCGGGTGCGCCTACTTCATTCAAGAATTGTACCGAGATGCGAAAAACCTATCCAAACGGTGTAAAAAAAGGTCATCCGGCATATGCTAGTAAGCATGATCGAGATAAAGATGGGTGGGCATGCGAACGATGACAAAAGGTCAACGATACACATTAGATCGAATTGATGACGGTTTTTATGTCTTTTTGTATTATGAGAATGAGCAGAAAGAACTTGTGATTCCTGTAACTGAACTATCTGCTGAGTTGACTGAAGGGGATGTAGTAGAACTCTTCATCGAGGACGCGCATTATAAAGTTCGTATCTTACAAGAAGAAACCAAGGATCTACAAAAGAAAGTTGAAAATCTATTGGAAAAACTAAAAAACAAGAAGTAATATCCAACTACTATCCCTTGATGAGACGTTTACAGTTCATCAAGGGATTTTTGGGTGCGGATAGATTTACTTAAACTTATACTAAAAAGCACAAGATTTTTAACGTTTTTTGTGATACGCTATGGTCGTTAAGATATCGTAGAAGGAAGTGACTCGTTTGAACATTGCTTTGATTGCGCATGATGAAAAAAAGGCTGAATTGGTCAATTTCGCCATTGCTTATGAGCAGATTTTTGCTAAACATACCCTTTATGCAACGGGCACAACAGGATTACGCATTATGGAAGAAACAGATCTATCCATTACACGACTGAATTCAGGACCGCTTGGTGGCGATCAACAGATCGGTGCCATGATTGCGACCGGACAGCTTGATTTGGTTTTATTCTTCCGCGATCCGCTTACAGCTCAACCACATGAGCCGGACGTCAGTGCTTTACTTCGATTATGTGATGTCTATGGGATTCCGCTAGCTACAAACTTGGCTTCAGCAGAGTTACTATTGCGCGCCATAGAAAAAGGCTATTTCTCTTGGAGAGAAACAGCCGCTAAGTATCAATAATTTTTTAATAACAGTTATAGATATACACAAGACGCGCAGTTTTCATAGCGCGTCTTCTTCATGTCTTTTATTGACCTGTGAAGTTTGGTTTTCTTTTCCCTACGAATGCTTGAACGCCTTCACGATGGTCAGTTGTTAAGCGCATAGCTAATTGTGCTTCACCTTCAAGTTTCAATACTTGCTCGAGCTTTGCAATACCTTCTGCATGAAGAATTTTCTTTGACGCGATCATGGAAGCTGTTGGCGAATGTAAAATGACTTGGGCACGTTGTTGTGCCGTGTTCCATGCTTCTCCGTCCGCAACGGCTTCATCGACGAGCCCAATTTGCATAGCACTTTTTCCGTCGAGTACTTTCCCCGACCAGATGAGTTGTTTAGCTCTTGCAGTACCTACGCGTTCTTTCAAGAAGAAGTGACCTCCCCCATCTGGCACAAGTCCGATTCCAATAAAGTTCATGGCGATTTTACTTGATTCTTCCGCGATGACGACGTCGCATGCAATGGCAATACTGCATCCTAATCCCGCTGCCGCACCATGTACGGATGCAATAGTGATTTGAGGCATACTGTACATCGCCAATGCCAATCTCGATAAGTCGACCATAACATCTTCCATTTTCATCGGACCATTTGGATCTAGCATAGCTTTAACGTTACCGCCAGCAGAAAATGCGCGGCCAGCTCCTCTAAATAGTACAACATGCACGGATGAATTATTCTTTAGTTGATCCACAATATCTGCCAGATCCTTCATCATGACTCCGTCCATCGCGTTCATTACTTCAGGCTGGTTAAAAGTTACGGTTGCTAATCTTCCTTCAACTTCTACTTCAATCTGTTTTGTCAAAATTAATTCCCCCTTTGAATGAATGGTTGTTCATTCACTACATTATACACAATTGGCTGATCATTTGCATAACTTTCACAAAAAAATATCCCCAACGACTTTTGCGTTAGGGATATCCGTATTACTTGAGGGGGTGCGTAGCTGGGAATAACTCTTCCAAATACGCTATTTTCTTATCGATCGCTTCTTCAAATCCTAAAATATAAGCCCCAGGTTCTTTCGGATTGTGGAATTGCGTCAACTTGCCTGTTGCCGGTTCCATAAACTTACTCGATGCTCCGCAACCCATACCGATAATGGTCTGTGCTTCTTCCATGATCAAAATATTATAAAGACTCTCTTCGCCAGGTTTCGAGTACCCGACATTCTCAAGATTCCCTAAAATGTTTTTCTGACGGTAAAGATAATACGGTATGTAGCCGTTAGCGCGAGACCATTCTTCACCACGCGTCATCATTTTTCCTACTGTTTCACGATCCGCCACTTGATACTTGTCTTTATTGCGTGTCATTTCAGAAGCACGCTTGAATGACAACGTATGGATCGTTAATGATTCAGGTTGCATCTTTTCTGTTTCAGCGAGCGAATGCTCAAATTCCTCCAGACCTTCATTCGGTAAACCGATGATCAAGTCCATATTGATATTGCGCATTCCTTGCTCTCGAGACAACCAATACTTATCGATTGTTTCCTGTACAGTGTGATGACGACCGATAGCTTTCAATGTTTCATCCGTATAGGACTGCGGATTGACACTGATTCGATCGATCCCCCACTTCTTTAATACTTCAAGCTTAGGTACTGTAATCGTATCAGGACGTCCGGCTTCCACTGTCACTTCACGCACATGTTCCATATAAGGGAATGAGTCCATCATCGTTTGATAAAGCGCGTCCATTTCTTCTGCTTCAATAGATGTGGGTGTTCCTCCACCGAAATAAATTGTCGTGATACGAATATCATGTTCTTTCAGCCATTTACCCATTGCACGCATTTCTTCATGCAAGCCATCGAGGAATGTTTCCACTCGGCCGCTTTTGCGATGAATGGCATAGGCAGGAAACGTACAATACGCACATTTTGTCGGACAAAACGGAATGCCGATATAAATACTCACTTCTTCTTTTAATGAATACAAATCAGGTAACGCATTCAACTGAACGTCTGCAATTTCTGCAATTAATTCACTTTTCCGTACGGATACACGATGACGTTGCTGAAGTAATTGCTTCGCTTCATCAACGGTATGACCATCTTGGCGATACATATGATACAACTTAGTAGGACGGATTCCTGTTAAAATACCCCACTCTTGATCCATTCCTGTTGCTTGTTCCAATACATCAAGCAACACGTGGGAATACATTCTTTTACGCTGACGTAATTGTTGACGTTCTTCCGTTTCTTTTATCTCTTCCATAAAACGAGATGTGAAGTGCTTACCATTCCACTGAATATCCGCGGTGATGTTAGGCGTTTCTCCATAGTCCTCATTAAACTGAAGAGTAATTGCTGTATCTTCTGCATGATCTATAACAATTTTAGACTGTTCAAAAAATAAATTGGCTAAGTGCGTAAACATTCGAATCCAATCTTGGGGGAATTGTTCTTTTACTAGTAATTGCTGCATCGTTTTCTCCTACTCTCCATCTGTTAAAAAAAACCGGCCAAGGCCGGTTTAGATGTATCTATTAATTAAATCCTTCGTATAAATCTTGAATGGGTTTCAATACTACACGGTTTACTTCTTCAATCAATTCGCTTAGTTTCATTTCAGCAGTAAGCATCGCCAAGATTTTCGGATTTTCCTGAGCGAGTTGTGCTGTTTTCTGTGCATGCTCAAGCTCATCTCCTTCAATCTCTTCGCCTGCCATTTGCTTCTGTTGCAAATTCATTTGGATTTCACGGAAGCTTTCGAACAATGCACGTGCTTGCTCGTCACTTTTCACTTCTGCCATCGCTGTTTTCACCGCTACATACTCATCTGTCTTGCGCAAAGTAGATTCCAATTTGTTCATATCATCATAAATATTTACTGACATACTATCTCCTCCTACAATCCATTTAGTGTAAGTGCAATAATTCCTTGCACGATTCCAATGATCCCACCAAGAAATGCGCCTAGAACCGTGATCATCTTAAACTCTCTGCGTGAAATCCCCAGCACCAAATCTTCTAGTACTGCCACTGGGAACGTGTCTACTTGCTCTTTCACCATTTCATCGAGTTTTAACTTCTTTAATGATTCTTCAAGCTGCGACTCTGCCTGAGCGAATAAAAAGCTGACAATCTGTGGTGTTACATTAGCAGCCGTCCAAGTAGATCCTTGTGGCCAGTAATGTGACAAGCTGTGATCTAGTCTTTCTCGTAGTGCCAATTGATCCAGTGCATATTTTCTTACTGAAGCAAAAACACTATCAAAGTCAAAGCCAGACGTCAACTGTTCCATCGGTTGCTGCTGGACATTCTGCCACTCTTTCCAAATCAGTTGATCCAATAAATCTTTTGTTCCAGGAGCTTCTATAAATCGAAGTGCTTCTCGCTGAACCTTGCCGACAAGTGATTCCGATTCTCCAAAAAACATATTGAGCATACCGCCGAATGTCCCTTTTGAAGCCAAGAAGTCATCAATCAGCTTTTGGAATGTCTGTCTTCCTTCTGCCGAATCTACAAATTGACTTGCACGTTGCAATACAAAATCAGAAGCTAAAGGAATTCTTTCTTCGATTTGTTGTTGCCAACGAAGCGGCATGACTTCTTCCACTGTACCTGTTGTTACTTTTACCTTCATATCATATAGCTGCTGATCGATCAATGTGACTAACTTATCTTCGACTTGCTCAGGAAGTGCTTGAGCACCTGCAAGCTCGAGCCAGTCGGTCAATGTTTTATCTGATTGCAGTACATATTTATCCATTTTACTTTGAATAAACGTTTCTACACGCTTTTCCATTCCAGGCGTCAACATCTTTTTCCTGAACAGGTCAGGTGTCAGCAAATAATTTGTTACCGTTTTTCCAAGCTGCGTTGCCAATTCATTTCGGCGTTTCGGGATCAAGCCGGGTGTAAATGGCAATCGGGTTTTTCCAATGTATTTTGCTTCATGTGGTCTGAACAGCATCTTAATCGCCAGATGATTCGTTACCCCACCGATCAATGCGCCAATAAACGCCATGAACAAAATAGTTAACACTATTTTCAATCGCTTCACCTAATTCCACGTGGTCTTCGTTCCAATTATAACAAAAACCCGCTGAATGAAAAGCAATTAGAGGCGAAGATTCCTGACTTTACATTTGATTGCCGTTCAGGTACGTTGCAAGTAGAGTATTATGAACTATAACCATTAGATTGTTCACAACACTAAAGGAGGTACTTATTTCATTGAAGAAAGAACTGATTGACCACTTGGGAAGAAACGTTGTTTATAATTTTCCACCGAAACGAATCGTTACCTTATGTCCAGGTATTACAGAAACATTATTCGGAATTGGTTTGGAAAATGAAATTGTCGGACGCACACGATATTGTATCTATCCAGAACATGCAAAAAGTGTTCCAGCTGTAGCAGGAACGAAAGATCTGAAGTTGGACATGATACATGAAGTACAACCTGATTTGATTATTATGGAAAAAGAAGAAAATACAAAAGAGATGGTTGAAACGCTTGCCGAGTTTTATCCTGTATATGTAGCGGAAGTGCAAACCATTCCAGATGCCTATCGCATGATTACAGATATGGGAGCATTGACAGATCGCGAGCAACAGTCGGAATCGCTCGTTACTGAAATCAAACAAGCATTTTCAGAACTTCCTACTCTCCCTGCTGCGCGAGTTGCCTACGTTATTTGGCGAAAGCCCTATATGGTTGCGGGTAAGGACACCTACATCAATTCGTTGTTGCAAAAACTTGGCTTCATCACGCCCTTTGCTGAATCAGCTGACCGCTATCCAGTAGTAACGGAAGAGCAATTTAAAGAAGCAAATCTCGATTTAGTATTGCTGTCATCTGAACCTTATCCATTTAAAGAAAAACAGCAAGCTCAGTTCCAAGAAATGCTACCCGATTCAGCGATTCAGCTAATTGACGGCGAAATGTTCTGGTATGGCGTTCGGATGCTTGAAAGCGCCAAGTATTTTAAAGACTTTTCATTCGACGTGTGAATTACTTCGTTCCATTAAATATGGTAGACATTCGAATCGCATGCTCCATATCATCATGTAAAGCGATAAAAATCGGATCATATGCCTCTTCAGAAGGAATGGTCAAAAACAATTCTTTACATTGCTCTACTGATTCGAGTTCGAAAACTAGCGCATTTTTAGCTGACTCTTTAAAATTAGTACAAGGCGCCGGCTTTTTCGGATTCGGCACAAACTCGTTTGTTAGAATATAATACAATTGCTGGAACATCTCATAATGACTTTTTTCATCCTCATACGCGTGGCGAATGAATTCCTGCCATAGCAAATCATTCGTCAGCTGATACATGGACTTATAATAAAAATACGTTTTATACTTTTCCTCTACCGCATTGCGTAGTTGAGTAACAAACACACACTCATCCTTTCGTTCCTTTTGGTCAGTTTATGAAACGAGCGGACAGGATATCACTAATGGAACCATAAAGGAGAAAACAAGATGCTACAACACTTCAACCATAAAAAGATGTTCGCGGACACTGATTTGCCTGGATGGACGATCTCATTTTATTACCAAAACAAGCAATACAAAGGTGACTACCACAAAGACGGCACGGTCAACTGGACAAACGGCACGCCACCTGACGAAGAAAATGTTCTCAAAATGGTGCACGATCTCATGACTTTCCACGTTTATGAATGAGACCATCCTAAATCGACCATCCTTTAACTAGAGGAGGTGCTTTTATGGGCAGAGAACAATCAAAAGGCAAAAAGCAATTGGAAAAAGAGCGTCTAAAGGTACAGAACGAAAAAACCGAAAACGTCTTCGAAGACAAAAGCCGCATCCCCAACGAGCAAAACGCCTTTAAGGAAACCCAGCCACAATACGGCGAGTAAATGCATGTCCTAAGACTGAAGACTAATCCCTTTTAAAAGGACTTGGTCTTCAGTCTTTTATTAATTTCTTCAGCGTATTAACAAAACAAAAATAGTTACTAGCTGTAGCACTTCTCTTCTTATCTATAGCTATCGATCGACACATTTTGCATCCCTAAACCGTTTTTTTCTATTCTGTAAGCAAATCGAATTGTATTTTCTCTATAAATAAATTATTATGAAAGATAACTAACATTACTTTACAGGAGGTGTACGCTTTGTTCTTTTCCCTCATCTGGGTTAAGTGCGAAGCTATTATTTGGATATTGCCATACGCTTGGCAGCTTTTGCTGCCTTGATCGCAGTCACCGCTTTTTTTGTTGCGTGTGAATTTGCAATCGTGAAAGTCCGCTCATCACGTCTCGACCAACTGATCGACGAAGGTAATCAACGCGCGGTTCTCTCAAAAAAAATTGCCGATAATTTAGATGAATACTTATCTGCTTGTCAGCTCGGAATTACGATTTCGGCACTTGGCCTAGGTATGCTTGGGGAACCAACAGTACGTATGATGTTGGCTCCAGTTTTCGATACGTTTACTTTGGATGCTAATGTCGAAACTATTCTTTCCTTCACTATCGCTTTAGCGATTGTTACCTATTTGCATGTCGTGGTAGGAGAACTAGCTCCAAAGACCATCGCATTGCACAAGGCGGAAGAATTATCCCTATCCCTTTCCGTACCACTGAATGTATTTTACCGTCTCATGTACCCGATCATTAAAGGGATGAACGGATCGGCACGTCTTGTTACACGATTGCTAGGCTTCAAATCCATTTCCGAATTAGAAGTAGGACACACAGAAGAAGAGTTGCGCATCATCTTATCCGATAGCTTGCGTAGCGGTGAAATTAACCAGTCTGAATACAAATATGTAAATCGTATTTTTGAGTTTGATGATCGAGTCGCAAAGGAAATTATGCTGCCACGAACTGAAATGATGACAGTCGATAAAGAAATGACGTTATCCGAAGTATTTGAACTACTAGGAGTAGAACAGTTTACACGTTATCCAATTATCGATGGCGACAAAGATCATGTCATCGGATTGATCAACATGAAACATTTACTGACTGCGTATATTAAAGACCCGACGAACGGTAGTAAATCTGTTATGCACTATATGCAGCCGATTATTCGCGTTATTGAAACTATCCCAATTGGAGATTTACTCTTAAAAATCCAACGTGAACGGATTCATATGGCTATTTTATTAGATGAATATGGTGGAACTTCAGGACTCGTCACCATCGAGGATATCTTGGAAGAAATCGTTGGCGAAATCCGCGATGAATTCGACTTGGATGAACTACCTGAACTTCAAATAGTTGATACAGATCATTATATTCTAGACGCTAAAATGCTGATTGAAAACGTCAATCATGCATTAGGCATAGAAATTCTCGAAGATGACATTGATACGATCGGCGGTTGGTTCATGGATCAACGCTTTGAAGCTATACAAGGTGAGAAGATTATCGAACAAGGATATGAGTTTACTGTCAAAGAAGTAGACGGCAATCACATTCTTTACTTGGAAGCCAAAAAACAACCCCCCGATCATGCAACTAATGAAGTTACCGATGCGTCAAAATAAAAGCTTTCCCGCCTAAACGGGAAAGCTTTTATCTATTATCCTATCGTAAGGAGTGACTATATGAATAAAAAACAGGAAAACTGGCTTCTCGCTATGTGGTCCGTTGCACTTATCGCGACACTCGGTTCTTTATATTTTTCTGAAATTAAAGGCTATGTCCCCTGTACAATGTGCTGGTATCAACGGATATTCATGTATCCGATTGTATTGATTGGCCTACTCGCGCTCATACAAAAAAACGTGACGATTGCGTGGACTACTGCCTCACTTTCATTTATTGGAGGTTGTATTTCTCTTTATCACTACGGTATTCAAAAACTAACGTTCTTACAAGATAGTGTACCCGTATGTGGTGGTGTTTCATGTACAGGCGCATACATCAATTATTTGGGTTTCATTACAATTCCTTTCCTAGCACTAGTAGCATTCGCTTTTATTTTCATCGCAAGTCTTGTACTCTTAAAACAAACGAAGGAGTGAAATACATTGAAAAAATTATTAGCTATTGGTGGAGTGATTGTCGTGATCTTTATTTTGATCATCGTCCTCAATAATAAATCCAATGAAACAAAACTGGCTAAAAATCCGTACGGCACAGATAATCTACAACAATCTACAATTGATTTATTAGACAATGAAAGTTATCAGAACGTTGCACTTCCTGAAGAAATCTTCAAACAGATTGAAAGTGGCGAACCCACAACCGTTTATTACTTCAGTCCAGACTGTCCACATTGTATGGATATGACACCTCGTCTAATGCCAATTGCAGACGAATATGATGCACATGTCTATCAATACAATATGTTGGAGTTCAGCGATCAGATAAAACAGGAATACGATGTAACAGCATGGCCTACTCTCGTTCATTATAAAGATGGGAAAGAACAAGGCAGAACGGTTGGTTCACAACCTGATGACCAAATCAGAGCATTTTTTGATGAATTCGAAAGCAAATAAGGAGACTACGTAGATGACAAGTTTTCATTATACAACTGAAACACCGGGCGAGACGATTGAAAAATTACTAAGAGAACAATGGCAAGGCGGAAAGAAGTCTGTCCATCAAATGCGTATGGACAAAAGTGTAACAGATACAGAAGGACAACCCGTTGAATGGAAGGAACCCCTTCCTGAAGGGACGGAACTAATCTTCGGTTTTAATGACGCACAGTCTTCATATAAACCGGAACCTTCAAACTCCTTAAACGTTCTGTGGGAAGACGAGCATGTACTAGCAGTATTCAAGCCTGCTGGTCTGTCCGTACACCCAGAACGCTTGCCAGGGACCGGCACATTGATGAATGAAGTCATGGGCTATATCGAAGCCAAAGGTGGAAGCTATGCAGAACATATTCACCGCTTAGACCAGCATACGTCGGGCGTTTTACTTATTGCAAAGAATCCATTGGCAAAGACATTATTCGACCGCATGCTGGAGCAGAATCAAATCGAACGGTATTATACTGCCGAGCTTGAAGGCCAGCTAAGAAAACCACGTGGCACAATCAACATGCCCATCGGTAAAGACCGCAGTCATGCTACAAGACGCAGGGTATCCCCTTCTGGCCAATCCGCGGTCACGCATTTTAAAGTGCTCGAGCGCAAAGCGGATACAACTCTTGTTGAAGCACAGTTGGAAACAGGCCGAACACACCAGATCCGTGTTCATTTCTCACATATGGGTCACCCTGTCGTCGGAGATCAGCTGTATGGCAACGAGACGATTACCAGAGGTCCATATAAGCTAGTCGCTTCCAAAGTGGCTTTCACACATCCTATTACGTCAGAGATGATTGTAATCGAAACTGAATAAAATTAAACAGAGCTGTCCAAGAGATCGTAGTATTACGACTTCTTGTGACAGCTCTTTTCTATTCTCGTTAGAAGAAGTAAAGTTGCAGTAGCTAGAGGTGGTTTAGGGGTGGGGTTTAGGGGTGGGGATTTCGAGTGCAATGACGTGCTCTCAACGCTTCGCTTATGTTCGCAAAGTAAATAGAGGATACTTTTTATTGTGCATTAAAGTAAGTTTTGTAATAGGTTTTGAACTTTAGAACTTGAATTAAAATAAGTTAAAACAAAACAATAATTCACATACTATCACCAATGAGCGATTTAAGTACCCCTACTATCAAAGTAGGATGGAAGCGGAAGTTGGCGGCGACTCCTGATGGATCAGCCCGATCAGGTGAGACAACTAAGAGAGCATAGCGAACAGTTGGCTCACCGCGGGCCCATAGGAAAGCGTCCGCCAACTGGAGCTTCCATCCCGAACCACTCACAAACTCACTCTCCATTCCATTGCCTTGCCCTGAACTTAAGAAAGTTCAAGCACTATTTGCAGAAGCAAAAAAAATGCCCTGGAAGTGGTAGCTTCCAAGGCATCCATATTCAACTACTTCACCAGCAACTGCTCAATCCCGCTCTCTAAGCGCTTATCCACTTCCTTCGCATCATGAATATGCTCCACAATCAACTCATGCGCAGAAGAAAATAAAGAATTCGCTTTCTGTAACTCTACCTGCATAAGCGCGGATAATTCATTCTGTTCCACAATCATCTTCTCAATAGAAGAAATATCCACCTGACTCCCTTGGACCGTCTCCAAAATATGATCAATTTTAGACGCAGTCTGCAAACTTACCGCCACACCTTGTTCAATCAACTTCGAACTCTTTTTCGTAGCCTCTAGCGCTTGCAAGATCTCCTCTTTTAAAGAATTCGTTAACTGCTGGATATCCTTTGTGCTAGTAGATGTGCTTTCCGCCAGCTTTCGAACTTCCTGTGCAACGACAGAAAACCCTTTGCCGTACTCTCCTGCTCTCGCTGCCTCAATTGAAGCATTCAATGCCAACAGATTCGTTTGCGCTGCGATGTTTTCAATCACACCTACAATGGACTGAATCTCTACGGACCGATCGCTCAATTGCGTCATACTTTCTTCCGACTTCTCCATATGCGTGCCTAAATCATTCATAACTTGAGCCGTTAAACGGACATCCTCCGCTCCATTTTCCGCTTCTTTCACCATGTATAATGATTTTTCTTCCAATGAACGACCATTTTCATGCAGCTGCGCAGAAGACTTTGTCGTTTTCTCACTTAATTCCTGAATGATATGAAAGCTTGATTCAATATCAGATACTGCTTCACCTAAGACATTGTGCTGAGCGTTCACTTTCTCGTGTTGAGCGACTGCAGCAGTTAATTCTGTCTCTACTTGTTTAAATCGGCTGTTATCTGCTTGCTCGACTTCAACTGGTGTCGAATGTACCGTCACCTTCTCTTCCACTACGCGCCGATCTGGCTGTCGTCTAAAGATCCCCACGTTACGTTCCCCCTTTTATCCAGATTTATTTAAAACGAATCTGGATTCTGACCTGTCCGTTCATCTTGATTTAATGCATTAATCAATGCCATATCAGAAAGCGTTAATTCGAAATCAACTATTTCACTATTTTCTTTAATCCGATTAAATGAAATCGATTTTGGGATGACAATCAATCCATTTTGGATATGCCATCTAATGATGACTTGCGCAACAGTCTTTCCGTGCTGTGCAGCAATCGCCATGAGTGTTGCATCTTCTAAAATTTGTCCCCTAGCTAATGGACTCCATGAAGTGACCGCGATTTGATGCTCGCTGCAAAACTGGCGCAATGGTTCTTGGGTTAGACGCGGGTGAACTTCTATTTGATTCACCATTGGTCGGATATTCGCAATCGCAAATATTTCTCGTAAATGGGCTTCATGATGATTGGAAACGCCTGTAGCTCGAATCAATTTTTCATCATATAATCTTTCAATTGCTCGATATGTATCCACATAGCTGCCTGTAACTGGCCAGTGTGTTAAATATAGATCTAGATAGTTCATATCTAATCTCGTCAATGAACGCTCGAATGCACGCAATGTTTCATCATACCCTTGTTCGTCATTCCACACTTTGGATGTCACAAACAAATCTTCACGCGCGATACCCGTGTTACGGATTGCTTCACCTACAACTTGTTCATTTTCGTAAATAGATGCTGTATCAATTGCACGATAGCCTAATGAAACCGCTTTCTCAACTGCTTGCATCGTTTGCTCCGGTTCTGTCATCTTATATGTACCTAAACCGAACTGCGGCATCTGCACGCCGTTACCTAGTATAACCATCTGATCAAAAATCGTTGACATAATAACTCCTCCTCTATGAACTCATAGTGTAATTGTACATTATTTTACAGGTTTTACGAATACATTTTCGATATAATAAGTTGATTTCTTTCATAAAAACGAATATTATTGTCTATGGTCTTTACTATGTTCGTAATTTAAGGAGAGAATATACTGTGTTTCAATTAAAGAAAAATCAAACGACTGTCAAAACAGAACTTCTGGCGGGAATGACTACTTTCCTAACGATGGTTTATATTGTCATCGTCAATCCTATTATTTTATCCGAGGCCGGAGTTCCGTTTGATCAAGTCTTTTTAGCCACTATTATAGCCACTGTCATCGGTACGCTTTGGATGGCGTTATTTGCAAATTATCCTATCGCCATTGCACCCGGTATGGGATTGAACGCGTACTTTGCTTCTGTCGTTATCGGATCGGACGGTCAACTAGATTATCTGACGGCTTTTTCTGCAGTATTTATTGCAGGTCTCATCTTTGTATTATTATCGATGACTTCTTTCCGAGAAAAACTAATTGAAGAAATTCCCGAAAACCTTAAACATGGGATCACAGCCGGAATTGGACTATTTATCGCATTCATCGGCCTGCGATTATCAGGATTAGTCGTTCCGCATGAGTCAAATATCGTGCAGCTAGGGGAACTCACCTCGCCTGCCGTACTACTGACCTTGTTCGGATTACTCGTGACGATTGTTTTGATGAATCGCAACGTCTATGGCGCTATATTCATTGGAATGATTGCAACAGGCCTTGTCGCATTTTTCACCAAGCAGTTACAATTCGATGGGGTTATGAAAATACCTCACCTTCCTGAAGGCATTCTTGTATGGAATCCAGTACTGGCAATGGGAGATGTTATTTCATACGGTTTATACGGTGTCGTCCTGTCGTTTTTACTTGTTACTTTATTCGATACAACCGGAACGATGATTGGAGTAGCTAAGCAAGCTGGACTCATGAAAGGTAATTCTTTACCTCGTGCACGCCACGCGCTTCTAGCTGACTCAGTAGCCGCCACAGTCGGCTCAATGGTCGGAACCAGCCCAACATCCGCTTATGTTGAATCGTCGTCTGGCGTAGCTGTAGGTGGTCGTACAGGGTTGACTACTTTAACAGTTGCAGTGCTATTCATAGCCGCAGCATTTTTCAGTCCTATCGTCAGTGCTTTGTCTGGTGTCGCGGCTATTACGGCACCTGCTTTGATTATTGTTGGTAGTTTGATGATCGGCGCAGTGAAAAATATCGATTGGGATTCATTCGACGAATCTTTCCCTGCATTTCTTGTCATTTTGACGATGCCGCTTACCTCAAGTATTGCGACTGGTATCGCACTCGGGTTTATCACATACCCGTTATTGAAAATTACAAAGGGCAAGGGTAAGCAAGTTCCTATGTTGATGTATATCTTCGCGGTACTATTCGCCTATCAGCTACTATTCCTGCCTCACTAAGATTTGTTAGGAACCTGTCACATAAAATGACGAAGATTATTTCATTTATATAATTTTTACGGTATACTGTACAAAGGACTATTGATTTCATAGGAGGTACAAACAATGAGACTAATTCTAATTATGGCCGTTTGTTTTGCATTCTTATCTGCAATCTTGACTGGCGGATACGATAACAAGCCAGGCGAATCAAAAACGAACCAAATGAAGTAAATAGAAAAGGGATTGGCTATGAGCCAATCCCCTTTTTTTATGCATTATGTTAAATGTGCAAATTTCTGTTGACGAAGTGCTTCATAAATGAGGATCGCAGCCGTATTTGACAAGTTCAATGAACGGATGTGCTCATCGTTCATCGGTATGCGTAAACAACTCTCTTTATATTTCTCCGTAATTTCATTCGGCAAGCCGGTAGTCTCTTTTCCAAACACAAAGAAAATATCCTTATTAGTATCCGAGTAATCAAACGTATCATAGCTCGTCTCTCCGAATTTTGTAATAAAATAAAACTCGCCTTCCGGATACGCGTCTATAAACTCCTGAATTCCTTCATGATACGTAATGTCAACATGTTCCCAGTAATCTAAGCCCGCCCGTTTTAACATTTTATCTTCAGTAGAAAAACCAAGTGGCTTTATTAAATGGAGAGCTGTATCGGTTCCCGCACAAGTACGTGAAATATTCCCTGTATTTGCCGGAATTTGTGGTTCGAATAATGCAACGTGAATCGTCATCTTACTACCTTCTTTCAATTTATGTGGAGCTGTTTCATAGCTTGTGTAATTTCACTTACGACAAACTCATCTTCTTCCGTAACCAAACTTTCATTCAGCACATCTTGCGCTTCTATCTTTCCAATCTCACCAAGTGCCCAAGCCGCTGTTCCTCTAATCATTGGCCGCGGATCTTCTTTTAACAATCTCGTTAATTCAGGTATCGCTGATTCGTCTTTGAAATGCGCCAAAGCAATCAATGCATTTCGCTGAATTGGATTCTTTCCGCGCCAAGAGCCTGACATATAGCCATACTGCTCTTTGAACTGTCGGTTGGATAAGGTCAATAGTGACAGCAGCAAAGGTTTCACGAGCTCCGGCTCAGGCGTGAATTCCAGCTGGTGTGTGTGATTCATTCCTTTGTTTTTTGGACAAACCGTTTGGCAAGTATCACATCCATACAATCGATTCCCGATCTTATGTCGAAACTCTTCAGGTACAGGTTTCTTTGTTTGTGTCAAAAACGCAATGCAACGCTGGGCATCTAATTGTCCAGGCTGTACAAGTGCACCCGTCGGACAGACATCCAAGCATAAATTACAATCTAGACACTGATCTTCCATCGGCTCATCTGGTGCAAACGGCAAATTCGTAATCATCTCACCCAAATAAACATAAGATCCGAACTCCGGTGTAATGATCGAACAGTTCTTAGCCGACCAACCGATACCTGCACGTTCTGCTACTGCACGATCTACAAGCTCTCCTGTATCTACCATGGAACGAAGTCGCGCATCTGGTACCTTAGTAAGAATGAATAATTCAAGCTGTGCTAGTTTGTCACGCAACACGGTATGATAATCTTCACCCCAAGAAGCCCTGCAAAACATACCACGACGTTCCCCTTTTTTCCCACGGGGACTATCTGACATTTTTGAGGGGTACGCCACGGCTATAGCTATAATACTCTCTGCTTGATCTAGCAATAATAAAGGCTCTGTTCGTTTCTCTATATCCGGCTCTTCAAAACCGGATTGATAGTTCAATCGTTGCTGTTGTTTCAGACGATCTTTCAATTTCATAAACGGAGCTGCCGTCGTAAAACCAATTTTATCTATTCCAATGGACGCCGCAAACGTTTGTATTTCTTGCTGTAACTGAGCGACATTCACCATTCTCCGCCTCCCTTATGATAAGATGAAGTAAAATTACAAGCAGGTGGTACTGATGCAACTTACTGTTAATTCTTCTATATTCGCGAAAATCCCTGATTTTAAATTAGGCATAATCTATTATAACAAAACAATCGTCTCTGCATCACCTCAGATGCTAAAAGGACGCCTACAATTATTTCAAGAACAATTATATTTCGAACTACTTGACAAAGACTTCGCAGATTTCAAAGGTCTAGCAGAATGGCAATCCATCTGGACAACTCTTGGTGCAGACCTTTCGACTAAGCCACCAGCTCTTCAATTACTCTTACAGCAGATCAAAGATCGACACTATACTTCTTCTTTCCATAGTGCAGAAGATCTGAACACGTTCTTTTCCCTGCAATACGAAATCCCAACAGTTATTTACGATGCTGACAAAATAGCTGGAGATATTTTGTTGTCTGTCGGCAGCGCTGAGGACGGCTACGAAGGATTGAATAATCAATTCAATACCTTTGAAAACATCTTACTCCTAAGCGACGGTTACAGTCCATTTGGTAGCCCATATGTCGATTCTATACGAACGGCCGTAACTGAGGAAACTGAAAACATTATACAACTGCTTTTCATTCATCCTTCATTGGAACAAGAAAAGGCTCAACAACTAGTCGAAGCTTGTGGTAAAATGTTCACTAGCATAAACGGTGGTGACTATCATAGTTCTGTAGTGGATAGTCAAAATCCTAACTTTATCCTAACAAAAGAGGTGGAATCATGAATATTACATTAGCCGAAGGCATTAAATTAAAAAGTATTCTATCCAAGCAAATACGTGAACTCGAAACAGAAGCCCAACGAGTGGCTTTCATAACGATTGAAAAAGGTGCACCACGTCCAATAATTAGCCGAACATTACAAGACGTAGAAGCCGAGATGGAACAAGTTAGACTAGATCAACGCAAACTAGATTATCTCATCTATGCAGCAAACAGCACAAATACAGTAGAATTTGAAAACCAACAACTGCCATTAGTTGAAGCCATTGAACTAGCTATCCAATTGCGTGCAAAGTCTTCTTACTACAAACAATTCTCTTTAGCGAGTAAAGAAGAAATACAATATGGTTTTGCCGAATCGACTACGATTTATCGTGTAGCATTGTTTGATCCAGAAGAATATCGATTGAAAGCACAACAAGCTGAAAAAGCAGCGCATCAATTATCGAATCGTATCAACATGAAAAACTATACAATCGTTCTCGACTTCGATGGCGCTAACTACTTTTAACCTCAAAAAGGTGAGACTCCTTTTTGAGGCGTAGAGTGGGGAATATGAACACAAACTTGCTAAACCCATTACTTGTTACCCTTTACACATTGACCAATGACCCATTACCAACCACGTCCATGGCAATGAACCCTTACTGAGTAACACCCTTTCATATTTCTCCTCTATGGCCTGCTGCCTGTCATTTTGACAGACAGCAGGTATTTTTATATTTTGTCATGATAAAAAAGAGGCGCGATCTAGCTAGCCCAGAAATAATCTGGAGAATAGTGATTCAGCATTTCTTGAAGTCTCATCCTTATAAATACTTTAAATTTGGGTAGACTAAAGTGAAATAAATAATTGGGATGAGGAGTCATGACTATGTCAAACAAGCCGCAAGGTCAAAGCTATAAAGAACAACAAATGAAACGGCAGCAACAACAATTGAAGGATAACCAATCGCTAGTAGAACAACAATTCGATACAAAAAAGAAGATGGCGTTGCAAGCGATGCAACAGGCGGTACAATCACTTCAGCAAATGTCCTCTATGTCGGACTTGGCAACGTTACAACAAGCACAACAACAACTCCAACAAGCAGTTCAGCAGCTAAATTATATGCAAGGCATCTCCATTACACAATCTACAACTGCTGAACAACAGCAACTAGAACAAGTACAACAACAAATTGAACAAGCCGCACAAACACTTCAGCTCATTCAATCACTTAACAGCGGAAATCAAAGCTTTAAAAAAGGGTAAAAAACACATCCAGAACTTTCTACTTTGAAAGTCCTGGATGTGTTTTATTTATGGAATGATCATTTGATACAATCAATGAATTCACTGCATCTTTAATTTCTTGATATCCTGTACATCTGCAAATATTGGATTGTAACCACTTCTCTACGATTTCTTCATTCGCATTTGGATGGTCGGTCAGTAACGCATGACAATTGACGATAAAACCGGGTGTACAAAACCCGCATTGAATCGCCCATTTATCAACAAAAGCTTCTCGAACAGGCGAATCTAATAGTCCTTCAATTGTTGTGATTGGTAAATCAACAACTTCAACTGCCAATGATAGGCATGAATGGCTAGGTTCTCCGTTAATAAGTACCGTGCATGCCCCGCAATCCCCATTTTCACACGACTGTTTGGCGCCTGTTAATCCAAGCTTTTCCCTTAAAGTAGACAGCAAAGTATCCGCGTTTCGAACAGCCACTTCCTGTGTTTCCCCGTTCACATGTAAATGAATAAAAGCTTTAGATGCTGTGTTTTGCTTATTCAT
Organism: Sporosarcina sp. P17b; assembly: GCF_002743115.1. Lineage (NCBI taxonomy): Bacteria > Bacillati > Bacillota > Bacilli > Caryophanales > Caryophanaceae > Sporosarcina > Sporosarcina sp. P17b. The sequence goes on along the minus strand of NZ_PDYP01000008.1, from coordinate 6,536 downwards.
TCGCCCATCTCCATTTCTTCTATGACATCTAGCAACACATTTTTTAACACAAATGCCCTATACTCTCTAGAACCTTGGAGATCATCCACGATACTTGAAGGCAGATTGTCCATGACTTTGTCTATTCTATCCATAACAGGGATGGTTAAATCATTTATGATCGTCTCTATTTCACTAGATCTGAAAGGATAATTACACACACCGCTAAAAGCAATACGTAATCGGTTTCCCTTCAAAATTGCTGCTACCGATACGACAGGATAACCTACTTTCGAAAATTTCGTCCTTTTTAGACTTATATACGGTAGATCGATATAGGATGAATCAATAATAATTTGAAGAAGTAATTCCCCTGGAGACAGTTTTATTTTCCTATCAAATAGGGACTGTAAGGAGACAACTCTTTCATCAGTCCCCTTCAAAACTTTTACTTTCGCATCTACTAGCAAAAGTGGTAAAATACTTTCCTTATATATCAATTCACTATTAATATTCCCACCTATTGTAATTTTGTTTCGCGAGGTGTGATCTGCGATTTGTTCCACAGTAGCCCCTAGAAACGGAAATAGGTTGGAATCCGTAATTTTATTTAATGAAACCGCCGCTCCAATTAGTAAATCACCGCCACGCATTTCCAACACATTACATTCAGGAATTCCTTTACTATCAATGATCGCATCTGCATAAATCTTGTTCATACGGGCAAAGGTAATAAATTCAGTGCCACCCGATATGAACAAGGCCTTTTCACCTTGTTCATGAACCTCGTTGTACATATCTATTATTTCCGTAACGGAAGAAGGTTTAAAGTACGTAAAATCAAAAGAAATCATTTAGTTCCCTCCTTCTTCTTTTGCCAAATGGATTCTGGTGTAAGTGGTAATTCATTTAACTCCACATCAGTTGCAATGGAAAGACTGTTTGCCAAACATGCGGGTGCTCCAATAACGCCATATTCACCTATTCCACGGGCACCAAAAGGTCCATCAATTGCTGGGCTTTCGATAAAATCCACATGATATTCTGTCGGTTGTTCACCATAGCGCAACATTGGATAGCCCCGAAGGTCTGAGTTTTGTACAATTCCCTGATCATCAAAAACAAACTTTTCGCTTGTCGCATAACTCAAGCCCATATACATGCCGCCACGCATTTGTTGTGTGGCTGTCATCGGGTTAATAATGGTGCCTCCGTCAAGGACCGTGACGCCTTTTAAAATAGAATACGTAAAATCCCTTGTGTCTAATTCAATTTCTACAGCTTGTACACCAACCGACCACCACGGTCCGGGCTTCCCAAAACCGGTTTGTTGATCCATCGGCGTTAAATGTCGCTGTATATGTTTCCCGATACCGACAATTTGTCCTTCTATTGAATGCCCACTTGGATACGTATAACCCAAGGAAATATCCTTAATATCCACACCAAATGTAGGATCAGGCTTTAAGTACACCCTTCCACCGCCAACTTCTAAGTCATCAGGAGAACATTGCAACACAACGGCAGCTGTTTTCTTTAACTGTGCAATTGCATGATCTGCAGCGTATACGACAGCCCTACCCGCTAAAAAAGTTGAACTGCTCGCAACGGTACGCCATTGGTGAGGGTCGTATTGTGTATTGACTTCCATTGTGACATGAACTTTATTCATGTCCATGCCTAACTTTTCTGCAAGAATTTGTCCGAGTATCGTTTTAGTTCCTTGTCCTAACTCTATCGCTGCACAATTCAAATTCACGCTACCGTCTGCTTCAAAAATAATAATGGCGCCTGCCTGTGCATTTGTAGCCGTCGTGGAAGTTTTCCAAAACGTACTAATCCCTTTCGCGCGCACTTTGTTCTTTCCACTCTTAACTTTTTGTCCTTCATCCCACTTGATTAACTCTTTAGCACGGTTAATGCATTTCTCCAAATCGCCAATATTATTCGCTGTCAAGACGGTTTGAGTCGGAGTTGTATCTCCTGGTTTAATACCATTCATCATACGAAACTGAAGAGGATCCATTTGTAACTTCTCAGCTAGCTGATCCATCGTTCGTTCAACTGCAAATGTTAGCTCGGGATGTCCATATCCCCTAAATGAAGTCGCAAAAGGATGATTTGTATACATACAATATGAGTCACACCATACATTTGGAATGTTATAAGGACCTGTACAATCAAGTGCCGCCGCCCTTGTAATCCCTGCGGCTTGATCAGAATACGCACCTGAATCCAGTAAATACGTATATTTCCCCGCTACCAACTTCCCTTCTTTCGTTACCCCAAGCTGAACGGTTGCGTCGAAGCCAATTCGACAAGGTGCTGTTGTCATATCTTCTTCTCGGTCAAACTCCAATTTCACTAATTTTCCACCAACTGCTTTCGAAGCCAAATAAGCAAGTGGTTCTAACTGAACAGTTCCCTTCCCACCAAACGCACCACCTACCATCGGAATATGAACGAGGATATCTCCAACGTCGACATTAAAAAATTGGTTTAGCACTTTTTTGATTGTAAATGGTGACTGACTACAGGAGTGGACAATGACCTTGCCCGCTGGATTAATTTCAACTCGCGTACTTCTCGTTTCCATCGCGACATGATCTGAAAGATTAAATGAATAAGTCGCTGTGATGGTTTCCTCACAATTTGCCCAAGCTGCATCAAAGTCACCTTTACGAATTTTAATATGACTCCCAATATTTGTAGACGCTTTTGGATAGACATCGCTTATGATTTTCGTGTATTGTTCAGCGTTGTCATGTACAAGTGGCGCATCTTTTAGAAATGCTTGTTGCACGGAGTTCACAATAGGTAAAGTTTCATATACAACTTTCACTTTCTCGGTTGCACGTTTTGCCTGATGTTCATGATCTGCTACGATAATCGCCACAGGTTCACCATAATAACGGACTTTCTCAAATGCCAATGGAGGTCGGTCCGCCAATATAGGTCCTATATGGAACGGAAACATATTGCCAGTAACAATTGCACGCACACCAGGCATTTTCCATGCTTCAGTCGTATCTACGGAAATAATTTCGGCATGGGCTTGTGTGCTTTTCACAAGTTTGGCATGCATAAGTCCAGGAGCTGAGTAATCCCCTATATACCTAACTTTTCCTGTCGATTTTTCCACCGCATCAATCCGTTGTTCTGGTTTCCCAACTGTGGACCATGGTTTATTGGTCATTCACTTAACGCCTCCTGAACTATAGTTATCGAGCTACTATAATGACTGTGTCCTTGTTCACTTCATGTGCTGAAGCATCCATAATTTTCTCAATCGTCATGCTTATTTCTTGTAATTCCATTTCATTTATCACAATGAAAACAGGCGCTCCTCCCCCTTGAATTACTTCGGGCTTCGTTGTAATAACTGCAACAATTTCCGCGTGTTGATTTTCCAATTTACTCAACCTCCAAATACAAAATCCATAAATAACACTATTATTTTATGAGTTGTCCTTATCGGCTTCCTTAGGCATCCGAATTGCACTATCCAGAATCGGAACTTTGTCTAACACTGCTTTAATCTGATTAAATTCCTTTTCTCGTGGCAAGAAAAACAATGCAATTCGACCGTCTGCCATATCTCTTTTCGTAAGTGGAATTAACGCTGGTTCACCTGAGTCAAGATAGCTCCCTAGAATAGTTGCCACATGATGTAGCATCGCCTGTCGTTGTCCTAGGAAAGACAATGTAACAATACTGTTTTGATTTTTCGGTGTAACGATTGCACCCACTGCTTGTTCAGTGATGATTTTTCTCGTATCTTCTAATCCCACATTTTTAATTAATATATCGTCAACGAAAAGCGTTGGCCCTTCAAAGCGGATTGCCGCTTCTTTAACATCTGCGATATCACTCAAAAACTTACCTGACATATTGAACTTCACAACAATCAGCATAATAATTCCACCGATAATACCTATCCAAAATGAAAATACGGCACACAATGTAGTGACAAGTGCCGTGAACATTACTAAATAATTTTTGCTTTCAAACGCCTGAGCCATCCCTTCAACAAAAGGTGCTCCGCGCTTCACAAGTTCGAATTCATCTATTTTCTCAAGTGATTCCCTTTCCATTTTCCTCACTTCCCGGAACTGAGTCGCTGCAAGGCCTAGAAATGTAACCGCAGTCCAATCAGATTCTAGAACAGCAGGAATTGCTACAGCACCGATGAAAGCAGATATAAAACCAAATGAGAGATGAATAATCCTTCCAGTAGGATAGGTTGGATATTGCCGAAAGTCCGTGCGTAACAATAGCATTCGTGCAATAAAGCCAAAAATAATTCCGATGATAACCGGAAGTAAGTAATTATCCACATGTATCCCCCTAGAAATAGTATTGATCTACCGTATTCTAACCAATACAAACACAATTTATAATGTGGGGATGATATTTTAATAATGAATAATAGGATTACGTAATGGATAAGGTGATTTAAAAGGATGAAGGTGAAAAGTTGAAATCTATGCAGCAAATAATCGAAACGGTCTTGGCTGACACTCAACCCGCTGCACTTGCAATAATAGTTAATGTGGAAGGATCCTCTTATCGAAAGGAAGGTACGTGGATGCTTATTCAAGAGAGCGGTGTACAGATCGGAATGATAAGTGGTGGTTGTTTAGAAAATGATTTACATAGTCATGCGACGCAATTGTTTAGGACAGGCAAAGCAACTACTGTCCAATATGATTTAAGTTCTGAGGACGATCTTGGATGGGGACGTGGTGCAGGATGTAACGGTGTTGTCACTGTATGGATACGCGACATTGATGAGGATTTCCGAGGGGTCCTTGATATCCTACACAAGCAGATGCAAGCCAATGAACCTGCATACTTTCTTCAATCAATGACAGACATTAACCAGTACGGCTGTATAACCTCAGATGGAAAACGATTTGGCAAAATACAATCAAATATTATGCTAAATTTTATTGACGTTATCCCCTACCAAAGAATAGCTAAACAAATGAACTTTGGTGAAGAAATGGTATATTTCCAACTTATTTGGCCACAACCCCATCTTTATATAATTGGAGCGGGCCTCGACGCAAGACCACTTGCTCAGCTTTCAGGGAATATCGGCTATGCCGTTCATCTCTTGGATTGGCGTAGCAATATTTGTAACGAAATGCACTTTCCCACTGCAGCTTCTATTCAAATTGGCGACGTTAAAAAACTGCTATCAAATATTAAATTCAGCTCGTTGGATTCAGTGATCCTCATGACACATGATTTTCAATTAGACTTTGAAATCGGACGGTATTTGCTTGAATGCAAGTTGTTGTATCTTGGCATATTAGGGTCAAAAAAAAGAACGAAACGCCTATTTGATGGAACACTTCCAAATAGTGTTCATTCACCAGTAGGACTATCGATTGGAGCGGATGGACCTGAAGAAATTGCTGTAAGTATCGTAGCGGAACTCATTGCTGTGAGAAGAGGAAAAATGATATGAAAATCATTGGCATTTATCTAGCTGCCGGAAATAGCACACGGATGGGTACTCATAAATTAGCATTGCCTGTTGGTACTATGTCTCTCGGTAGCTTGGCACTGGAAACTGCATTAAATTCTCCACTGGATGAAATTTTTGTAATTACTAAAGACATAGATGACACAGAATGGATTCCTTCACATATGAAATCCAACGCTAAATGCACAATCATTCAATGTCCTACTTCAAATGAAGGCCAATCTGAATCCTTGCGCTGCGGTATTCAACACGCACAAGAACGACATGCTGATGGCGTACTCGTCATGCTAGCCGACCAACCATTTATAACGGTTCAAATGCTTTCTGAAATGATTACTTGTATGAGTGAAAAGCCCGACTGCAGATTTGTAGCCACTACATCCAAACAAGTCACTATGCCCCCCGTTCTATTTTCTGCCTACATGTACCCTGAACTTTTAAAGTTACGCGGAGATAAGGGAGCGCGAGCAATTTTAAAAGGTGACTTTCTCCAACAAGGAAAGCTTCTAAATTGTAACGACAAAAGACTAGTTTTCGATGTCGATACAGTTAAGGATTACGAAACACTTAAAGCATTCAATAAAGGAAATGAATAAAGTACTTCTTTACACTTTACTAGCAAACTCGATTAATTAAAATAAGAAAGTTGTTGTAATTCAATCACTGAATATCGAAGGATGTTTAAAGCCATTTTGTAAAGTATAGATATAGAACTTCCTCATACTACTATACAATTCAAATCACATTATATTAATTTGTTACGTTTGATTCTCGTTATACACACCGCTCGTGTGTCAGCATCTACGCATTGGCCTGTATCGTTGTTCCTGGATTATAGTATATCAATCCAGTATATGAGCCCTCTGTGGCTGCTGCACGATCATTCAAACAGGCAACGCGCTCTTACCTTTTTACTGGAATATAAAAAGAGGCTGGGACAAAACCCTCCTTGAAATCGAAAAAGAACGGACCCATTGAAGTTTATGGGGTCCGTTCTTTTTTATATAGGATTTTTTAATTTTAGGAAGAAAAAAAGGATACCTTCTGATAAAATTTAGTCACC